>NZ_CP034570.1:3398362-3707304 GCF_003970695.1 Maribacter sp. MJ134
GATGTTTGCCATGGCCTTGCCTTTTGTCTTCTTCTCGTTCAGACGTGAAAAAAGCTATATCGTCATTTTCCCGGCCTTATCCATGACACTTTGGTTCCTGCTTTATCTTACGGATTTTAATTTGTTTACCGTCACAAAGATGGATACCTCACTTGCGGACAAGTATATTTATCCCGTATCCCTTTTCACTACTGCGGTTCTAGTCACCTATCAATTGATATTTTTCTGTTTGATTAACGCCCGTTTTTATTCCAACATACAAGAGCAACGGGAAGATGCCATTGAAGCTTCCAATGCCAAGTCCCAATTTTTGAGTATGATGAGTCATGAAATCCGAACGCCCATGAATGCCATTATAGGACTCTCCCACATTCTGGGTGATACCAATCCTAGACCAGACCAAGTAGAAAATATAGAAGCATTAAATTACTCTGGAAAAATACTTTTGAATTTACTGAACAATGTGCTGGATTACAGTAAGATGGAAACTAGGGGTGTGGAACTGGACGCTATTCCCACGAATGTTATGACGGCGGTAAAACAGATAAAAAAGATTCATGAGCCGGGTTGTTTAAGTAAAGGAATCACGTTTAACTTAGAGGTAGACGAAGAACTTCCCACGGTGCATTTAGATATTGTACGTTTGAATCAGGTGATCAATAACTTGGTCACCAATGCTATAAAGTTCACGAAGACAGGAAGTGTCACCCTAAGAATTTCAAAACAAGAAGACCGTGACGGACATGTTTGTATGCGTACCGAAATTATAGATACAGGTATTGGGATTACTAAAGAACAACAGGAGAACATATGGCAGCCATTCACCCAGGCCTCAGTGAGTACAAATCGTTTATACGGCGGCACCGGACTTGGTCTTCCTATAGTAAAAGCCGTAGTAGAAGCTATGGGATCTACCGTACAAATTGAAAGTGAATTAGATAAAGGCAGTCGGTTTTACTTTGATTTAGAACTAAAAGCAATCGCTAAAGAATCGCAAAACCACAGTAGCGGAAAAAAAGAGCGCAATCTAAACGGCAGAAGAATACTGCTTGTGGAAGACAACAAAATAAACATCATGGTCGGCAAGCAGATATTGGAAAAGGCCAACTTGGTGGTAGATGTGGCCTATGATGGCCTAATGGCGGTAAACATGGTCAAAAAGAACGACTACTGCGCCGTACTTATGGATATTCAAATGCCGGTAATGGATGGGTATACCTCTTCGATGGAAATAAGAAAATTCAATACGGAATTACCAATTTTGGCCTTGTCCGCATCGGTGTTTATTGAGGTAAAGAGTAAGATAGAGAAGAGTGGTATGAACGGCTTTATCTTTAAACCTTTTGACCCGGAAGACCTTTATAATAGAATCGAAGAAGTGATGGATATACCGCTAGCTTCGTAGTTTTATGATCATCCAGCAAAGTAGAGTGTAGCCTCCAATAATTACTTTTCGGCACTTCGGCACATACCCAGCCCATTTTAATCGTAGGGAATACGGTCACGAATGGTCCCGTCTGCCCTGTGGATAATAACATCGGCCTCGTGTTTTCTGGCAATGGTTTTGGCTTTGTTAATGGCCGTGCTTTGTTTGCGGTGTTTGGAGGTGATTCTTTTGTTGCCCTCACGCCGTACCGCCCAGTCGTCCTCATAAGGCACTACATGTTGGTGCCAAGTTCTTTTCCTATTGCCCTCTCGCGAGCTCTTAAAAAATACGTCTACCAGTTCTATTAAAATGGTAATCCAAGATTTGGAGCTGCTGTTTTTAGTCATAGCGGAGGTTATTTTTCTGATAGGCAAGATACTTTATTTGAGATTATTTGATTGGCCTTGTTGTCAGTTCGAGTGGCGCCCTGGAAGTGGCGTTGTATCGAGAACCCTTCGACTCCGCTCAGTGACCGTTCACAAAACCCACTCGAAGTGACATCTCATTTTTCTTTTTGTCAGTTCGAGTGATTTGATGGCTGAGCGTAGTCGAAGCCAACAAATAGTATCGAGAACGCATCGGTACATGAAAGCTTCTCTCCCGAAGCGTCGGGAACATTTTGCAGCTTTCTGTCGTACGCTTCAAAACACTCGAAGTGACATCTCATTTTTCTTTTTGTCAGTTCGAGTGATTTGATGGCTGAGCGTAGTCGAAGCCAACAAATAGTATCGAGAACGCATCGGTACATGAAAGCTTCTCGATACATTTTGCAGCTTTCTGTCGTACGCTTCAAAACACTCGAAGTGACATCTCGTTTTTTCATTTTATCAGTTCGAGTGGCGCCCTGTAAGTGGCGTTGTATCGAGAACGCACAGGAACACGAAAGCTTCTCTCCCGAGGCGTCGGGAACATTTTCACTTCTGCTATCGCTCATTGAAAACACTCGAAGTGATACTTGAGTTTCAAGTGCTAAATAGAACCCATTGGCAAATGTCCCATGAATAGCTTAAATTGTAAAAGCCCATTAGGGTCGCAGTATCACAGTTCCCCCGAATATGATGAAAAGCTAGTGCTAATGGGCTGGCTTAATTGCTCACACAAAGTAAAGCAGCACAACTTATTTAGAAAATACCTAGAAATGGGGATATTCTAAAGCACTTTTAAAACCAATATTTGAACCAAACCAAAAACTATGTAATTATGAAAAAAAGGTACAGGCTAAGAAAAAAAGACGGTAATTACTTCAGT
Source organism: Maribacter sp. MJ134 (assembly GCF_003970695.1). NCBI lineage: Bacteria > Pseudomonadati > Bacteroidota > Flavobacteriia > Flavobacteriales > Flavobacteriaceae > Maribacter > Maribacter sp. MJ134. The sequence continues at coordinate 3,401,037 of NZ_CP034570.1, forward strand.
GGTTCGGCAAAAACAATTTTTTTGAAAATACCGGTCACCTCTGAAACCTTAAAATTTGAAGAACCAGTGGTTAATATTTCAACTTCTTTAATGAATGCAGTTTTAGTTAAGCTTATTGGTGATGAGAGTCCAACACTTCCACAACCGGTCGTGAAAGAAATTAGTATCAAATTTAAATCAGAGGATATAAAATTGATTCCTAAAAACCTAAAAAGGGATGGGTTCTTGGTTGTAGCCATTTATAACGATTCCAATCAACTAGATACGGAAACCATTGAAATTTTCAAGCAAATAATAATAGATTCGGAATCAGATTATATCGAAGCAGTAAGTAGGTTGAGACAAAAATTTGAAGTCAAAATTAAAAAACCGAAAGAAAATGACGGTGATGTTATAGGGGGAAATGCGTAATCAATTGATTTTTCTATACGGAATCCTTTTTTTGAGCGGATTGTCAATATTCGCTCAAGAAGAGGATTCTCTTTTAATGGATATTAAGCTTTTAAATGAATCTGGGCAGTATAGGCAAACGTTACGACTACATCTGAATAGAAATACACAAAATGCTGATTATTATATTTTGATTGGAAAAGCTTTTGAAGGTTTAAACCAAGAAGATTCAGCATTTCATTATTATAAATTAGCCAAGAATAATTTTCAGAAAAATAATAAATTCAGAGAAGTAGCCCTTTTAAATCTAGAAATTGCGAGCGTTTTAGAAAGTCAAAATAATTTAAAAGAAAACACGCAGTATTTCGATGAATTTTGGGATTATGCAATTGAGACAAATGACACTAATTTATTAGCACAAGGGTATAACTATAAGGGTCGGGTTTCTTTTCTTAATGAAGACGCTTTTGTACCAAAGAATTATTTTGAAAAGGCTTTCGAGTTGTTTAAGAATAATGGTAATTCAAAGATGGCTATCAATAATCTTATGAATATCGGAGTCGTTTATTCTAATCGCCTAAAGAAAAACGATAGTGCTCGGGTCTATTATTTCAAAGCTATAGAGTTATTAAAAAAGGATGGGCAACATTTACAAAACACGAATCAATTTCATGATTTATTAAATAATATTGGCAATAGTTATCGCAGAGATAAAAACTATTCCAAAGCACTTGAATTTTATAAACAGGCCGAAACTCTTCAGGTAAAAAAATATCATGCTAAGACAAAAAAAATCTTGTTTAGTAATATGGATGCCACATATTACCACCTAGGCGATTTTGAGAAAGCTTATGATTATTTGTACAAATATGATTCTATTAAAGACGTCATCAACCTTGTAAATCAAAATACTACAATCTCCGATATTCAAGAAAAGTACGATAATGAAAAATTACGGGCTGATAATCTAGTTATTGAAAAGAAAAGAATTCAAAATCGCAACTGGCTTATCGCGGCGAGCTTAGCTTTACTCTTTGGGGCTGGTATTGCCATCCTCCTTCAAAAGAATACCACCAAAAAACGCCAATTGGCAGAGCAGGAAGCCCTGTTGAAGCAGGAACGAGTAGACAACCTGTTGAAAGAACAGGAGTTGGTCAGTATTGATGCGATGATTGAAGGGCAAGAAAAGGAACGCCAACGGGTAGCGAACGAACTCCATGACGATTTGGGCAGCCTCATGGCCACAATAAAGCTCCATTTTGACAATTCCAAAACGAGCAAAAAAGACCCCAGTTTACAAAATGCCGAAAAGCTTTTGGAAGAAGCCTACCAAAAAGTTCGGGGCATGGCCCATAGTAAAAATTCCGGTGTTATGAGCAGTCAAGGGCTTTTGCCCACCATTAAAAAAATGGCTCAGGTGATTACAGAAACCAATGCGCTTCAAGTAACAGTAGAAGATTTTGGAATGGGTGAACGTTTGGAAAATTCCTTGGAGCTCAACCTGTTTCGTATGGTACAAGAACTGGTGGCCAATGTCATTAAACATGCCGATGCCAGTACCGTAAGCATACAGCTAACCCAGCACGAGGATAACCTTAATATCATCATAGAAGATAATGGCAAGGGCTTTGACCGTTCTAAAATAGATACGGGCAAAACAGGCATGGGCCTCACCACTATAGAAAAACGTGTAGAACATTTAGAAGGCAACTTTACCGTAGATAGCATCTTGGGCAAAGGCACTTCCATTTTAATAGATATTCCCGTATGATTACCGTAGCCATAGCCGAAGACCACCAAGCCCTTATAGACGGCATAAAATCCTATGTAAAGTATGAGGATGACATTACCGTCATTGGTCATGCGAACAATGGAGAGGAATTGCTCGCGCTCGTACGCGCAAGGCGACCCAAAATAGTGCTTTGCGATATTCGTATGCCTATTTTAGATGGTATAGAAGCCACGAAAATCATCCTAAAAGAACAACCCGAAACAAAGGTCGTAGCTTTTACCATGTTCGACCAAGAAGAAGCTGTACAACAAATGTTGGCCGCTGGGGCGCAAGGCTATTTACTCAAGAATAGCAGCTTGGACGTGGTGTTGGAAGCCATACGCTCTGTTGCTAGTGGCAAAACCTATTACGATAAAAAAATACACCTACCGGCGACCGAAAAGAATAGCTCTAAAAGTGTGCTCTCCTCTAGGGAACGACAGATACTACAACTCATTGCCAAGGGCAAAACCAGTCACCAAATTGCGGACCAACTTTTTATTGGTAAAAGCACCGTGGATACCCATCGTAAAAATATGATACGTAAACTGGGCCTAAGCGGTGCTGGTGAGCTACTGCGCTATGCTGTGGAGCGGAAGTATGAGTTTTAGTACCCCCATTGTCAGTTCTAGTGGCGTCCTGGAAGAGACGTTGTATCGAGAACGCACTGGAACACGAATACTTCTCGATACTAATTTCCTTCGTACCTCGGAAATTCACTCGAAGTGACATCTCGTTTTTTCTTTTTTTCAGTTCGAGTGGCGTCCTGGAAGAGACGTTGTATCGAGAACCCTTCGACTCCGCTCAGTGACCACTCACAAAATTCACTCGAAGTGACATCTCGTTTTTCTTTTTGTCAGTTCTAGTGGCGTCCTGGAAGAGACGTTGTATCGAGAACCCTTCGACTATGCTCAGGGCATCGCGCTTTGGAACACCTATGCTTCTCGATACATTTTCACTTCTGCTATCGCTTCATTGAAAACACTCGAAGTGACAAGTGAGCTTCGAGTACTATAACGTTTTTATTTCTATTATGTCAGTTCGAGTGGCGTCCTGGAAGAGACGTTGTATCGAGAACGCACTGGAACACGAATACTTCTCGATACTAATTTCCTTCGTACCTCGGAAATTCACTCGAAGTGACATTTGGATTTTATCAATATATACGTTTAGTCAGTTCGAGTGGCGTCCTGCAAGTGGCGTTGTATCGAGAATCCTTCGACTCCACTCAGGGCATCGCCCTTTGGAACTAATTTGGTTCGTTCACTTCGACTCCGCTCAGTGACCGTTCATCAAACCCACTCGAAGTGACATCTCGTTTTTCTTTTTTGTCAGTTCGAGTGGCGTCCTGGAAGAGACGTTGTATCGAGAACGCACAGGAACGCGAAAGCTTCTTGATACATTTTCACTTCTGCTATGGCCTCATTGAATACACCCGAAGTGACAACGGGTTTTTGTGTGCTATTACATTTTTATTCCTAATGTGTCAGTTCGAGTGGCGCCCTGAGAGTGACGTTGTATCGAGAACGCACAGGAACACGAAAGCATCTCGATACATTTTCACTTCTGCTATCGCTCATTGAAAACACTCGAAGTGACAAGTGAGCTTCGAGTACTATAAGGTTTTTATTTCTATAATGTCAGTTCGAGTGGCGTCCTGCAAGTGGCGTTGTATCGAGAATCCTTCGACTCCGCTCAGGGCATCGCGCTTTGGAACACCTATGCTTCTCGATACATTTTCACTTCTGCTATCGCTCATTGAAAACACTCGAAGTGACAAGTGAGCTTCGAGTACTATAAGGTTTTTATTTCTATAATGTCAGTTCGAGTGGCGTCCTGGAAGAGACGTTGTATCGAGAACGCACTGAAACACGAATACTTCTCTTCCGAAGCGTTTGGAGCTTTTTTTAATTTTTATTTGCAAGAATCTTGTTTGCAGTCTTTTACCTGAAAATACCTATTAGTGGGGATTTTTTCACCTCATATCCTAATCTATTTTGCAAATATTAATTCGTACTAAATGAAAATTAGACTCAGCCTTATAGTAATACTAACATGCACATTTCTTAAAGCCCAAAAAACAAATGTGTTGGTTTGGGACGCCAAGGTGCCTTCAGAAAAATCACTCTATATTGAAGTTAACTGTAGCACAATTAATGAAGAGCAAAGAATAGTCCTGGAGGATACAGAAAATATGTGTTGGAAAAAAACTAAAAAACTTAGAATTAAGTCAAATGAACTGTTGGCAGTAAAAATATTAAATGCCAATCCTTACAAATACAATTATAGCATTGATGGAAATTTAATAGATTTTTTTAATAATTCTCAAGAGAAATTTCTAGCTCAGTTTGATAAAATTCAAGGAATAATTGAAAACAAAACTAACTCAAGCACGACAAAACCTCCAACTGATTCTGTTGGTCCAGCAAACACGAATGAAGAAGAAAAAGAAGTGAACAAACTTCTAAGTAATTTAAATGAAAGGACAAATAACAATTCGGATAAGAACTTACCCTTAAATGAAACTGATGATAATAGTTCTACAGATTTAGAAATTGAGCTTAGTAAGAAAATTACAATACAAAATGCATTGATTAAAGAACAAGAGATTATTATCAGAAAATTAAGAACCAATGAAAAAAAACTTTTAGATACAATAGAAAAACGAAACAAAGAATTGAAAGATTTAGTCTCGGAACGTGACAGTTTAATAAAAGAATTAGAAAAAAAGAAAAAGTTTAGCGAAATCAAAAGAAAGCTTAATGAAAAAATAATAGCTATCCAGAAACTAAATACTGAGTTGGACACTTTTTTAATAAAGATTAAGAATGAAGATTTTCTTAGCCCTAAAAACTTCGATGCCGATAGAAAAAAATATAAAAAAAGTGCTGATTCCATTAGTTCTGAACTAAGAACTATCTTAATTGAATACGAAGGTGAATTATCGAAAGAAAGTGCAGAGAAAGTAAATACCATAATAAAAGAAAGTTATAACCCACTTTTAAAGATTGTCAATGATGAAATAACTGTTTTATTTGGAATGCAGCTTGAAAATTACCTAGAGCCAATAGAAATTGATGGAGAAAACATTGATGTAATTCAAGTAGAAATTACCCGAACACCTAGAGTTGGTGCTGCTTTGAAAACTGAAAAGTTTGATTATAAGGTTTGGATTTATGGCGGATTTAAATTTGATGTTAGTGCGGGCATTTTCTTTTCTAGTCTTGAAAATAGGGAATTCACATTTGCTTCTAATCCAATACCAGAATCTGTGGACACGGCTCAACCAGATATGCCAGATGATTCTCAAGACCAAACTACAACAGACGCCGAAGGTAAAGCCATTTTACCAAAGAATTTAGGTGGATGGGAATATGGATTCGGCACGCTATTGAATCTCTCTTACCGAACGGGAACTTGGGTTAAACCTACATTTAGTTTTGGAGCGATGCTGACTGATGATACAAAATTTCAATTTTTAATAGGAGGAGGAGGTATTTTTGGTAAAAAAGAACGAATTATTCTTCATGGGGGTCTTGCCTTAGGTAGAGTTACGCGCTTACAATCAGGAATTATAGCCGATGGCGAAACACTATACGCTTTTGAAACAGAGGGAAGTATACCAACTGAAGAAGAATTTCATTCTAGCTTCTTTTTCGGTATTACTTATAATTTAGGAAAAGTTAAATCAGTAACCAATTAAATAAAAACTAATGAAAAACACAGCAAGAAATATGTTCATCTTTGGGATAGTCGCTTTTATTCTAGTAACTTTAATTGTACATCGAGCAAAATTTGAAGATGGAGACTTTGCGTTTTGGGTATTTAGGGTATTAATTGCATTGGCCGCTGCATCAATCAGCATTTCTATACCAGGAATGCTCGAAATTAAATATGTTAAGGATAACAATGGCATGCAAATGCTGCAAAACGCTGACGGTGAACCTGAACCTTCTAATTTATTGGAAAAAGAACCGGCGATTACCGCATCTGGGGCAATAGCCGTGTTTGTTTTAGTTTATTTGTTCAACCCTATAGGGTAGTTAATTTTCATTTAAAGTCTCCATAATCTCCTTAAAACTATTCAGTCCAGATTCTATATTTTCAATGATTTCATTCGCTAGAATGTCGGGGTCCGGTAGATTGTCTAAATCTGTTAAACTTTTGTCTTTCAGCCAAAAAATATCTAAGCTGGTCTTGTCTCTCTTAATTATTTCTACGTAACTGTATTTGCGCCATCGTCCTTCTTCGTTTTCTTCGCTCCAAGTCTCTTTACGTTTGTTAATGTTCTTGCCATTATACAACTCGATAAATTCATTTAAGTGCTCTTGACGCATGGGACTTTTCTTTGGCGTATGATGAACATTCGTTCTGTAATCGTAAAACCAAATATCTTTGGTACAAGCTTCTTTTCCACCTTTTTTATTTGTGAAAAATAAAACATTTGCTTTAACTCCTTGGGCGTAAAATATACCTGTAGGTAATCTCAGAATAGTGTGTAATTCTGCGGTTTTCATCAATTGCTTTCGAACCTCCTCGCCAGCTTCACCTTCAAACAAAATATTGTCAGGAAGCACGACTGCTGCCTCACCGTCTATTTTTAACTGCGTCTTTATATGTTGTAAAAAATTTAATTGCTTGTTTGATGTGGTTTCCCAAAAATCTTGACGATTATAGCTTAGGTCTTCTTTAACAATATCACCTTGTTCGTTTGTGAACGTCATACTGCTTTTCTTCCCAAAAGGTGGGTTTGCTAGCACATAATCATAGCGTTCACCATCATCTGCAATTAATGCGTCGTTTGGATTTATGAATGATTCACCATCTATTTCTCCGATATTGTGCAAATACATATTCATTAAACACATTCGACGTGTGTTAGCTACAATCTCATTTCCGTAAAAGGTCTTATTCTTTAAAAACTCCTTTTCTTCTCGATCTAATTTATTGTTTGCTACAATCCAATCGTAAGCTGCCAGGTAAAAACCACCGGTACCACAAGCTGGGTCAACAATAGTTTTCATGGGCTTTGGCTGTACGCAGGCTACCATTGTTTTAATTAATGCTCTTGGGGTGAAGTATTGGCCAGCACCACTTTTGGTGTCTTCTGCATTTTTCTCTAGCAGACCCTCATAGATTTTACCCTTAATATCGGCACCCATAAGCGACCAATCTTCTTTGTCAATTAGATTAATGACTTTAAGTAGTTTGGCGGGGTCCTGTATTTTATTTTGACTCTTGGTGAAAATTTGTCCAAGCGTTCCTTTTTCTGTAGAAAGAGTTCGTAATAATTGGCTGTAAAACGATTCTAATTCTGCACCACGTTTGCTAGATAAGGTCTCCCAATTTGCTATTTCTGCATCTGCAACCTCATTACCTTCAACATCTTTTAACTTCGGAAATTTTAAACCTTTATTATACGGCGGTTTATTTAACTCGTCTGCCATTTTTAAAAATAGCAAGTAGGTAATTTGTTCTAAGTAATCGCCATAACCAACACCATCATCACGAAGTACGTTAGCAAGGTTCCATATTTTAGAAATTATAGTTGAGTCTGTCATGTTATTGGTTTACAATTTTAAGTAGCCTTCGGAAGGCGTATATAGTTGGCCGCCGACCAGACCCTTTTTGAGCAAGGTCTATAATATTATTTTCTACCATTGTATTTAGTAGTCTAGCTACACTACTTCTTGGAATACCAGAATGTTTTTCAAAATTTCGCGATGAAAAAATAGGCTGTACAAACAAAGAATCTAAACAATGTATAGAGAATTGAGAATGTGTACTATTCGCTATTTCTAACTTAACCGTCTCATACAGATTAATGATCTCTCTGGTTTTTGCAATATTTTTTTCAGCTTGTACAATGATGGCATTTAGAAAAAAACGAATCCAATTGGTCCAATTGCCAGTATCTGTAATTTCCTTTAAGGCATCATAGTATTCTGAACGATGACTTTCTAGATAATCACTTAGATAAAAAACAGGTTCCTGAATGATTTCTTTGTGATATAAAAACAAAGGAATTAAAATACGTCCCATTCTACCATTACCATCTAAAAATGGGTGGATAATCTCAAATTGCGCATGAATTACTGCTAGTTGCACCAACACATCCTTATCGTCTATATGAATATATTTTTCCCAATCACCAAGTGCTTCTAACATTGTTGGGACGTTCGGAGGAACAAATCGTGCATTTTCAATCGTAGAACCAGGCGAACCTATAAAATTCTGAATGCGTCTAAAATTACCGGGGTCTTTGCTATCACCTCGTACGCCGCGCATCAAAATAGCATGCATTTCTTTTATCGTGTTCAATGATAAAGGGCGCGTTTTCATGGTATCACGACCTTCTTTTAATGCAATACGGTAGTTTAACACTTCCCAAATATCTCCCTTTAAATGGTCGTCTCCGACTTCATCTGCTTCAAATTCTAAAACTTCTTCTAAGGTTGCTTGTGTCCCTTCTATTTTTGAAGAAAGTACTGCCTCCTGCGTTCGTAAAGGAGCTAGTAGTACATCTGGATTAATAACGGATTGCAACAAACCATCGTAACGGGCTACATAACGGTTTGCCTTACCCATAAGGTCTATGAGTTGTTCCCACTCAATGTTTCTAAGCGGTAATTCTTTGGGTTGGTACGGATTCATATTTGTGTCTTACGCATGCACTACTACTAATTTTGTGTCTCAAATATATGAAAATATGAGATATAAAGGATTTTATGTTTCATCGGTGAGACAGAAAATAATATGAAGATTTAAACTATTAGTGCACCTTATTCATTTTTAAGAATAGCAAATAGGTAATTTGTTCTAAATAATCTCCATAACCAACACCATCATCACGTAGTACGGTTAGCAAGGTTCCATATTTTTGATATTATACTTGAGTCTGTCATTTTTACTTTTGTTTATTCTCTGCTTTAATTTTTTCTAATAAAACAGAAGCAGGTTGATAATCTTTATGTTTTTTACAAGCGGTTATTTCTTCTTCGCTTAACAGTTTGCCTTCAAATGCTTTTTTAAGAATGCTTTGGCGTAAGGCTTGGGCTTTTTCTAAACTTTCTTTTATGCTTTCTTCTATGTTGTCACAAACCGATAGACGACTTTCAATTTCTTGAACAATTTGATGTTGTTCTTGCTTTGAACATAAAGGATAAGGAAGCTCTTTTATTATACCCAAATTTAGAATATCCATTGTTGCTCCGTGAGCTTTTAAACTATATAAACTTTTTAAGAAAGCGCTTTCAAAATAGTATTTGAAAAAGATTGAATCATAAAATTTGTTAAGAGAGATTTTAACCAAGCGAGGATTAATAATTCCGTCTTCACAATCTTTTGGTAAAACCAATACTTTACCAACAGTACCAACTAAAGAAATTAGAATGTCATAAGGTTTTACAGCACAGTTTATTAAAGAATCATATTTTTCTTGATTTACATAATAATAACCAATCTTATGGTTGTTTGCGATTACTTGTTCCTGTCCATAAATCTTATAACCAGATTCTTTGTAAAATTCTTTTTTTAAAGATGAACCAAAAGGGCCAGCTTTCAATGAACTAGCTTCGTGACTTGCAATTTTATCTGCTTTAACCCAATGCCAATATTTATTTAAAGTTGGTAATTTCTCCAATTCGTCATCAGTTAGACTGATTAATTCTTTTATGAATTTTGGTTTTGCAGGTTTTTTATCATTTGCTCCTTCGTTTTTCCAAAGTTTAACTGCATCTTTCCATTTAGATAATTCCTGTTCTTGATATTTTTGTCGCTCTTCTTTTATTTGCTCCAACAATTCATCAGCAGAAGGTAAGCTGGTTTGTTTTTCTCGCCATTCTTTGGTCAATTCTCCCTCAAAAGCCTTTTTTAAAACCGCTTGTCTATAAACAATCAATTGGTCTTGTGCTTTTTTTAGGTCTGCAATACCACTATCTAAACTGCTAAATAATTCTTCTATTTTTTTGACGATTGCTTTTTGTTCAACTAGAGGTGGTAGTGGAAATATTATTGGTTTTATTAAACCGAAACTTATAGCTGGCATTGCTGCACCTTTAATTCTTGAAATTATCATTTGATAAAAAATTGGTGACTTTAAAAAAAAATATAAATAGCGTTTAGAAATGTTTATTTCTGGTATGATTCTAAATATGTTGTTTGCTATAGCTCCTGAAATACCAGAACATACAAATCCAGTTGTAGCACCATATCGTACCATTGAAATATCACCCTTAGCAACAATATTTATGTCATTTGGTTTATCGATGTAACGAGGTTCATCTTTACCTTGAGTAAAATCAATAATTCTTAAAAAACGAACTCTATTTTCAATGTCCTCGGTATATTGTTTTCCTTTCGGCACTTGAACTCCTTGTGAAAATTTACATAATTTTCCTAATTCAATTTCAACCCAATCTTCTCTCATTATGCTGCTAGTACTTCATTGAGTTCGTTAATAATGTCATTCATTTGGTTGCCAAATAATTGATGCATTTTTCCTTTTCCGCCTTTGGCATCAAAAGGTGTATAATCCAAATCGTCCCAAGCGATATGGTAACTGCTCACTACATGGTCTTTTATCATTCGTAACCAATCTAATTGTTCTTTTGTAAAGCGGTTGTGTTGTCCTGCGTTTTGCTTAAAAATCCACGTTTTAAAATTGTTTTCAATGGTTTTATCGTAGGCTTTTAATTCACTATCAATACCACAAGCTCTTCTAATTAAAGATACCAATGCAGTTAATTCGTCTTTAGGCTGTTTGCTCCCTTCGACTCCGCTCAGGGTGACATTTTCGACCTGAGTATAAGCATCCCAAACGAGATGTGGAGTCAATAAAGGTTTATCCATTCGCAATTTCTCCATCACCTCTTTTATCATTTTGAACGTAATGTCTCTGCGGTTATAAGGTTGGTTGTAAAAAATGCTCAAGGCTTTAATTTCGTCTTTGTTGGCTTCTAAATATTCGGTAAAGTCTTTTACAATTTCGTTTGCTTTATCTACAGAGGTGGTTTCCCATTCGCTTTTTGTAACCGTATCTATGTTTACGCTGTCAATAATTTGTTCGTGTTGTTTACGAACATTATCCAAATAACTATTTAATTCTCCATTAAACGTTTTACTTGCTTCTAAAATTAATTGTTCTTGTGCATTCTTTTTTGCGTCTTCAATTAAAGCAGGTGTTTGGTCTTGAACAGGAATTTTGTCAATCTCAATTTGTGCTTTCGTTTCAATTACATCTTGGTCGAAAGCAGTAATTAATGCTGCCGTCATTTGTTTCAAATTCTTACCACCAGAAAATTCCAATAATCTATCTTTTTCCTTTTCTGTAATTTGTTTCTCTAAACGAATTAATCGGTTTGCTAAAGACAAAAACAAATCTTCGTCTGCAACACCCATTGTTACAGCTCCTAATAAATCTTTCATAGGAACAGAAGGTTTACGTTCTAAAGGTCTGCTGTCCGTTTTTTTAGATTTGGTGGCACCAACAGCATCTACAATAACGAAATGTGTTTTGGTTTTGGCTGTTTTTGTTACTAATTGTAAAGAATCACTATTGATAGTTCGTGTTCCACGACCTTTCATTTGTTCAAAATAGTTAATACTTTTTACATCTCGCATAAACAATAAAACCTCTAAAGGTTTTACGTCTGTTCCTGTTGCAATCATATCAACTGTAACTGCAATTCTTGGATAATACGAATTTCTAAAACGATTCAATACCGATTTTGGGTCTTCCTCAATTTTGTAAGTTACTTTTTTACAGAAGTCATTTCCTTCATCAAATTCTTCTCTAATGATTTTTATAATATCGTCTGCGTGACTATCTGTTTTTGCAAACACTAACGTTTTTGGTACTTCGTAATCTCCATTTTCGTCAATACGATTTGGATAAATAGTCGTTTTTAATGCTTTTTTATATTCGCGAATTATATTTCTAATTTGACTTGGATTGACTACTTTTTTATCTAAATCGTTGCGTTTGTACTCGGTGTCTTCATCTTCTTGTTGCCAACGTTTTTTACGAGTTAGTTTATCTCGTCTGTCAACAAACCAACCTGCTTTTATGATTTCACCTTTTTGAGAAATCTCCGTTTCAATCGTATACACATCATAAGGCACATTTACACCATCTGTTACCGATTCTTCGTATGTGTATTGACTAACAACGTTTTCATTAAAAAAACCGAAGGTTCTTTTATCTGGTGTTGCCGTTAAACCAATTAAAAAAGCATCAAAATAATCTAGTACTTGTTTCCATAAATTATAAATGGAACGGTGCGCTTCGTCAATTACGATAAAATCAAATTGCTCAATGGGTACTTTTGGTGTGTACTCAACAGGAACAGCTTTGTTTTTGGACATTTTATTTTGAAGCCATGAGTTTTCATTAGGGTTTTCAAGTTCTGCACTTTCGTCCAGTTCTTCTCCTTTTAGAATAGCGTAGAGGCGTTGTATTGTTGAAATACACACTTGACTATCTGAAGCAATATAACTTGATGATAAACGCTGAACATTGTAAAGTTCTGTGAATTTTCTATTGTCATCATTTGGCTGAAAGGTCATAAACTCTTGCTCTGCTTGTTCGCCAAGGTTTTTGGTGTCAACCAAAAACAAAATACGTTTTGCATCAGCGTGTTTTAGCAAACGATACACAAAAGTTGCTGCTGTAAATGTTTTTCCAGCACCAGTTGCCATTTGAATTAAGGCTTTTGGTCTGTTTTTTTTGAAAGAATGTTCCAAATTATTAATCGCAACAATTTGAGCAGGACGAAGTCCAGTTTCATCTAATGCAGGAATTGACAACAATCTTTCTCGAAGACTTTTTTCTTTTTTTAACCATTCTGCAATTGTTTCTGGTTTATGAAAACTAAAAACATTTCTACCTCTTGGTTTTGGGTCTCGATAATCTGTAAAACGTGTTATTGTTCCTGTGCTTTCATAAACAAAAGGCAAAGGGTCATTATTTAAATATTTTAGTTTTGCGTTGGCATAATTTGAAGATTGTTCCTCAACAACTGTAAGTCTGTGACCTTCGTCCTCACGTTTTGCTTCTATAATTCCGACAGGTTTTCGGTCTACGAACAGAACATAATCGGCAGGTCCAACATCTGTTTGGTATTCACGAACAGCAATTCCCTTTCCAGTAGATAAGTCAACTTTCCTTTTCGACTGAACTAACCATCCAGCTTCACGTAGCATTTCGTCAATTTTATCACGTGCTATTTGTTCTGGATTTTGGTTCAACTTGTAAAATCTTTTGTGGAGGAGTTAATGGTACCACCAAAATAAGGCTTCAACTTCGCATTAAAAAGGGCATTTACGTAATTTTTAAGGATTTCCTTACAAAAAGAGGTTTTAGTTTAAAGTTTGCGTTATTTCAGTTCGAGTGACGCCCTGAAAGAGACGTTGTATCGAGACTTCGGGAGAGAACCCTTTAGTTCACATGAGCTTCTCGATACTAATTTCCTCGTGCCTCGAAAATTCACTCGAAGTGACAATAGGTTTTAGAAGAGAGTTCAGTGACAATAGAGCTATTGAGGACATTGTAATATGTAAGCTTCTCGATACATTTTCACTTCCGCTCAGTGACCACTCACAAAATTCACTCGAAGTGACATCTCGCTTTTCTTTCTGTCTGTTCGAGTGGCGCCTTGTAAGAGGCGTTGTTCCCGAGACTTCGGGAGAGAACCCTTTAGTGCACATGAGCTTCTCGATACTAATTTCCTCGTGCCTCGTAAATTCACTCGAAGTGACAATAGGTTTTAGAAGAGAGTTCAGTGAAAATAGAGCTATTGAGGACATTGTAATATGTAAGCTTCTCGATACCCTTCGACTCCGCTCAGTGACCACTCACAAAATTCACTCGAAGTGACATCTCGTTTTTCTCTTCTGTCAGTTCGAGTGGCGCCCTGGAAGCGGCGTTGTTCCCGAGACTTCGGGAGAGAACCCTTCGACTCCGCTCAGGGCATCGCTCTTTGGAACATTTAAGCTTCTCGATACCAATTTCCTCGTACCTCTTAAATTCACTCGAAGTGACAATAGGTTTTAGAAGAGAGTTCAGTTACAAATAAGCTTTTCTTTACTCCCGAAGCTTCGGGATTGCTCCCTGAGGTGAAAAAACCACTCGAAGTGACAATCAGGTTTACTAAAATACTTATCGGTTAAATTTTTTCTTTGCAAGATTGGGAAGACGTTCAAACTCACCTTGAATTAATGCTTCTTTTTTCGCTCTTGACCATTTTTTGATTTGTTTCTCGGTCTCAATAGCTTGTTGAGGTTCGGTAAATTCGCAATAGAAAACCAATTGAACTGGTCTTCTAGAAGAGGTGTAACTGTCCTTATACTTTCCGTTTTGATGTGATTCCACTCGTTCGCTTAAATCTGATGTTATTCCAGTGTAATAGCTATCATCCGAACATTTTAAAAGGTAAACGTAAAATATTTTCATGATGTTAAAATAGCAAAATTGTATTGAATGGATATGCGTTGTCAGTTCGAGTGATTTGTTGGCTGAGCGGAGTCGAAGACATCAAATAGTATCGAGAACGCAATGGAACACAAAAGCTTCTCGATACCCTTCGACTCCGCTCAGGACAGGCATTTTGAACTTCGCTATCGCTTCGTTGAAAACACTCGAAGTGACAATAGGTTTTAGAAGAGAGTTCAGTGACAATAGAGCTATTGAGGAAATTGTAATATGTAAGCTTCTCGATACCCTTCGACTCCGCTCAGTGACCGCTCACAAAATTCACTCGAAGTGACATCTTGTTTTTCTTTTTGTCAGTTCGAGTGGCGCCCTGTAAGAGGCATTGTTCCCGAGACTTCGGGGGAGAACCCTTTAGTGCACATGAGTTTCTCGATACTAATTTCCTCGTGCCTCGAAAATTCACTCGAAGTGACAATAGGTTTTAGAAGAGAGTTCAGTGACAAATAAGCTTTTCTTTACTCCCGAAGCTTCGGGATCGCTCCCTGTGGTGAAAAAACCACTCGAAGTGACATCTCGTTTTTCTCTTCTGTCAGTTCGAGTGATTTGATGGCTGAGCGTAGTCGAGGACAGCAAATAGTATCGAGAACGCAATGGAACACGAATGCTTCTCGATACATTTTCAACTTCGCTATCGCTTCGTTGAAAACACTCGAAGTGACATATATATTATGTGTCCGATACCTGAGCGGAACCGAATGCAAAGCAATCCTACCGCAGACTCCAAATCTCGTAAATGGGTTTTCCTTTGCTGCTAAGACCGGAATGGTGCCAGTCCCCATCTTTAAGCTCGTAGTTAAATTCTAGGCTGGCGCCTACGCGTGCATTGTCTCGGGAGAAAAATTCTATGTGCTCGGTATACTTGCCATCTACTGTGGTGTACGTGCCGCCACCGGTGCCCATAAATTCCTTGGTTTCGGTATTGTAGGCAATCCATTGAAAGCGGGTTCCGGATAGTATTTTCATGGTTTTTCTGGGACGGTCCGTATTTCGTTTTTGGATTTCTCCGTCGCGCATACGCCCGGAAATCAACCAGGCACCGGCTAAGGCACCGGGAGTGCCGTTATCAATTCGTTTCCATACGGTATTCGAGTCTTTTAGTTTTAGTTCGTCCGCCGTTAGCTCAATTTCAAAGCTACTCGTCGTACCTACACGTTCGGGTTTTTCAAAATGGAACTCCACCGTTTCGGTAAGGGAATTATCCGCCAAGGACCACGAACCACCATTGGTGCCTACAAAGTCACCCGTCTTGGCATCATAGGAAGTAGCTACTTGGTGCGATGCCGAAAAGATGACCACGTTTCTTAGCGTGCGACCGTCCTTTTCCATAGTGGCTTCCCAGGCGCCAACTAAGGACTGGGTATAGCCCAAACTACAGGTGAACAATACAAGAAAATAACCGGCAAATTTTTTCATAATAGCAAGAATTTAAGAGCCAATAAAGTACTACTTTTTCAGTGCAATCGCAAACGGTACAGGCCCTGGAAGTGCATAAAAAAATGCCCTTATCCGGTAAAGGATAAGGGCATTTAATACCTTGTATTTTAGAACTATAAGGTTCTTAAGTATTCTGCAACGTTTCGTGCTTCTTCCTCGGTAAGGTTTTGGTTCAGCATAATAGCGTTGTTGTATTCTTTTAAAAGTGCTTTTGCAATAGGGTCTTCCTTGAGCATTCCATCAGGATTTAAAATCATGTTCATCACCCATTCCGGACTTCTACGCTCGTAAACACCTTTTAAGGCTGGACCTATCATTCGTTGTTCCGCCATATGACAAGCCGTACAGATGGCTTGATACTTAGCTTCACCGGCAGCGGCCATTTCCGCATCGATATCATCCGCAAAACTCACCGATTTTATGGGTCCTACTCCTTTATTGTCCATATCCACGGGAACACCTTCGGAGGTATCCGCAGCTTTCACTTCTTTCTTGGCACGGTTCATTTCAAAACCATCCTTCTTTTCTTCCTTCTTTTCGCCACAGCTTATCACTAAGGCGCTTAGCACTAATAAGGTGAGTAGTTTTCGCATTTCTTTGTCTTTTAAGCGTTGTTGTTATTAGAAGGTCTAAGATAGGAATTTTTATCCGTAGCAGCGGCTTGCGATACGATACAAAATGATTTTTTCTTGTGAATTTTTCATGCTGTGTTGCCTTTAACCCAGTTTAGAAAAGAATTCCACCGCCCTCCGTTCCGTATAGGTAAAATTTGAAGTACCGTGAAATCCTACGTGTCCGCCATATTTGGGAATTTCTAGAAAAACGGCGCTACTATATTTGGCCTCTTCAATGGGGTAGCATTCCTCCCCGAGAAAGGAATCGTTCTGCGCATTGATAAGAAGCGATGGCACTTGAACATTTTTTAGGAACTGCAGGCAACTACATTGGGTGTAGTAATCCATGGCATCGGTAAACCCGTGGGCCTTGCTGGTATAGATATCGTCAAAATCCTTGAGCGTCACTACGTTTTTAATATCCGCATCCGATATTTTTTCCGGAAATAGCTGTTGCTTGGCCTTTAGTTTTTCCACCAGGTTCTTTTTAAAACGTGCTGCATAAGCCAAGTTCTTGAAGGACAAGAGCTGCGAAAGCGAATCCGCTAACTGACAGGGAACGGAGACCGCAACCGCGCCTTTGATTTCCGCCGGAACGCTAGTGCCCTCGCCCAAATATTTTAGGAGGAGGTTGCCGCCCAAGCTAAAGCCTTTTAAATAGATTTGTGTATATTTTTTGGTGTGGAGAATGTGGTCCACCACCGCTATTAAATCTTCCGTAGCTCCGGAGTGATAGGACCGGTACAAGGTGTTGGGTTCACCGCTGCATCCCCTAAAATTAACTGCACAGACCGCATAACCTGCAGTGACCAATGCCTTTGCACTACCTTGGATGTAGGCCCGTTGTGCATTGCCTTCCAGACCGTGGAGCACCACCACTACTTTTGTTGTAGGAGCGGTAGGAAGGCTCCAGTCCAAATCCAGAAAATCCCCATCGGGCAGGCTAATGCGTTGCCGTTCTTGCGGTATACCGGTCACTTTTCTTAGGAGTCCGGAATAGACGGTAGCGAGGTGGCCGTTCTTAAAAAAAAGAGGCGGGTCATAGTTAGAGCTGACAAGGGGCATTGCAGGTCGGTTTTAGGGGTATTCGATCTTTCTAAATATACTGATTATTTGTAAGCTCCACTTTTTTTTAGATGAGCGGGGCTTTATAGAACAGCCAAAAGAAGAAACCATTTCATCATCGAACAAAAAAATATAAACTTTGTCGTAACTTTAAATATGAAATTCAGGGGAAAGGTTTGTGAACATCTCGAAGCGATTACGGAACTAAGAAAACCGGAATCCTATACCTGTGAGGAATGTATTAAAATAGGAGCTTCGTGGGTACATTTGCGTACTTGCCAGTCTTGTGGAGTAACGCTTTGCTGCGATAGCTCGCCCAATAAACATGCTAGCAAACACGCTGCTCAAAGTAGTCATCCTATTATTATTTCTGCCGAGCCTAAGGAAAGATGGGCCTGGTGTTACGAACATGAAATCCTTGCCAAATACCACTTATAAATATGAAAGACCCTCGTTTTCCAGAGCTTACCCAAAGACAAATAAATACCTTAAAAGCATACGGAAGTACGGAATCCTTTGATACGGAAACCGTTACCATCGCCCTAGGGGATACCCAGTACGATTTTTTCGTAGTACTGAGAGGAACCTTGACCATTGCGGGAGCAAATTCCGATGATGTGATCGTGAAACACCATAAGAATCAATTTTCCGGTGACAGCAGTATGTTAAGTCATAGGGCCTCGCAATTTGTAGCCAAAGCGAAAGCGGGAACGACATTGTTACGTATTTCTCCGGCACGCCTAAAGGAGGCCATCACCAAACATAGCGATATCAGTGATGTCTTATTAAATGCCTTTTTACTGAGACAGGAGGCCGTGCTTTCCAATTACACCGGCGGTATAAAACTGGTCGGCTCAGGAAATTCCAAAGCTACCTATACTATAAGGGATTTTATGGATAAAAACCACATCTGGTATACCTTTTTGGATATTGATACTTCCCAAGAAGCAAAAGAACTGCTGGCCCATTTTAGTCTAAAAGAGGAGGCACTGCCCATTTTAATGAATGGTGAGGCCAGTGTCTGTAAGCAGCCCACTTTAGAACAACTAGCACGGTATACGGGCGTACTGATGGATTTTGAGGATAAGGTATTTGATCTGCTGATCATAGGTGCGGGTCCGTCCGGGTTGGCGGCGAGTGTGTATGCTGCTTCAGAAGGACTTAGTGTGGTGACCATAGATAGCAATGCCCCGGGCGGACAAGCGGGGAAGAGTTCTAAAATTGAGAATTACCTAGGTTTCCCTACGGGAATATCAGGTAACGACCTTGCCAATAGGGCCTATGTACAGGCACAGAAGTTTGGCTGTAATATTTCCATTCCCCATAAGGCGGAAAAGATTCAGCACACCGGGGACCATTTTATGCTATGTGCCACCAATGGTAAGGTCATAAAATCAAAAGCCTTAATGGCTGCGACAGGGGCCAATTATTCCCAGTTACCCTTAACGGATATTGAGCAGTACGAAGGCAGTGGTGTTTACTATTCCGCAACGGGAATGAACGCCAGTTCCTGTAAAGATGAGATAGTTGGTGTGGTAGGTGGTGGAAACTCGGCCGGGCAAGCTGCACTGTTTCTGGCGGCCCATGCCAAGGAGGTACACGTTATTCTGCGCGGAGGTGATCTGGGTGCCAAAATGAGCGATTATCTGGTGCAGCGTATTGAAGCATCGGAGAATGTTTACGTGCAATTATATACCGAGGTCACTGAACTTAGGGGAGACCACCATTTGGAATCGGTCATCCTAACTAAAAGGGGTGAAGGCAAGTCAGAAAAGGCGATAACCAATCTCTTTACGTTCATAGGGGCGAAACCCTGTACGGAATGGTTAGAGGATTTGGTGGCCACCGATGAAAAAGGATTTATTTGTACCGGGCCGGGAATAGCGGAGGAAGACCTTTATACCTGTGAGATTTATGGGAATCGAAAACCGCAGTCCCTAGAAACAAGCATTCCTGGGTTCTTTGCCGTGGGCGATGTACGAAAAGGTTCCGTAAAAAGAGTTGCTTCGGCCGTGGGAGAAGGTTCTATGGCCATTAGTCAAGTACACCAGTTCTTGGGTGAGCTGAATGCGAAGAGTAGTTAAAACACGGTATGATTACTTCGGGTAGGTTTCCAGCACCTTAAGTTGTTCCTGAATAGCCTCCGTGAATTCGGTTTTTAGGTGCTCCACAAGTTCGGATACGGAAGGATTGTCCTCGATGAGTGCAGAACCTTGACCGGCGGACCAAATGGTTTTCCAAGCTTTGGCCTCGGTATCCAGTTCCTTGCCAAAATCTATTTTCACATCCTTTTTAAGGTCTTCCTCGGTAATGCCTGCAGCTTTTAAACTAGCGCCCAAGAAGTTGGCGTGTACGCCTGAAATCGCTGCGGTGTATACCACATCACTTGCACCAGCATCAATAATCATCTTACGGTATTCTGGCGTAGCTTTACTTTCTGTGGTATTGATGAAACGCGTGCCCATGTAGGCCAAATCCGCTCCCATCTGAAGGGCCGAAGCAATGTCCCTACCAGTACTGATACAACCTGAGAGGATAATCGTTTTATGAAAGAATTTTTTGATTTCCGCAACCAGGGTCATTGGGTTAATGGTACCTGCATGGCCCCCTGCGCCAGCGGCAACAAGGATTAAACCATCCACTCCCGCTTCGGCAGCCTTTTCGGCATGTCTCTTTTTAATGATATCATGAAAAACTACCCCGCCATAACTGTGTATGGCATCCACGACCATAGAAACCGCACCAAGCGAGGTTATAATGACAGGAACTTGATGTTTTACACAAAGTTTTACATCTGCCTCCAAACGAGGGTTCGTTGGGTGCACAATAAGGTTTACACCAAATGGTGCTGCCTTCTTGCCGGTTTCCTCTTCAAACTCCTGAAGCGCCGTTTTTATCTCTATCAACCATTCTTCAAAGCCTTCACTTGTGCGCTGGTTCAGCGCTGGGAAGGTGCCTACGATTCCGTTCTTGCAACATTCTATGACCAGTTTTGGACCAGAGATCAAAAACATTGGGGCGGCAATGGCCGGTAGCGAAAGTTCTTTGATAAAAGCGGGTTTTGTAGACATCGTTTAGCGTATTAATGATAGAAAATTAAATAAAAAAATCACACGGATTTTTCCGTTGTCTTCCAAAACTATGGTATTTTTATCAGGTATTATGCACGCATAGCAAAAAATATAACAATGTACCTAAAGGAATTTGAAATTAGATGGAGCGATGTGGACGCTAATAGGCATCTGGCCAACTCCGCTTATTTAAACTATATGAGCCATACCCGTATGGCCTATTTAATGGAACTGGGGTTTGACCAAAAAACTTTGGCGCAGCATGAAATAGGTCCCGTGGTGTTCTATGAGCACATGTACTATTTTAAGGAAGCCTTCCCCGGAAGGCCTGTAAAGGTTTCCATGGAAATCATGGGAATGAGCGAGGATGCCCAATTTTTTGAATTTCACCATAATTTCTACAATCATAAGGGTGAAAATTTTGCCCATTGTGAAATGATGGGGGCTTGGATGGATTTAAAGACCAGAAAACTGACAGGGCTTACCAATGATTTTCTAAAACGTTTCAGTGCCGCCGAAAAAGCGGACGGATTCCGGGTGCTCACGAAGGAGGATACCCGTAAATTTGCCAAAACTCCGAAGGATTTAAACGGATAATTAGCCCTGTATTTGGATATAAAGGTCGTGTCATTGTATATTAGGCTTGTAATTTTATTCTTACATGCATCAATTTAGCGAAGAACACGCAGAGGTGGCCTACACACAGGTTAAGAAAATGATAGTGACCAAGAAATTGTCTCCTGGGGAAACTATTTTTCAAGAACGCTTGTCTGAAATGTTAGGGATACGTTTAGACCCTCTGAACAAGGCCTTAGAGCAATTGGCTACGGAGTCCATTCTGGTTCATTCTCCCTTTGGACGTATGCGGGTCAGAGAATTAAGTACCCAAGAAATCCTGGAAACTTTTGATTGCAGGATTGTACTGGAAACAAAAGCCACGGAGTTATTTACCCATTTGGCCCCACAGGCACGAATAGATGATTTAAGAAATCTGTTGGTGCCCTTTGAAAAAGGGATACGCAGTCATACGGTTTTCCATAAGATAGATGTGTACTTTCATTATTTGATCATGAAAAACTGTGGTAACCAAAAACTTTACGAGCTCTATCAGCAAGGTAACTTCTTGTCCTCCATGGAACTTATAGGGCTAATAGATATTCCCCAGCAAGAAGTGATTCAAGACCACCTTAACATTGTTTCTGCCGTTCACCAAAGAGATGCGAAGAAAGCGGCACAGCTTATGGCAGCACATATTGAGCGATCAAAGGACGCCTTTTACTGCGGGTAGGGGGTTACAAGTATTTTAGCCGCAACATATTTTGACAAATAAAGCGTACTAAGCGTTACCTAATGATGACCTTGTAGGCCTTGTTTTCAGAGGCTGTTTCTATGTTAAGAATGTAATTACCACTAGCTAGACCAAGGACATCCAATCGTAACGGATCGTTGGTAGCGTCTTCAATAAATGCTTGCCTTAGAAGTACACCACCCATGTTATACAAACGAAGCGAAATATTAGGTTCTAAAACACCTGAACTTGTTATAAATAGTTCGCCGTTGGCTACTGGGTTGGGGTATACGAGATAATCCGTTTGTAGGAGAATCAATTCTTCAAAGACCGCCTCGCAATCCCTCTCGGATGTTACCGTGAGCTGCGTTCTGCTATCGGTAATGGGGAAACTTAAAAAGCCTACATTGTCCGTGATGGTCTCCTCACCGTAAACAACGGTATAGCTTCCACCTCCAGAAATTTCCAAGGATAGGGTATTCTCCACTGGGTTTATTACAGGAACTACTTCAAAGACTTCCGGCTCGTCAATAGTAAGTTCAAAACATTCTTGGTAATTGGCATCCTCAGCTACGGTGATACAGACACTATAGTTGCCCGTCTCTAAGCCTTCAAACAGTGCATTTGTTGTAAAATCTTGTGTTTGTGAAGTAGTACCGTCGGTAATTACCGCCGTGTAGGTATAAGATTCGCTGGTGGCTATGGAAATAGTACCATCATTGAGGTCTCTACAACGCTCACCTGTACTAGTAACGCTATAATTTTCCCTTGCAATAAAGAATACTTGGCAGCCCGAGGCATCTACCCTAGCGCCCAACGGTGTTCGGTTACAGAGATCCGTGGTATTTTGGACCATATCATTATCCAAATCGGCATCACATACATCGCCAATACCATCATTGTCATAATCTGCCTGGTCCGCATTTGCGGTAAGGGGACAGTTGTCTACAACATCCAATACCGTATCGTTGTCGTCATCATTATCGCAAACATCGCCTGTGCCGTCCCCATCGGAATCTAATTGGTCCGGGTTGGCGGTCAAGGGGCAATTATCTACATCGTTATTGATGCCATCGCCGTCTTCATCATCGTTGGCATTGTCACAAACATCACCGATACCATCATTATCCGAATCCTCCTGATTAGGGTTCGCAATAAACGGGCAGTTATCGTTCTCATCATCTATACCATCATTGTCATTGTCACGGTCACAGATATCCCCGATACCATCTCCGTCCGAATCTAATTGGTCGGGATTGGAGATTAGCGGACAATTATCGTCCTCATTAGGGATGGAGTCGTTATCCAAGTCAGGATCACAACTATCCCCAATACCATCGTTATCACCATCGGCCTGATTCGCATTAGGCACCGACGGGCAGTTATCTACATCGTTCGCTACACCATCACCATCGTCGTCGTTGAAGTCCTCACAAACATTACCTATACCATCGCCATCCGTATCTTCTTGATCAGCATTAGCGGTCAATATACAATTGTCATCTACATCAGGAATACCATCATTATCGTCATCATCGTCACATAGATCACCAATACCATCTCCGTCACTATCCAGTTGATTGGGGTTGGGAGTCAAGGGGCAGTTGTCGTCTACATCTAAAATACCATCGTTATCATCATCGTCATCGTCGCGCTCCGAACCTTCCATAATAAGATTATCGATAAGCACACCTTCGTTGGTAATAAAATTATCCGATTGAAATACAAACCGAAAAAGAACATTGCTTTCCTGTGTAAGATCCGTTTCTCCTAGGGCGGCATTTGCGGTAAAATCATAACCGTAATTTGCTAAGGGTACGTTGGTGCCGGTCCACTGTGCTCCAGGGCAGTTTTGGCAATCATTATCATTTCCAGAAGAGGCATTGGTCCTATTGCTATTATACCATGCGGGTCGACTATCGCTAGTACCCAAAATGTTCCAAGTAGTGCCTCCATCTATAGAATAGTCTACGTAGAGAATATCGAAATTTGATTCTAGGTCGAACGCCATATCGAATTTTAAAATAGGAGTTTCAATAGTAGACAAATCGTAGCAATTGGTAATGAGATAAGCCGTTCTACCATCGGGATAGTCCCCATTCAAATTAGTAATGTAAGACGTATTGTTGGTTGCGGTTTGGTTTAAAACACTGCCGGAAGCAACACCTCTTTCCCACACGGGATCATTACCATCCGTACTAAAAGCGATGAGTGCATCACTGTCATTTTCAAAAGTATTTGCCTGGGCTGCCACAGCGGCCTTGTTACCAAAGAATTCAGTGCTCGCAGCGTTATTGGAGGGAATATCATCATTTTCAATGATAACATTGATGTTCAATTCGGTATTACCGGCATTTTCTAGGAGCAGCACGGGTAGGGTAAGTGTTACTTCTTCATCCTGTGCAAGTACGGTATTTGTGCTAAAAGTGTTTGGGGTATCGCCATTAAGCGCATAGTTGACATCAAAACCGCTAATGGTATTGGAGCCGCTGTTTCTAACGGTTACAACAGGGCTAACATCACCACATATAAAATCGTCCCCATCAGGGCTAACAGCTATAATTCGAAGGTCAATTTCCGGAGATTGAACGGTATATTGGCCAGAGATAACATATTGCCCTATAGAGGCATAATCGGAGTAACCGTCTTCTACGGTTCTATTGCCTACACCATCAATTTCCAAGTAGTAAAGACCGGCCGGCAGTGCTGTACTAAAACTTGCCACTAAAGTATTATTTGGATTGCTCACAGCGACCTCTGCACCCGAAGCATCTAGAATTCTTGCGCTGATATCCAAATTAGGATCGTTCTCGGCCGGTGAAATTTGAAAGGATACATCTCCGGATTGAGCCAGAAAGCTGTAAACATCGGTATCCTGCCTATTGTGCAAGATGCCGCGATTCTCCGTTTCGTCCACAATCCCTGCACCATTGGCGATCAACTCCGTGGCATTATCAATGTCATCGCCGTGATCATCCGGGATAAAGCCAAAATTATTGCGGGAGTTGGTAATGATGGCAATATCGTCTTCTGTATTCGATGCATTGCTGTATTCTCCAAAACTCCACTGTGCAATAGGTTTTCCCGGGCTAAAACCCATAATCGGGGCCCAGTCGTTATGGCCTCGATAGTATTCCGTGGTTCCTTTGCCGTCATGGTTTAGGCCAAGGGTATGCCCCACCTCATGGGAGCCTGTATCACCAGCCTCTTTGGCGTTTCTTATGTTATAGACCCAACAAGGATTATTGGCATTACTGGAGAAAGAATTTATAAAGGCTACACCACCGGAACCAGGCGCAGCAGTATCCGTAGGAGTAAAAATGCACAACATTTTCTGGTTGTTGGGCGCTTGTTCGTAGACCGTTCTATTGGTGGTAATGTTAATGTTAAATGGACTAAAATCTTCTGCCATTATTTCCCAGGTCCTAATAATTTCCGCATCTGAAAAACCGGCAGGTTCGGCATTGATCGTGTTCCCGTTTCTCCAACTCGTACCGGAAACCGTTTCCCCATCAAAATCTAAATAGACGACGGCAGTGGCGCCAGGTCTACTTTCTAAGGTTGTTGGCGCCATTTTAGCAACTAGGCTACTTGGTGATTTTTGCGTTGTAGTGGTACTCTTAACATAGTCCACACATAGAATCGTGTTGATGTTCGTTTCCTCTAGATAGACTTTCTTATTGGGTAGTGAGAAAACGTTATAAGCACGATTGGCGGCCTTCTCCAGGATATGACCTTTTAAGACCTTACCGTCAAAAGATAGGGTAAAGGAGGAGTTTTTTGTTGTTCCTATGGCACCGATAAAAATACGCTCCTTTTGAACCACCTTCTCCACATTGAGATTTAAGACAAATGTTTTCTTATCCGATAGTTTAAAGACGGGTGCGTCTTCTAAGTTCTTGGACGTAGCCACATTCTTTAACGAGGATAACAAGGACGATACGTCGTTGTTCACTAAAATAGGATCTTGATTTTGGGCGGCTGCATTGGTAAGCGTAAATAGGGAAATGGCAACTAGGAGTGTAATCCTAAAGTAATATAACATCAGGGCGTAGGTTAAATTAGAGTGGGCTAATTTTAGAAACTTCATCAGACTATTGCACCGATAAAATATTTCTTTGAATGGTAAACGGAGAATACAGCCGATTTAGTGTGTAAACACGATGAACGGTAATCTAAAGAAAAAGGATTTTTGGGAAATGCACTAGGATTTCACTCTTTTGCTGGCCAAATAGACCCCTATTAGGACCAAGGCGGCAGCCCCAACTTTGATAAGGGTGAGCGAGTCTTTTCCGGTAACCAAGGCAAAGATGATACCCACAATAGGTTGCACATAAATAAAAGCTCCGATGGTACTGGCTTTAAGCTCCGTCATTGCAAAGATGTTGAATAGATAAGTGCAAAATGTTGTACCGATGATAACAAAGGCGACCACACCGTAGGCCCAAAGGGGCATGGTAACCCAATCTATTTTTAAGAAATCAGCAAAAGTGATGGGAAAATTAATGATAACCGCAATCGTGAACAGCCATTTCATGAGTGTAAAGGGGTGGTATTTGGCGACCAATTTTTTGGCAACCACCAGATACGCGCCGTACGCCACGGCATTTAAGATGAACAGCATATTGCCCAGCGGTATATTGGGTGCATCTTGCCGTATTTCTGCTCCAAAAAGAATTAGGGAAACGGCTCCTATAAAGCCTAGGAAAATACCCAAACCTTTGTTTATGGTAATGCGTTCTTTGAGTAAAAATGCGGATAGCACCACTACGGCGATAGGACTAATGGTAACTAAAACAGCACTATTTATAGGGGTGGAGAGTTGTAGGCCCTTAAAAAAGGATAACATATTTATGGCCATCCCAAGTACGGTCGCAAGCAATATTCTGCCCCAGTCTTTTTTGTCTATTTTTTCCTTAGGAGCAAAAAAGGAGATGCCCCAAAATAGTACCGCTGCGCCAACTACTCGTAAAAAGATAAAACCAAAAGGCGTCACATAATTGGGCATTACGCCTTTGGCCAAAGTGTGGTTAATGCCGTAGATGGTAGTAGCTCCTATAGCTGCTAAAAAAGCTAGTGTCCTTTTACTCAAGAGAAAATGGCTTCTTTGGCCGCAGAGACGACTTTTTTACTATTTCCTATAAAAATTTCCTCACCATTGACTAGTACGGGTCTCTTTAAAAAGGTGTACTGTTCCAAAATGAGATTTTTGTAATCGTCTTCACTTAAATTTTTATTGCCCAGACCTCTTTCCCTATAGAGCACTGCCCGTCTGCTAAAAAGAGATTCGTAGCTATCCGTTAATGCACGCATTTCCTCAAGCTGTGCCGTTGTTATAGGTTCTGCTTTAATATCCTGAAGCGTAAATCCGTCCAGGGGTTGTAGCTCTTTTATAATGCGCTGGCAGGTGTTGCAAGAACTTAAGTGGTATATTTTTTTCATGGGAGATGCTTAAAATTCACCTTGCAAAGAAACTCAAATAATAGGATTTGTGCTACTTTTAGGGCTCATTAAAAAAACAAACCCTTTGAAGAATCAATTGGAAATCACCCTGCAAAACCGTAAAAATTTACATGCTATTTTAGAACAGACCCCTAAGGAAGACCTTCTGAAAATACCCCAGGGATTTCGTAATAATATCTGGTGGAACATAGCCCACGTGGTGGTGACCCAGCAAATTTTAGTGTATAAGTTAAGCGGACTGCAGATGCGGGTACCAGAAGCATTGGTAGACAAATTTAAAAAAGGTACTGTGCCAGATGGTACCGCAACCGATGCCGAAATGAAGATGGTGGCAGATTTCTTACTTTCAACGATAACCTGGACCAAAGAAGATTACGAAGCGGGACTTTTCAAAAATTTCAATGAATACACTACCAGTGCAAAAGTAACCTTACGCAATGTGCAGGATGCGGCCGACTTTAATTTATTCCATGAAGGTATTCACCTTGGTTCTATTTTCGCACTCAGAAAAATGCTCTAAGCTTAACGCACTTGTTTTACCGGTACCTGCATAAATTTTTCTATTTCGAGGTAGGGAATGGTAAGGGTTATGGGTCCGTCCGCATAGGAGGCCACCTCATACTGTTCATAAAAGAGTTGTAATCCGTTTTGGGTATACCCGATGTTCTGAGGTAAATAAAAGGAATCCCCTTCAAACATGAATCCAGTGCTGTTTATGGGGTCTGTTTCCGGAATTTGTTCCCGTAATCTGAATTTTTCTTCGGCGAAATCTTGAAATGCATCCATGTCTTTGAAGAGTTCGGATCGCTCCAATTCTTGACCTTTCTTCTTATCAAAATTCAAAAAGCGACTGGTGCTATAGCCATGGGCGCCACCCGTAAATAAATAGGAATCTAACTTAATGGTCAGGATATTTTCGTCCTCATAGGTAAGGTTTCCTTCTATTTTGGCCTCCCAAGTGGTAGATTCGTCGGTATATTTTTCTTTCAAGTCATAATAAGCCGCACTAAAGGAGCTTATTGCATTTTCTATGGTTGAGGCCGCTGTCTCCTCGTCAAAATTTAAGATAGCGATCACTTCTTCCCGCAAAGCGGTATTAACACTATTATCAATTTTGGTTTTGCCCAAAGCTGTAGGAATGGAAACCTGGATTACGGGACAATCCGAGCATTCGTTCCCCGTAATGGAAGTAGGTTCTAAGGTAAGTCTGTGGTCTTTTTTACAACCAAAGGAAAGTAATAGTACAGAAAGGCAAATGATTCGGGTTTTCATGGGGCATAGCTCATTTAGGACAAAAGTACAGCTTCATTGTATTCTCCAAAAGATAACGATACATTTGTAAGGATAATATAGGACGATGGGTGAAAAAAGATTAAAATTCAACAGTAAAACCATTCATGGTGGGCAACAGCCCGATAAAGCCTATGGGTCGGTTATGCCGCCTATCTATCAAACTTCCACCTACGCCCAATCCACTCCGGGAGGTCATAGGGGCTATGCGTATTCTAGAAGTGCCAACCCAACACGTACGGCATTAGAGAATTCCTTGGCCAGTATAGAAAATGGAAATTATGGCCTAGCGTTCGGAAGCGGTCTAGCGGCCATTGATGCCGTTATCAAACTATTGAGTCCCGGAGACGAGGTGGTGTCCACTAATGATATATATGGGGGTAGTTACCGATTGTTTAAAAAGATTTTTGAAAAATTCGGCATTAAGTTCCATTTCATTGGGATGCAAAACGCCGAGAAAATTGAGGATTCTATTAACGATAAAACGAGGTTGATATGGGTAGAAACACCTACGAATCCCATGATGAACGTTATAGATATTAAGGCCGCAGCGCAGTTGGCAAAAAAGTACGACCTTCTTTTGGCGGTTGACAATACCTTTGCCACACCCTACTTACAGACCCCGTTGGATTTGGGTGCGGATATTGTGATGCATTCCGCTACCAAATACCTAGGAGGACACAGTGACGTGGTGGTAGGAGCTTTGGTCGTAAAAGACAAGAACCTCGCAGACAAACTCTATTTCATACAGAATGCGAGTGGTGCCGTATGCGGCCCTATGGATAGCTTTTTAGTATTACGTGGTATAAAGACATTGCATGTTCGCATGCAAAGGCATTGCGAAAACGGGAAAGCTATTGCGGAATACTTGACCAATAATCCTAAGATTGAAAAAGTATATTGGCCCGGATTTGAGGACCATCCCAACCATGATGTGGCAAAAAGCCAAATGACCGATTTTGGGGGTATGATTTCTTTTGTACCCAAGGGGAGTAGTTACGAAGACGCCGTAAAAATTGTAGAGAGTCTTAAAGTATTTACATTGGCGGAATCCTTGGGCGGTGTGGAAAGTTTGGCAGGTCACCCTGCGAGTATGACTCATGCCAGTATACCGAAGGAGGAGCGAGAAAAGAGTGGCGTCGTAGATGCTTTGATACGTTTAAGTGTAGGGATTGAGGACGTAGATGATCTAATTGCAGATTTAGAACAGGCAATAGGATAATAAAGCACTTTCCGCACCAATCCTATGGAAAGTTTAGCTTTTATGCAGAGAAATTAAATTAATGCCATTAAAACAATAATTTTTAGTGAATTGTAAAAAATTAGGACTTCAAATTATAATAATAGCATAATTTTGTCGATATATTTAGAATTCACTAATATAAACTGATATCATTTAATTCTATGGAAGCAAAAATAAAAGCCTTTATGGATGAGGTAAAGACCAGAAATGGTCATGAGCCCGAGTTTATCCAGGCGGTACAGGAAGTAGCGGAAACGGTAATTCCTTACATCGCAAAACACAAAATATACAACGGTAAGAATATCTTACTGCGGATGGTAGAGCCAGAAAGGTTAATTTCTTTCAGGGTAGCCTGGGTAGACGATGATGGTGACATTCACGTAAACCGAGGATACCGTATTCAGATGAACTCCGCTATAGGCCCTTATAAAGGAGGTCTTCGCTTTCATCCAACGGTAAATGCCAGTATACTGAAGTTTTTGGCTTTTGAACAGGTTTTCAAGAATAGTTTAACCACGCTTCCCATGGGAGGTGGCAAGGGGGGCTCTGATTTTGACCCAAAAGGAAAATCCGATGATGAGGTGATGCGTTTTTGCCATGCCTTTATGTTAGAGCTCAACAGGCATATAGGACCTAACACCGATGTTCCTGCGGGTGACATAGGAGTGGGTGCAAGGGAAATAGGGTTCCTTTTTGGAATGTATAAGAAAATACGCAATGAATTTACCGGTGTACTTACCGGTAAAGGTCGCTCATGGGGTGGTTCCTTAATACGCCCGGAAGCAACCGGTTACGGAACGGTCTATTTTGCACAGAGTATGATGCAGACCAACGGAATGGACTTTAAAGGAAAGGATGTTGTGATTTCCGGTTCAGGTAACGTAGCACAGTATGCTGCGGAAAAAGCATTGCATTTAGGAGCGAAGATATTGACCCTATCAGATTCCCAAGGGTATATTCATGATACGGACGGTATAGATGAGGAGAAGTTGGCCTATGTGATGGATTTAAAGAACAACAAAAGAGGACGTATCTCTGAATATGCGGACAAGTATAGCTCTGCGACATTTTATAAGGGAGAGACCCCTTGGACCGTAAAATGCGATATTGCTTTACCATGTGCCACCCAAAATGAATTGGATGGCGAAGACGCGAAAGCATTGGTGAAGAATGGCTGTGTTTGTGTAGCGGAAGGTGCGAATATGCCTTCTACTCCTGAGGCTATTCACGAATTTCATGAAGGTAAAATTCTATTTGCACCAGGTAAGGCTTCCAATGCTGGTGGTGTGGCCACTTCGGGTTTAGAAATGTCGCAAAACTCACTTCGTATCAGTTGGTCTAGAGAGGAAGTAGACCAAAGGTTGAAGGATATTATGGAAGATATTCACGATTCTTGTGTAAAATATGGAAAAGACGATGATGGCTACTGTAATTACGTAAAAGGAGCTAACATTGCCGGTTTTGTTAAAGTGGCGGATGCCATGTTGGCGCAGGGAGTGATATAAAAGACTTATAATTAGAAGCATAAAGAACTGTAAGTGCCACATGGTACTTACAGTTTTTTTATGGGTAAACTGGTCATTGATAGACTCGTATTTCGCAGTTTTTCAGGTTATCTTTGTATAAACCAACCAGCGCAGATGCAAGTGACCACCAAGGCCGTAATACTTACTTCCTTGAAATATGGGGATACAAGCCTTATCATAAAGGCCTTTACCCTTTCCGATGGTTTAAAGACATATCTGCTAAAGGGAATTCTATCAGCTAAAAAAGGAAAAATGCGGGCAGCGCTATTTCAGCCATTGACGCAATTGGAATTAGTAGCTAACCACCGCAACAAGGGCACTTTGGAAAGTATACGGGAAGCCAAGGTAAGCTACCATTACCAGACACTACATACCCATATCGCTAAAAATGCATTGACCTTATTTCTGGCCGAAATGTTGAGTAACAGCATACATGAGGAAGAACAAAACGCCCCGCTTTTCCATTTTTTAGAGGCATCGCTACAATGGTTGGATATACATGAAGAAATCGCCAACTTTCATCTGTACTTTTTAATCGTATTAACGAAGTATTTAGGATTCTACCCCGACACGAATAATATAGAGGCATCCTATTTTGATTTACTAGAAGGGGAGTTTATAGTCAGTCCGTCTTTGAATCCAATAATTCAAGGGGAAAATTTAATCTACTTCAAGGAGTTCTTAGGCATAAATTTTGATGCAATACATTCGGTTAAGATGAGAAAGGCAAATCGGCAAGAATTGCTAAAATCCCTTGTCCTCTATTTTGAATTACATTTGCAAGGTTTTAGAAAGCCTAAATCTCTTGCGATATTAAATGAAGTCTTCAATTAGTATGCATAGAATAGTTCTCGTTGGTCTGCTGCTTTTTGTATGTTCATTACGGGCCCAACAGGTTATTGTTTTAGATGCGGATACCAAGGAACCAATTTCTAACGTAGCGGTCTTTAACTCTGATAAATCTAAAATAGCTTTGACCGGTTTTGATGGTTATTTTGACCTTTCATTGTTTTCTGTAAGAGACCGTATTAGCTTAAAACATATGAGCTATGAACTCCGTAAAACTTCAAAATCCCTAATAAAAAACCAGGGAAACAAGGTTTTTCTTATCATGAAACCGGAGCAGCTAGATGAAGTTGTACTTTCCGTATCCAAATGGGAACAACAAAAAAAGGATATCCCCAATAAAATTGTTTCCATAGACGCTAGGTCTATTGCTTTTGGGGCTCCGCAAACGGCTGCCGATCTCCTGCAAAATAGCGGAAAAGTATTTGTTCAAAAGAGTCAGTTGGGTGGAGGCAGCCCAATGATCAGAGGTTTTTCTACCAATAGACTTGTACTTTCTGTAGATGGCGTTCGGATGAACAATGCCATCTTTAGGGGAGGAAATCTGCAGAACGTCATATCCATAGATCCTTTTTCCGTGAAAAATACGGAGATTATTTTTGGGCCTGGCTCTGTAATTTATGGTAGTGATGCCATAGGAGGGGTTATGAATTTTTATACCAAAAAGCCCTTGTTGCACCAAAAGGATAGTTTGCTCGTTACTGGGAACGTTAATTATCGATTTGCATCGGCGAGTAATGAAAATACGATGCATGCCGATGTGAGCTTGGGAAAGAAAAAATGGGCAGCCCTTACGAGTATTACCTATAACAACTTTCAGGATTTGGTCATGGGGGCCCACGGTCCGGATTCTTATCTAAGAAATCAATTTGTAAGAACGGTAAACGGGGAAGATACTTTGGTAGATAATCCAAATCCTAGAAAACAAGTCTCTACAGGGTACGATCAAATAAATCTGATGCAGAAGATTTTGTTTAAGCCCAATGCGAATTGGGATTTGAATTTAGGGGCGTATTTTTCTGAAACTTCGAGCTATTCCAGGTATGATCGCTTAATACGTCCTTCTAGTGATGGAGATGGGTTGCGCTCGGCGGAGTGGTTCTACGGTCCTCAAAAATGGTTTATGGGTAATCTTCAAATCAATAGAAAGGGGAACGGTAAGTTTTACGACGGACTTAAAATAACTACAGCTTACCAACATTTTGAAGAAAGCCGGAACAACAGAAATTTTCAAGATATCATTTTAAACAAGACTAGGGAAAAAGTAGATGCCCTTAACATGAACATTGATTTTGAAAATCGAAAAATGGGAAATTTTCGTCTGTATTATGGCAGCGAATTCATTTTCAATAAAGTCTATTCCAACGGTACGGATGTAAATATAGAAACCAATGCAACCAGTAACGCACCCTCAAGATATCCAAATGGTGCTACTTGGAAAAGTTTGGCGGGCTACGCGAATGGAGAGTATAAAACAAAGCCCAATTTCACCTTACTATCCGGATTGCGATATAGTCACGTATGGATAAATGCAGCTTTTGACCAGACCTTTTATCAATTTCCTTTTGAGGACGCAAATCTAAGCACAGGTGCCTTAACGGGAAGCTTAGGGTTTAGCTGGTTTCCAAAGGCGGATTTGCAGGTGACATTTAATGGGTCTACGGGTTTTAGGGCTCCTAATATAGATGATGTAGGTAAAATTTTTGACTCCGAGCCAGGTTCCGTGGTGGTCCCCAATCCAGAATTGGAACCGGAATATGCCTATAATGTGGAGCTAGGAATCCGAAAGAACTTTAAGGATAAGATTGTTTTCAAAGGGGCTACCTTTTACACCTATCTGGTAGATGCTTTAGTCCGGAGGGATTTTAGTTTTAACGGGCTATCGGAAATACAATATGCGGGAGAACTGAGCAATGTACAGGCCATACAGAATGCGGCTAAAGCGTATGTATATGGATTTGAGTTTGGGTTAGATGCCTTCTTAACGGAACAATGGTCTTTGTCTTCCAATCTTACCATCACAGAAGGCATTGAAGAAGAAGCGGACGGCACGGATAGTCCGGCGAGACATGCAGCACCCACATTTGGAGATTTTCATGTCATCTGGAAAAATCAAAAGTTGAAGGCCGATTTTTTCCTGAACTATAACGGGGAAATTCCCTTTGACGATTTAGCGGTGTCCGAACGTTCCAAGGAGTTTATTTACAAGCTTGATGAAGATGGTGACCCGTATTCCCCATCATGGTACACTTTAAATTTTAGGTCGCAATATGACTTTAGCGGTCGATTTAAAGCGTCACTGAACTTGGAAAATATTACGAACCAAAGGTATAGAACCTACTCTTCGGGGATTGCAGCACCCGGAACTAACTTAATTCTTGGGATAGGGTATCATTTCTAAACGAAAAAAGGCCCGATACTATCGGGCCTTTTTTTGATTATTTAAAACGCTAGTTAGTTTTTAACCGCGTCTTTAACTTCTTTAGCCTTTGCAGCAGTTTTATCCGCAGCATCTTTGGCGGCGTTCTCAACGTCTGTTCCAACTTCTTTGGCTTTGTCCATGGCGTCATTGCCAACTTCCTTAGCCTTGTCCATTGCTTCTGAACCTGCCTCTTTTGCAGAGTCCATAGCGTCACCAGCAGCTTCTGTAGCGCCATCTAAAGCTTCGCCAGTTGCATCAACTGCATTATCTACTGCTTCACCAGCAGCATCCATAGCATCTTCACCGACCTCTTTTAAATCTTCACCTGCTTCTTCAACAGCTTCACCTGCCTGCTCGGCAGCCTCTTTGGCTTTATCCGCAGTTTCTCTACAAGAAACGAAAGAGATACTTAAAGCCAACATTAATACTGAACCTAAAATTGCTTTTTTCATTGTGTTAATTTTTAGTGTTTATTTATGCAAACATATACGGTTAAAATCGCTTTCTGGACGTTTTAATGTTTTTTATTTCCGCTATCGTCATGATGTGGCCGATTTCATTGGGATAATAGGGGTCTCATTAAATCAAAATTTTATAATTTTGCAGCCTTAAAACCCAGTACCATAAGTATTTCGTATGAAGTTCGAAGAATATAAGGGATTAAATTTACCAAAGGTTGCAGAAGAAGTTCTAAGCTACTGGAAAGAGAAGGATATTTTTGAAAAAAGTATTTCCTCTAGAGAAGGAAAAGAACGCTATGTTTTTTTTGAAGGACCACCTTCTGCCAACGGAATGCCCGGAATACACCACGTTATGGCACGTACGATCAAGGATATCTTTCCTAGATATAAGACCATGAAAGGATTTCAGGTAAAGCGAAAGGCTGGTTGGGATACCCATGGATTGCCCATTGAGTTGGGTGTTGAAAAGGAATTGGGCATTACCAAAGAAGATATAGGCACTAAAATATCCGTAGAAGAATACAATGCTGCCTGTAAAAAAGCCGTGATGCGCTATACCGATGTTTGGAATAGCATGACCGAAAAAGTAGGCTATTGGGTTGATATGGAAGACCCCTATATTACCTACAAGTCCAAATACATGGAATCGGTATGGTGGTTGTTAAAACAGATTTACGATAAAGGTCTAATATATAAAGGGTACACCATACAACCCTATTCACCAAAGGCTGGTACCGGGCTTAGTTCTCATGAGCTTAATCAGCCAGGCACCTATCAAGATGTAACCGATACTACGGTAACAGCCCAGTTCAAAGCCGTTGAGGAGACGCTACCGGATTTTTTACAGAACGAAGGGGATATTTATTTCTTAGCATGGACGACCACACCGTGGACGCTTCCCTCTAATACGGCTTTGACCGTAGGTGCAAAAATTGATTACGTTTTAGTTGAAACGTACAATCAGTATACTTTTGAGCCTATAAATGTGATACTGGCCAAAAATTTGGTGAACAAGCAGTTTTCGGGTAAGTTCTACGAGGTTAAAGAAAAGCCGCAACTCTTGGAATACAAGTCAGGAGACAAAAAAATTCCGTTTTATATAGTCAAGGAATTTACAGGAAAAGATTTACTGGAAATCAGATATGAACAGCTTATCGACTATGTCTTGCCTTATGAAAATGCCGAAAACGCTTTTCGTGTCATTGCTGGGGATTTCGTGACCACTGAAGATGGTACGGGTATAGTGCATACAGCACCCACATTTGGAGCCGATGATGCTTTGGTCGCTAAACAGGCCGTTCCGGAAATTCCGCCATTATTGGTATTGGATGAGAATGGGAACACCGTGCCATTAGTGGATTTGCAAGGTAAATTTAGACCCGAATTAAAAGAATTTGGCGGAAAATATGTCAAGAACGAATACTACGAAGATGGTAAGGCCCCGGAACGTTCTATTGATGTTGAAATAGCGATTAAGCTTAAGGAAGAGAACAAGGCTTTTAAGGTAGAGAAATACGTGCATAGTTATCCCAATTGTTGGAGAACCGATAAACCGATTCTATACTATCCTTTAGATTCTTGGTTTATTAAGGTGACGGATATAAAAGACCGTATGTTCACTCTTAATCAGACTATAAATTGGAAGCCAAAAGCCACTGGAGAGGGCAGATTTGGAAACTGGCTGGCCAATGCAAATGACTGGAACCTGTCGCGCTCCCGTTATTGGGGAATTCCTTTACCGATATGGCGTACGGAAGATGGTTCTGAGCAATTAATGATAGGCTCTGTGGCAGAGTTAAAGGCAGAAATGGAGAAAGCCATTTCTGCAGGAGTATTGGAAAAAGATATTTTTGAGGATTTTGTCATTGGTGATATGTCCGAGGACAACTATGAGAAAATAGATTTACATAAGAATATTGTAGATCAGATTACATTGGTCTCGGCCACGGGAAAACCTATGCGACGAGAGAGTGATTTGATAGATGTGTGGTTCGATAGTGGCTCCATGCCCTATGCGCAATGGCACTACCCTTTTGAGAATAAGGATTTGATTGATAAAGGTGAAACCTTTCCGGCAGATTTCATTGCAGAAGGAGTAGACCAAACTCGTGGCTGGTTTTATACGCTTCACGCTATCGGGACCATGGTTTTTGATTCGGTAGCCTATAAAAATGTAGTTTCCAATGGTTTGGTATTGGATAAAGAGGGCAAAAAGATGTCTAAGCGTCTAGGTAATGCCGTAGACCCTTTTGAGACTATGGACGAGCATGGTGCGGACGCTACCCGTTGGTATATGATCAGTAATGCCAACCCATGGGATAATTTAAAATTCGATTCGGATGGTATCGTTGAGGTAAAGCGTAAGTTCTTTGGAACTTTATACAATACGTATTCCTTCTTTGCATTGTACGCGAATATAGACGCATTTTCTTATGCCGAGGAGCACATACCGGTTTCGGAAAGACCTGAAATAGATCGTTGGATTTTATCGGAACTGAACTCGTTGATACAGTTAGTGGATGCCTCTTATGCCGATTATGAGCCTACCAAGGCAACAAGGGCCATATCGGATTTCGTTCAAGAGCATCTAAGTAATTGGTATGTTCGCCTCTGTAGAAGACGTTTTTGGAAAGGAGACTACCAGAAAGACAAAATTGCCGCTTACCAGACGCTCTATACCTGTTTGGTGACAATTTCTAAGCTATCTGCCCCTGTGGCTCCATTTTTTATGGACCAATTGTATAGGGATTTAGTGGGCGCAACCAATTCTGAAAATTCGGAGAGCGTTCATTTGGCAGATTTTCCGGTGGCGGATAGCCGTTTAATCGATAAAGGATTGGAAACCAAGATGAGCAAGGCCCAGACTATTTCGTCCCTTGTACTATCTATACGTCAAAAGGAAAAGATAAAGGTAAGACAGCCGCTACAAAAAATAATGATTCCCGTCCTTGATGAAAACGATAAAAAAGATATTCTTGCCGTTTCAGATTTGATAAAATCAGAAGTAAACGTGAAGGAAATAGAACTTTTAGACGATGCTTCGGGGATTTTGGTCAAGCGCATAAAACCTAATTTTAAGACCTTAGGTCCAAAATACGGGAAGGATATGAAGCAAGTTGCCCAGTTGGTAAGCAACTTTACACAGGAGGATATCCAAAAAATTGAACAGCAGGGCGAATTAACCATTCAACTAGAAAATAAAAATAGTATTTTACAGTTACAGGATGTAGAGATTAGCTCTCAGGATATTGAAGGTTGGTTAGTGGCAAATTCAGGCAAGATTACAGTTGCCCTGGACATTACCATTACCGATAATCTTAGAAAAGAAGGCATCGCTAGGGAATTAGTGAACAGAATTCAAAACTTGAGGAAGGAATCTGGTTTTGAAGTTACCGATAAAATAGCGGTGAAGATTTTAAAGGACGGTTTTGTAGAACAGGCGGTTTCCAGCAATATGGAATACATTAAGACAGAAACGCTGACGGCAGAACTCGATTTAGAAGAAAAATTAGAGGTGGGCACTGATATTGCCTTTGATGAGGTGAACACTAAATTGTTTATAGAAAAACATTAAAAAATGGCACAAGATTTAAAAGTAAGATACTCCGATAAGGATTTAGCGGAATTCAAATCGCTTATTGAAGAAAAGATAGAGAAAGCGAAAAGTCATTTAGAGCTCCTAAAAAGCGCCTATATGAACGATGGTAATAATGGCACGGACGATACATCGCCTACATTTAAAGCTTTTGAAGAGGGCTCCGAGACGATGAGTAAGGAGGCAAATACCCAATTAGCGATAAGACAGGAGAAGTTTATAAGGGATTTAAAGAATGCAATCCTGCGCATAGAGAATAAGACTTACGGCATATGTAGGGTAACCGGAAAACTAATAAATAAAGAACGCCTAAAATTGGTTCCGCATGCTACGCTGAGCATCGAAGCCAAGAACATGCAAAAATAAACGGAGCGCCCTTTTTAAAGGGCGTTTTTAATTTAGTTCCTTTTGAAAGTTCTCCAATTATTTTTTTTAGTTACATATTGTTTTTCAGGTTTTGCTCAAAAGCGCGTGGAAAAGAGTATACTAGATCCTACTATTTCTCATATACAGATAGCGGCTAACGCTTGTTTTAAAGTTAGCCTAAGCACCGTAGCCTCTGAGAAAATTAGTGTTGAAGCCCAAATGGATGGGGAGTATAGCAAGGATTTAGAATTAACACTCGTGGAGAAGGGCAATACCTTAACAGTAAATGCCGGTTTCCCACCAGGCTTTAAGAATCCCAACGATAAACTTAGTGCTCATAAAGTAGTCTCAATATCCTTGAATATTTCTATACCTGAATTTAAGAACGTAAGGCTTTTTGGAACCCATGCAAGAGTAATCGCTGATGGAAATTATAAAGAGTTGGTCATAACACTTTCAGACGGATCTTGTGAACTTAGGAATATTGGCGAGCATACTAAGGTTAAAACACAAAGTGGTAATATTGTAATCCATGAAAGAGCGGCAAGGATAAAGGCGGAAAGCAAATATGGTAAGGTGAGCGATAACCCTATTCCTTTTGGTCCACACCAATATGAGTTGAATACGGTTACGGGAAATATCAAACTATATAAAACCGAATAATATTTCTATTTTTGCCCTTTGAAAAATGCGCCATGAACATTAAAAAATCGGTTTTACTCATAATATTGATT
The DNA here is from genome assembly GCF_003970695.1 of Maribacter sp. MJ134. Classification (NCBI taxonomy): domain Bacteria; kingdom Pseudomonadati; phylum Bacteroidota; class Flavobacteriia; order Flavobacteriales; family Flavobacteriaceae; genus Maribacter; species Maribacter sp. MJ134. Next base: position 3,441,106 of record NZ_CP034570.1, read on the forward strand.
CTTATCATAGACCAATGGAGTAAAATCTATATCAAGACACATTTTGTTCTAGGGGAATCGGTAGATGTATTTAATTGGTTCAAGATACTCTTTATTGAAAATGAAGGTGCCGCATGGGGCGCTAAGTTGAGTGATATACTTCCCATATCGGATAGTATAGGAAAATTGATTCTCACTATTTTTAGGCTGTTCGCTATTTTCGGAATAGGTTATTGGCTTTACGATGTTATTAAAAAGGAGTCTTCTAGAACTTTGATTGTGGCGGTTTCCTTGATTTTTGCCGGTGCTTTGGGCAACATTCTGGATTCGGTTTTCTACGGTGTTGTTTTTAATGATAGTTACAATGAGGTGGCCAGTTTATTTTCTAGTGAACCCTATGGACAACTCTTTTATGGCAAGGTGGTAGATATGTTATATTTCCCAATGGTCGATGCTACTTGGCCTCAATGGGTGCCGTTCTTTGGGGGAGAGAATTTTAGATTCTTTGAGCCCGTTTTTAATATAGCGGATACGGCCATAAGTACGGGAGTTGGAATACTGCTCGTTTTTAATAAGAGGGCTTTTAAGAAAGAAGATGAAGAAAATGAGACTGTTTTGGAGTCTTCCGAAACAAGTGATGATCAGGATGCTTTAAAAGTATAATTCTTTTCTGGTGTAATACAAAAATCTAAAGGAACGTCATCATTATTCACATCGTCAATACCAATTTCTGCCTCAAAAACGGAAAGCCCAATTTTAAGCACGTCGGGCCTGCATTCCTTTAAAAACTGATCGTAAAACCCCTTGCCGTAACCTAATCTGTTGCCCATTTTGTCAAAAGCAAGTAATGGTAAGAAGACGACATCTATTTTTTTTGGCTCTATAAGGATACCGTCCACTGGTTCGGGCACTCCCCAACTATTCGTTACAAAGAGCGTACTGTCGGTTAATAAATAATGTTCTAAGGAAGTTTTAGCTTTAATTTTAGGTACGACGATGTTCTTGTCCTTGCCTTGTAAGATGGATATAATGTTCACTGTATCAATTTCCATTTTCTCTTGTATGGGGAGAAAGATATGGTAGTAGTCAAATGACCAAATAGGAAGTTGAAGTGCGTTATTGGAAATGCTTAAGCTTTGTGAAGCTAATTGCGCAGGGGTAAGCGATTTTCTGAGCTCAGAATATTTTATGCGTAAATCTTTCTTCAACATGGTTGAAAAACGATTATGTTCATGCTCTATTTATTTATTCTTTTCCTGCAACAGCAAAAAATACTTTGAAGAACAACATTAAAATCAAATAAGTTCCTAAAGTGATAATATAACTTTCCATATAACCGGGGTTTTGTTCTGTGTTAAATGTAGGTAAAATAATTGTCAATCTTCCTTGAAGTGTTCGTTTTTATCGATTAAAAGCAGTTTTTTTTGAAAAAATTAACTTTACTATCAATGAGCGGAAATAAGTTAAAACATAATATATTGATTTTCAATAATTTATAATAAGTGTAATTATTGCTAAGGCGTAATACAATTTTTGGTTACAAAGACAGACAAAATAAAAATCTTTTAAAATGTAGGGCTGGCACCTTTTTTTACAAAGTCAGGTTGAAAATTATCGATGTATTTCGTTAAAAGCCAGAAAATTTGTTTCCAGTTTGCCAAAACAGAGTAATTTGAACTATATTTTATAATAGCAAGATTCTACCTCTTTATTTATGTCTAAAATCCCTATTGATGTTCAATTAACTTCGCTCCCTACAAGTCCGGGAGTATACCAATTTTATGATTTGGAGGGTACCATATTGTATGTAGGCAAGGCTAAGAATTTAAAAAAAAGAGTATCGTCCTATTTTACCAAAAATCATGAATATGGGAAGACTAGGGTATTGGTCAAGAAAATAGAGACCATTAAGCATATCGTAGTTCCTACAGAATCGGATGCATTATTACTGGAAAATAATTTTATAAAGAAGTATAGACCACGCTATAATGTACTGCTTAAGGATGACAAGTCCTATCCCTGGATCTGTTTAAAGAACGAAAGATTTCCGAGGCTGTTTCCAACCCGGAAATTGATAAAGGACGGTTCTGAATATTTTGGCCCATATACAAGCATGAAAACCGTTCGCACACTGTTAGATCTTATAAAGAGTGTCTATCCGTTACGAACCTGTAAGTATGATCTTTCCCGAGAAAAAATAGAGGCGGGGAAGTACAAAGTCTGTCTAGAATACCATTTAGGAAATTGTAAGGGCCCGTGCGAAGACCTCCAGACAGAGGAGGAGTACAACAGGCAAATTTCTGATATCAGGGAGATTGTAAAGGGGAACTTTAAATCTTCCTTACAATACTTCAAGGGTCAAATGAAAACTTTGGCTGCGGAAATGCGTTTTGAGGAGGCCCAGCAGATAAAGGAAAAGATAGATATCTTAGAAAATTATCAAGTAAAATCTACCATTGTAAATCCTAAGATCAGTAATGTGGATGTATTCTCCATTATTTCGGACAATGCGTTTGCCTATGTGAATTTCCTTCAACTCTCGCACGGATCCATCGTCCGATCACATACGATGGAAATAAAGAAAAAATTGGACGAGAAAGACGAAGAACTTTTACAATTGGCCATTGTTGAGATTAGACAGCGTTTTAATTCCAAGTCCAAGGAGCTTTACCTTCCTTTTAAGGTAACACTAGATACGGATTTGAAAATTACGCTTCCAAAGTTGGGTGATAAGAAAAGGATATTGGAGCTTTCCGAGCGAAACGCGAAGTTTTTTAGGCAAGAGCGATTTAATCAAATAAAGATTATAGACCCGGACCGGCATGCCAATAGAATTATGGCTCAAATGCAGAAAGACTTAAGGTTATCTTCGGAACCTAGGCATATAGAATGTTTTGATAATAGTAATATACAGGGGAGTAATCCTGTAGCGGCCTGCGTGGTATTTAGAAACGGGAAACCATCTAAAAAAGAATATAGACATTATAATATAAAAACCGTAACAGGACCGGATGATTTTGCTTCAATGGAAGAGGTGGTTTACAGAAGGTATAAAAGATTGTTAGAGGAAGAAGTGCCTTTGCCACAGCTCATTGTTATCGATGGTGGAAAGGGGCAGTTGTCCTCGGCTTTGAAAAGCTTGGATATTTTAGGGTTAAGGGGTAAAATCGCGATCATTGGAATAGCCAAAAGGCTTGAAGAAATTTACTTTCCCGAAGACCCAATACCGCTTTATTTGGATAAGAAATCTGAAAGCCTAAAAATAATTCAACAATTGCGTAACGAGGCACACAGATTCGGGATTACTTTTCACAGAAATAAAAGAAGTAAAGCCGCAATAAATTCCGAACTTGAGGGCATTAAGGGAATAGGAGAAAAAACGGCAAAAGAGTTACTGAAGAATTTTAAGTCCGTAAAAAGGATAAAAGAAGCATCATTGCCAAGTATAACGGAAGTCATTGGAGCGGCCAAAGCCAAAATTGTTTATGAGACCTTTCATTAAGGAAATAGTCACTGGCATCTTAGAGATAAGGATGGTCTATCTGTTGGCCATGTTCTGCTTAGGTTCAACATTAAGCGCCCAGGTATCCAATGACTCAAAAGATATTAAGGTTGGTTTAGTTTTAAGTGGAGGCGGGGCCAAGGGACTAGCGCATATTGGTGCTTTAAAGGTAATTGAAGAAGCTGGCGTGCAGATAGATTATATAGGAGGTACTAGCATGGGTGCCATAGTAGGGGCTTTATATGCCTCGGGATATTCTGCATCAGAACTAGATTCCTTATTTAGAAATACCGATTTCTATGGTCTTATACAGGATAACCTACCTAGAAATGCGAAAACGTTCTATGAGAAGGAAGACTCCGAACGTTACGCATTAACATTGCCTTTTGATGGTTTTAAAGTTGCAGTACCTCCCGCTTATTCTGGTGGTCAAAATATTTATAACGAGCTTATACGTCTTCTGTACCATGTAAAGGATACAGATGATTTTTCGCAGTTGCCTATTCCGTTTGTGTGTGTGGCAACTGATATTGAAACCGGCAAAGAAGTGGTGCTGAATTCGGGTTATTTGCCAGAGGCAATTATGGCTAGCGGAACACTACCTTCTCTTTTTGAGCCTTCCACGATAGATGATAAGGTTCTAATAGATGGCGGTGTTGTCAATAACTATCCTATAGACAAAGTAAAAGAAATGGGCGCTGATGTAATTATCGGTGTTGACGTTCAGCACGGACTGTCCAATAGAGAGGAGCTACTTTCGGCCACGGAAATCCTATTACAGATCAATAATTACAGAACTGTGGAGGATATGGTCGAGAAAAAGGCCAAAACGGATATTTACATCAAACCTCAAATTGAAAATTATTCGGTCATAGAGTTCAATAAGGCGAATGAAATAATAAAGAGCGGAGAGGCAGCTGCGGTTCAAAAGTTTAGTCAATTGCAGAAAATCGCTTCAAACTCGATAAAGGATAAAGAACCGTTCACTGCTATAGGATTAAATGATTCTATCATGATAAATAGATTGATGATTACCGGAGATGATAATCATACCAGAGGATATGTTAAGGGAAAACTTAGGTTTAAATTAGGTGAGAAGGTTACATTTAAGAAATTACAGCAAGGAATAAGCAATCTTTCCGCCACAGGTAATTTTAGCACTAACCGATACAAATTGGTTTCAAATGGTCTTGGGGAAGATTTAATTTTAAGACTTGAAGAATCTCCTAACAAAACTTTTCTGAGAATCGGCGCGCATTATGACGATTTATACAAAAGTGCTGCCATTCTTAATTTTACCAAGAAAGATTTGGCCTTTAAAAATGATGTGGTCTCATTTGATTTAATTTTGGGGGACAATGTGAGGTATAATTTTGAATATTATATAGACAAAGGGAGCTATTGGAGTTTTGGGATAAATTCTAGATTCAATGATTTTGAAGAAGAAATAGACTTCAATATCATAAGGAATAATTTTGATGTTCCCATAGGTACCAATGTTAACACTATAAATCTGGATGTCACGGATTTTACCAATCAGATATATGTGCAAACTGTGCTAAAAGAAGAGTTTGCTTTCGAATTGGGGGTTGAGCATAAATTTTTAAAATACAGTTCTAGAACTTTAGCGGACTTCTCTAACGCACCTGCAGAGAACGCACTTACTCTAGGTTCTTCAGAGCGGGCCATGTTTGAAAAAAGCAACTATTTCAGCACCTACGGTAATTTGAGATTAGACACCTATGACGATAAATACTTCCCTACTAAAGGATTGTTTTTTGACGGTGACTTTCATTATTATCTGTTATCGTCGGATTTTAATGAAAATTTTAAAGATTTTTCTGTTTCAAAGGCAAGAATGGGAATGGCTTTTCCCTTGGCTAAAAACCTGTCCCTTAATGTAGAGTCAGAAGGCGGCTTTAAGCTGGGGACTTCTAGTGTTACTTCGTTCGACTTTGTCCTTGGTGGTTTTGGCACTAATTTAATTAACAATTTTATTCCTTTTTATGGGTACGACTTTTTAAGTTTGCCAGGAAATAGTTTTGTAAAGGCGTATGCAAGGTTAGACTATGAATTTGCCAAGAAAAATCATTTTTTGTTCGCTGCAAATTTTGCGAACGTAGAAGATGATATATTCAGAACAGGTGAATGGTTTACTAGCCCGGACTTTTCGGGCTATGGTGTTGGTTATGGTTGGGAATCTTTCCTAGGCCCGGTTCAGGTGATTTATTCTTGGTCGCCAGAAGGAGATAATTCCAATATCTTCTTCAGTCTTGGATATTGGTTCTAGGGTTAAGAGCTGCAGATGCCCTCAAAAACATCTTAACAATTTCCCAATAAAAGCTGCCAAGTGTGAATTACTGTTAAGGTGAGCGTTAAAGTACGTTAAAACCTACGTGGCTACCGGTTTGTTGTATTATTTTTACTCTTGTAAGGGGTGGTTCCCTTACAACTTTAAGTATTGGTTTTTCATAATTTAAAGTTTGGTTGGTTATTTAGGAAAAGCCCAGTTTTAAAACTGGGCTTTTTTTGTACAATACTTTGGAATAAAATTTGTTTAAGATACTGTTAAGTATAGTATAGGTACTATTTCAATTTGTAATTTTAACCTGTAAACCCCTTGTTATGAAAAGAACTTTTCTAATAATTTGTTTGGTAGCTTTTTATGGTTTAAGCGCTCAGAACACGCAGTCGGCTTTTGATTCCGGTGAATGGCTAAAATTTAGAATGCATTATGGATTCTTGAATGCTAGTTACGCAACATTACAGGTGAAGAACGCCAAAATAGATTCCATACCGGTGTATCATGTTGTGGGTCATGGCGAAACTACCGGCGTTGCCAGCTGGTTTTTTAAGGTAGACGATACCTACGAAAGCTATTTTGATAAGCACGATGGTAAACCCTACAGATTCATCAGAAAAATTAATGAAGGGGGTTATACTAAAGATGTAGAGATAAATTTTGACCATGAGAAGGACAAAGCTGTTCTAAATGATAAGAAGAACAAGAAAAAGTTTAATTTTGCTTTACAGGACAGCATTCAAGATTTAATTTCTGCTTTCTATTTTCTTAGGAACAATTATTCTCCTAAGGATTTGACCAAAGGGGAAACCATAGATTTAAAAATGCTCTACGATGATGACGGTATTTTCAATTTTAAGCTAAAGTATTTAGGAAAAGAAATTGTCCGCACCAAGTATGGTAAAGTAGAATGTCTTAAGTTTAGACCATTAGTGCAATCCGGGAGAGTCTTTAAGGAACAGGAAAGTTTATCGCTTTGGGTTTCCAATGATGACAATAGGATACCAATTAGGATAAAGGCAGATTTGGCCGTTGGAGCCATAAAAGCCGATTTAGATGGATATAATGGTCTAAAACATCAATTTAAGATAGTAATGGATTAGTTTAATAATGGAGGAAAAGGAGAAGATTCAATCTCAAATCTTAAAACTTGAAGAAAAATATAAAGATTCAGGCCAAGATCTCAGCTCCTATCTAGACGGCTTATTATACCAACGCTATCTTACGTATTGGGACTATATTCACTTAGATACGCTACTTAGTCTCCAGGTTCCCAGAACGCACTTTCCCGATGAGGAAATCTTCATCATGTACCATCAGATTACGGAGCTTTACTTTAAGCTCATCTTACACGAGCAAAAACAACTTGTTGACGATAAATCCCAGCGGATAGATTTTTTTCTTGAAAAGGTAAGACGGATAAACAGCTATTATACCGCTTTGATCTCCTCCTTTGGTATTATGATAAAGGGAATGGAGCGCGAACAATTTCTACAATACAGAATGGCTTTGCTCCCGGCCAGTGGTTTCCAATCCGCTCAGTATAGGATGATAGAGCTCTATGCAACGCCTTTGGAGAATTTGGTCCATCATACAAAAAGAGGAGATTTCTCGTCTAAAAATTCTATTGAGGAACTTTATGAGAATATCTATTGGAAAAAGGGAGCTACAGATATTGCAACGGGTGAAAAGACGCTTACGTTAAAACAGTTTGAATATAGATACACGCCACGTCTTATCCGAATTTCCAAACAAGTTAAGGATAGCACCATTTACCACAAATACCTGTCGCTTTCAAAAGAGCATCGGGAAAATACGGAATTGGTAGAAGCTTTAAAGAGTCTGGATGTAAATGCAAATGTGAACTGGCCTTTGATGCATATGGGTTCTGCACATCGGTATTTAGGGAAAGAATCGGGAAATCTAGATGCTACGGGGGGTACTAACTGGAAAAATTATCTTCCCCCTAGTTTTCAGAAAATAGTTTTTTTTCCGAAGATTTATACAGAACAAGAGTTGAATGAATGGGGTAAGCAATGGGTAGACCATATTTTTAACCCTGATAAAATAAGTAATTAGGAATGCAAAAATATTGGGGCATAATATTGGCATTAACAGTGGTGTTTTCGTGTAAGGAAGATAAAGAGGTGAAAGTTGATTATGAGGCCTTAAAAATCAGTCCTGTAGAAGACCCTGTAATAACCCATTTTGGGTTTAATTTAGAAGACTTTACCGTTCAGCAAGACACTATTAAGTATGGCGATAGTTTTGGAGAGTTAATGCTTAAAAACAAGGTGGACTATCCTAAAATTGTAAAGATAACCGAAGAGTACAGGGATACTTTTGACGTGCGTAAAATTAGAGTGGGGAAACCCTATCTAATTCTGAAATCCAAGGATACCGTGGAAAAAGCTCAAGTCTTTATCTATGAGAACGATCCCATAAACTATACCGTTGTTGACTTAAGGGACAGTGTGCTGGCCTATAGAAATAAGAAGAAGGTAAAATATGTAGAACGTGAAGCTTCCGGAATCATAGAGACCTCTTTATCCGAAGCTATATTGGACCAAGGTATAGATTACAACGTAACCAATAATTTATCGGAAATATATGCTTGGACCATTGATTTCTTCAGGCTACAGAAGGGAGATAAGTTTAAGGTCATTTACAAGGAGAAATATATTAATGATTCCATTTACGCAGGAGTGGAACCAATAGAGTCTGCCTATTTTGAACATAACGGCCGACCAATTTATGCCTTTGCCTATGAGAATGATTCCTTAAAAAGTATTGTAGATTATTTTGATGAGGAGGCTAACAATTTAAGAAGAACATTTTTAAGGGCTCCGGTTAAATTCAGCAGAATATCATCTAGGTATAACCTAAAAAGGCGAATACGGTATTATGGGTATAAATTGCGTCCACATAAGGGTACCGACTATGCCGCACCTATAGGAACCCCTATTTTGGCCACTGCAGATGGCACGGTTACAGAGTCTACCCGCAGGGGTGGAAACGGGAAGTATGTCAAAATTAGGCATAACGGCACCTACTCCACACAATACTTGCATATGAAGGCTCAAAAAGTAAAAAAAGGAGAGTTTGTACGTCAGGGAGATGTCATAGGGTGGATCGGAATGACCGGTAATACTGGTGGTCCCCATGTATGTTATCGTTTTTGGAAAAATGGGAGACAAGTAGATCCCCTAAGAGAAAAATTACCCTTGGCCGAACCCTTGGCCGAACCTTTGAGACCTGATTACTTTGCTTATATAGCGCCAATTAAGGATCAGTTGGATTGTATTGTATATCCAGAACCTGAACCTGAAGAGGAAGATTTACTAACACTTAACGAAGAAAATGTCACTAAATAGCATAAACCCTACCACGACCAATAGCTGGAAAAAATTAAAAGAACATCATTCCGCTATAAAAAACACACATCTAAAAGAACTCTTTGCTTTAGAAGATGGCAGAGCGGATAACTTGAGCATCAAATGGAATGATTTTTTGCTGGACTTTTCAAAGAATAGAATTGATCAGCAGACCTTAAAACTGCTCTTGGAATTGGCCAAAGAAATAGATTTGAAAGAGTCCATTCAGAAGTACTTCTCGGGAGATACAATTAATGAGACCGAAGGTAGGGCCGTGCTACATACCGCATTAAGGGCAAGAGCAAATGATGAGGTTATATTGGATGGGAAAAATGTAGTACAAGAGGTCTATGCGGTAAAAGAGCAAATGAAGACTTTTAGTGATGCAATTATCAATGGCGAGCAAAAAGGATATACCGGAAAAGCCTTTACCGATGTAGTGAACATTGGTATCGGTGGTTCTGACTTAGGGCCGGCGATGGTCGTAGAAGCTTTAAAATTCTATAAAAACCATTTAGACCTTCATTTTGTAAGCAATGTTGATGGTGATCACGCGCAAGAAGTTTTAAAGAAACTGAATCCGGAGACTACTTTATTCGTTGTTGTTTCCAAGACTTTTACCACCCAAGAAACCCTGAGTAACGCCACGACGATTAAAAAGTGGTTTTTGCAATATGCCGAACAAAAAGATATTGCCAAGCATTTCGCGGCGGTATCAACGAACACGGAGAAAATAGCCGATTTTGGAATTTCTAGCGAGAACGTCTTCCCTATGTGGGATTGGGTCGGAGGTAGATTTTCGCTATGGAGCGCCGTGGGGCTTTCTATTTCACTAGCTGTAGGATTCGAATCGTTTGATAAAATGTTACAGGGAGCCAATGAAATGGATACACACTTTAAGGAAGCCGAGTTTTCTGAAAATATACCCTTGGTCATGGCGCTAATAAGTATATGGTATAACAATTTCTATAGCGCGGAGACTGAAGCTATCATCCCTTATACCCAGTACTTGAGCAGATTTTCTGCTTATTTACAGCAGGGCATTATGGAGAGTAACGGTAAGAGTGTGGACAGAAACGGGGAATCGGTATCCTATGAGACGGGTACGATTATATGGGGTGAGCCTGGGACCAATTCACAACACGCATTTTTTCAGCTTATCCATCAAGGGACCAAATTAATCCCAACGGATTTTATCGGGTATAAGCATTCACTTCACGGAAACGAGGATCATCACAATAAGCTCATGGCCAATTTTTTTGCCCAGACAGAAGCACTCATGAACGGTAAGACAAAAGAGGAGGTAGTGCAGGAGTTAGAGGAGAAGAACATGTCCGCAACGGAGATAGAAAAACTAGCGCCCTTTAAAGTATTCAAGGGTAACAATCCCACCAATACCCTATTAATAGATAAACTTACCCCAAAGAGTCTAGGTAGTTTAATTGCCCTGTACGAACATAAGATTTTCGTACAAGGGGTACTATGGAATATATTTAGTTATGATCAATGGGGAGTAGAACTGGGCAAGCAGTTGGCAGGAACGATACTTAAAGATATAGAAGGTTCGCAAATATCAAAACACGATAGCTCTACGTTACGACTTCTTCAATATTTTAAGAGTTAAACTGCCTGTTCGTTATTTTTTTAATAACACTTCATAACTTATTCATTTACAGTATTCGTTGTAACATTTTTAACTTAAATTTAAGGAGGCTGATTTAACGTTCCCTTAACGTTAGAAGTTCAAAAATACAGGACTTTTGCAGCAAGTTAAAAACTAACACACACTAGAAATGAAAAAAATGTATTTGGCATTTGTTGCGCTGTTGATTGCGGCATCTGCATTCTCACAAGGAGTTACCACATCATCAATGGGTGGTAAGATTACAGACGCTTCCGAAGAACCACTATTAGGAGCAAATGTAGTTGCCGTTCACGTTCCCTCAGGAACTACTTATGGCGCAATTTCTGATTTTGATGGTTACTATAGGATTGCCAACATGCGTGTAGGTGGGCCTTATAAAGTTACTATATCCTATGTAGGATTTAACGATTTTGTTCGCGACAATGTTTATCTAAATTTGGGTCAAACGGAAAGGATAAGTGCAAGCCTCACGGAATCTGCAACTGCCTTAGACGAAGTAGTGGTTACCGGAGTCTCTAACGGTGTATTTGGTTCGAACAAAACAGGAACAAACACTAATATATCTCAGCGTCAAGTGGCTACGACGCCCGCAGCATCTAGGTCTATTGCGGATTTTGTTAGACTAACACCTCAAGCGCAATTAACAGAAGGAGATGATGGTTTTTCCATATCACTGGCTGGTCAGAATAATAGGTATAACGCAATTTATATTGATGGTGCCGTGAACAATGATGTTTTTGGTTTAGCCGGTTCTGGAACCAATGGGGGACAGACAGGTGCCAATCCACTATCTGTGGATGCTATTGAAACTTTTCAAATAAATATAGCTCCGTTTGATGTAAGACAATCTGGTTTTTCTGGAGGATCAATAAATGCTATTACTCGTTCTGGTTCTAATAATTTAGAGGGTTCCGCTTATTTTTTTACGAGAAATGAAGGTTTAGTTGGAAAAACACCAACAGCATTATTGAACGAAGGAGACGAAGCAGAAAAAGTAAGCGACTTTTCGGCCAACACGTATGGAGTAAGAGTAGGTGGTCCATTAATTAAGGATAAACTGTTTTTCTTTATGAATTATGAGCGTAATGAAACCGAAATCCCTCAACCTTTTATTTTTAGTAATTATACCGGTCGTTCTTCGGAAGCTGATCTCGCAGGTTTAAGTTCCTTCTTGCAAAATAATTTTGATTACAATCCAGGAATTTTTGATAATAATACACGTACTCTAGAAAGTAACACCTTTGTTGCTAAATTAGATTGGAATATTAATGAAAACCACAATCTATCCTTAAGGCATAGCTACGTAGGTGCAGAAAATCTTGAAGCTAGAGGTTCAGGAAATCGTGCTATAGGCTTTATAAATGGTTCCGAATTCTTTGTTTCCAATACTAATTCTACAGCTTTAGAACTAAGTTCTCGTTTTGGAAATAAATTTAGCAACAACTTAATTATTGGGCATACTTCTGTAAGGGATGATCGTGATCCTTCGGGTACTCCATTTCCTACTGTAGAGATACAGGATGGTGACGGTACCATTGATTTTGGTTCTGAGCCATTTTCAACAGCAAACTTATTGAATACAGATTATACGACGATTACGAATAACTTCGAAATTTATGCAGGAAAACACACTGTAACTCTGGGTGCTAACCTAGAATTTGCCGCTGTTAAAAACTTATTTTTTGCTTTTAACTTTGGCTCATATCTTTTTGAAGATCAATTCAATGATAATGGGGACTTAATCTCCAGTGGTTTAAATCAGTTTTTAACTAATCAAATTGCAAACGAATACCAACATGGTTATTCCTTGGTTGGAGACGGCACTGTAGGAGATGAATCTAACGGTTCTGCTGACTTTAATACTTTCCAAGCAGGGTTTTATGTACAGGACGATATTCAGATGACGGATGATTTTAAGATGAGTATAGGTGCTCGTATTGATATTCCAAGCTGGGAAGATGGAACAGCTAATGAGTCTTTTAATGAGAATACAATCCCGTTATTGGAAGCAGCCGGCAAGAATTTACAAGGCGCGAGAGTTGGTCAAGGTGTAGGTACGGCGATGTTTGCACCTAGATTAGGATTTAACTGGGATGTAGAAGGTAAAGGAACAACTCAGGTAAGAGGTGGTATAGGAGTATTTACTTCAAGATTACCTTTGGTATGGCCTGGTGGAACTTATAACAATAATGGTGTCACGGGTGGATTTGCTTTTGATGCTACATTCTTTGGTCCTGGAGCCGGACAGCCTTTTGTTGCGGATGTTAACAATCAATTCAAAAATGTTGCTCCTGGATCAGGCGGCTTAGGAGGTAACATTGATCTTATAGCGGAAGATTTTAAATTACCACAAGTAATAAAGTATAATGTTGCTATTGACCAAAAATTACCTTTTTGGAATTTAATTGCCTCTGCTGATTTCTTGTATACTGATGTAATTACAGATATCTATTATGAGAATTTGAACTTAAGAGGACCAGTAGGCAATTATCAAGGAGCTGACTCCAGACCTTTTTATGATAGAGGTGATGAAATAGATGATACGTATGGTAGAATAATCCTTGCTTCCAATACAGGTGGTGGTAACGCTACGAATGCTACTTTTACATTGAGAAAGCCGTTTGAAAATGGATTTGCAGGATCTGTTTCTTATACCTATGGAGAATCAAACAAAATATTTGATGGTACTTCATCTCAGAACAGTTCTCAATGGAGAAATATCTTAACTGTTAACGGTAAAAACTCACCTAATCTTCCAGTTACTCGTTCTGACTTTGCATTAGGTAATCGTATAGTTGCAGATGCGTCATATCAAATTTCTTGGAATGATAATGTGAAAACAACGATTGCATTACTCTACCAAGGTTTTCAAGGAAGCCCCTATAGTTTTAGTTATAGAGAAGGCCGTGACATATTGAACGATGACTCTAGGGATAACGCTTTGATTTTTATTCCTGCAACGGCTGATCAGATACAATTTTCCGGTGATGATGCTGAACAAGCTGCACAATGGGCCCAGTTGGATAATTTTATTAACAGCATTGATTACTTAAGAGAAAATAGAGGAGGTTATGCAGAGCGTAATGCCGAAAGAGGACCATGGAGTCATATTGTAGATTTGAAATTCCTTCAAGATATTTCCTTTAATGTCGGAAGTAAAAAACATACCCTTCAGTTAACTGCAGATGTTTTCAATTTCACTAATCTTTTAAATAAAGACTGGGGTAGGTTGAAATTTGCTCGTAGTGAAGTAAGTCCTTTAACTACTATTAATTCTAGTGGTGATGTTCCAGTTTTTAGCATTAACCAAGGAGTTATGGATGAGAATGGTAATCCTGATTTTATAGAATTCGACGATGAAGGTATTCAATCTTCAAGATGGCAAGCACAATTAGGTCTTAGATATATTTTTAACTAGAACTAATAAAATAAAAAGGGAGACCTTACAGCAATGTAGGGTCTTTTTTTATGCCCAAAATTCAGTACATTTAGAATCAAAATAATTACAAGATGTACGAAACCATTCAAATACTCCATTCCTATTTGGCCTATATAGCACTGGCCGTTTTACTTTTTGCAGTGGCTAATGCTATTACCGGCCTAGTAGGGAAAAGAATTTTTAATATGAATAAAGATTTGAGACTTAGTCTTTTCGCTCTTATTCTTTGTCATATTCAGTTATTAATAGGGCTTATACTATACATTATTTCTCCAAACGGTTTTAGTGCAATTCAGGAGTTTGGTATGGGAGGATTGACCTCAGCAGCTCGGCTTTTAGCTGTAGAACATCCAACAGTAAATATTTTGGCCATTGTGGCCATTACGATAGGCTGGTCTAGGCACAAGAAGTTTGTAGAGGGAGATAAAAAGTTTAAAAGTATTGCTATTTTTTATGGAATAGGACTTTTGCTCATCCTTAGTAGAATACCATGGAATCAATGGTTTTAATAAATAAACTGTGAATAAGAGTTGTTATATTTTACTTCTGTTCTTTCTAGCGTCTGGCTTGAATGCACAGACCAAAGCGCTGTTCAATGGTGAGAATTTAGACGGATGGACGGTCTACGGTACGGAACTATGGTACGTAGAAGACGGTCTTTTGGTCTGTGAGAGTGGTCCTGATAAGCAATACGGCTATTTTGCCACCAATGAACACTATAAGAATTTTATACTTGAGCTAGAATTTAAGCAAGAAGCAGACGGCAATAGTGGCGTTTTTATTAGATCTACAGTAGATGGCACCAAGGTCAGTGGATGGCAAGTAGAAGTTGCCCCTCCAGGCCATGATACCGGAGGTGTTTATGAATCATACGGCAGAAATTGGCTTATAAAACCTGACCCGCAAAAGGATAAGGTCTTGAAAATGGGAGCATGGAACAAGATGAAAATAAAGATGGATGGAGACACCATAACGTCTTGGCTAAATGGAACTGAAATGATTACCCTAACGGATGAAATAATAGGTGCAGGAGAGGGATCGGTTGCATTACAGATACATGATGGGGGCGGGATAAAGGTAAAGTGGCGCAATATTAGGTTGACGGAATTAGAATAATTCGTTTTTAAAAACCCCATTATTTCTTAATGCTGCCTTCAAAATTATAATCCACAGGATTTTACATGCGATAGCTTTTTTTGGCTCAAATTCAGTCTACTTCCTTAATGAGATGCATATAAACCGGAAAATGGTCACTATACCCGCCAATATAGTTTCCTCCCGCGTAGGTGCGCAAAGGATAGCCCTTATATTTTCCTTTATCATCAATTAAATAGGAAGGAGTAAAAATAGCTGCTTTCCAAAAACTATAGCCAGTCTTGGTGGTAGTGGTCAAATTGGCTGTCATATAAATTTGATCAAAGATGTTCCAATTATCCCTATACGCCAGAGAGCCCATTCCTTTTCTGAACATCTTTTCCATAGGGCCGTAAAGATCAAGGGAATCCAGTTTTTTCTTTTTTCCTTTTACCTTGAGTATTTTTTTAAAACTTGGGTCTACAGGGTCATCGTTAAAATCGCCCATTCCAATAATTTTTGGATTAACTGTCTGTCGTCTCAGAGAATCAATAATTCTCTTGTTTAGTTGCGCTGCGGCCAATCGGTAAGGTCTACTACGAAGTTCTCCACCACTTCTAGAAGGCCAATGATTAACAATAAGGTGTATTTTTTCTTCGCCTAAAAGACCTTCTACCACTAGTTGGTCCCGGGTGTAATCCCTTTCCTCAAGATCATTGAATAAAAGTAACCTGTGGCTGTTGGTGTTTATAGGAAGAAAAACGTCTTTTTTGTATAGCAGTGCCACGTCTATACCTCTTTCATCGGGAGAATCAAAATGCACGATACCATAGTTACTGTTCCTGAGCAAAGGTTGATTGATCAAGTCCGATAAAACATGTTTGTTCTCTACTTCACATACGCCAATTATATCTGGAGTACTTTGATTGATTTTGAACCCAATCTCAGAAATAACCTTGGACAGATGCTCTAATTTTTGTTCGTAACGCTGGGCTGTCCACTTGTCTTTCCCATTAGGAGTCCTGTCGTCATCAAAGATCAAAGTGTCATTTTTGGTGTCAAAAAGGTTTTCAAGATTATAAAAGGCAATCGTCCTTAGTTCGTATTTCTTTTCGGCCTGGCAGAACCCAAAATTTGTAGCAAATATGGCTAGATACAATACTAACGGTCTAATTAACTTCATTCTATAACGAAAATAACACAAATAATAACGAATTTTCTCATTACTATTCTTTTATATAAATATATTGCAAAACCATTAACACTAAACGCTAACCAAAAGTATGCATAGATTTTATCTATTTATACTACTTTTTCTGTACCATACCTTGGTTATGGCTCAAAAAGATTTTTCAATTGTCGGTATCGTTCTTGACGTTATTGAAAAGTCCCCAATGCCTAATGCTCTAGTCTCAATTGAAGGAGACAATACTACTGTACGATCTAATCAAACAGGAGCTTTCAGCTTAACTATTACAGAAAAGGGGGAGTTTATCCTCAACATAGCTCTTGCTGGTTATACAACAAAACGCATCCCAATATTTTTAGAAGGGAAAAACCTTGACCTAGGGTCTATTTACTTGGATAAGGACATCACCTTTGAGAAGAAAGATAATCTTATTACGATAACAGATTCCGAGCTTCTAGATAATGAATCTAGCGGTAACGCTCTAGGTTTGCTTCAGGCAACACGAGATGTCTTTTTAACAAGAGCGGCATTTGATTTTGGACAGGCCTTCTTTAGGGTAAGGGGATACGATGCGGAGCATGGTGAGGTGCTTTTGAACGGAATACGCATGAATAAACTTTTTAATGGTAGACCACAGTGGAATAACTGGGGCGGTTTAAATGATGTGGTAAGAAATCAGCAATTCTCTAATGGCTTGAATCCTTCAGATTTTACTTTTGGAGGTATTTTGGGTAATACCAATATTGATTTACGCCCTTCTGGACTTAGACCAGGTTTTAGGATTTCATCTTCCGCTTCAAATAGAACCTACACCGGTCGGTTAATGGCGACCTATAATTCAGGGATGCAAAGCAATGGGCTGGCCTATATGTTCAGCGCCTCTAGGAGATGGGCAAAAGAAGGTTATATAGACGGAACCTTATACGATGCGTATTCATTTTATGGAGCGCTGGAGTACCAGATAAACAAAAAGAACAGTCTGTCATTGACAGCGTTTTCAGCTGTAAATAGAAGAGGACGCTCTTCAGCCATTACCGAGGAGGTCTTTAATTTAGTGGGAAACAGGTACAACCCATATTGGGGCAATCAAAAGGGGAATATTAGAAATTCTAGGGAACGAAAGGTTTCTGAACCCATGGTCTTAGTTAATTACCTACATAAATCCAATAATTTGAATTTAAACGTTGGTTTTGCCTATCAAACCGGTATAAACGCCAGAAGTAGATTAGGTTATTTTAATGCTCCAAATCCCGACCCTACCTACTATAGATATCTGCCGAGCCTTTATATCAATAGTG
Source organism: Maribacter sp. MJ134 (assembly GCF_003970695.1). NCBI lineage: Bacteria > Pseudomonadati > Bacteroidota > Flavobacteriia > Flavobacteriales > Flavobacteriaceae > Maribacter > Maribacter sp. MJ134. Next base: position 3,458,908 of record NZ_CP034570.1, read on the forward strand.
CTATAGGCGCTAATTTTATAGGCGCAGAAATAGCAAGAAATAGTTTCTTAAGAAATCCGCAATTGAATTGGGAAAGGCTTTACGATGCTAACGAAAACACGTCTCTAGATGGAAAAGCCGCTTACGTATTCTATGATGACACCGTAGCGGATACACAATTTACAAGTAGTTTAAATGCTAATCTAAAGCTGACGGATAAAATTAAGCTAGATTTTGGTATTACTAATACAGATTTGAGGTCTAAGAACTATGCTAAAATCATTGATTTGTTGGGCGCCTCTTTTCATGAAGATATCGATACCTTTTCCGATACCCGAAATAATATACTCCAAGACGTAAAAAAGGAGGAGGGCGATAAATTTGGGTATAATTATGAGTTTGCCGTAAATCGTTTAAATATGTATGCGCAGGTAAAGGGCGATTTCGGAAAATTGAAGACTTTTATTGCTGGCAATTACGCAAATCACAGTTATGAACGGAACGGTTTATATGAAAACGAACGATTTTTAGAGAACTCTTTCGGAAAGAGCAGTACTATCAGTTTCTCAAATTTTGGCGTAAAAGGAGGAGCGACCTATAAAATTACGGGGAGGCATTGGCTTGCGGTAAACGGTGCGCTGCTGAACAATGCCCCATTACTACAAAATGTGTTTGTCAACCCAAGGGAATCTAACGAAATAGTCCCAAATCTGCAGGATGAGCGTATAAGTTCAATCGATATGAATTACTTTATTCGCATGCCAAAACTGACTGGCCGTTTCGGGGGTTTTTATACCAGGTTTCAAAATACGACGGATATTAATTTTTTCTTCGTGGACTCTGGTGTAGGCTCTGATTTTGTTCAAGAAGTTTTAACCGATTTGGATAAGTTACATCTTGGCACTGAACTTGGACTGGAGTATCAATTATCAGCTTCGGTAAAGCTATCCGCCGTTGCCTCAATTGGCAAATATGTATATGCTAGTGATCCTTTGGTTACGATTAATTTTGACACGGCTTCAGCGCAAGAAGAACTTATTGACGTTAGTGGTTCCAAGAACTTAGGATTTGCGGCAATAAAAGACTATAAGTTGGCGCAAGGGCCGCAACAGGCCTTTGCGCTTGGCATGGAATATAGAGACCCTAAATATTGGTGGATTGCGTTAACAACGAATTACCTGGCTAAAAATTACGCTAATATTTCAACAATAACGAGGACGGCGAGTTTTTATGTCGATCCAGAAACAGGTGAAAATTTTCCTGATGCTACGGTTGAAAACGTCAATAATTTACTAGCGCAAAAGCCGTTGGATAATTTTTATTTATTGAATTTGGTAGGAGGAAAATCTTGGCTGAAGAAAGGAAAATATATTGGGGTTTTCGCAAGCGTAAATAATTTGTTCGATGAGGTTTATAGAACTGGCGGATATGAACAAAGTAGAAATGGAAATTTTGGTCAGTTAAGACAAGACAACCTAAGTGGTTCACCCTCATTTGCGCCAAAGTACTGGTACGGTTACGGACGCACTTATTTTCTAAACGTTGCCATTAGTTTTTAAAGAAAGTTATGTTGAAAAAATATTTTATCAATAAACCGTTTAGCAGTATTGTGAAGATTCTTTTAGTGTTTTCTTTACTTATGGGTTTTTGTGGATGCGTTAAAAGCAAGGTGTTTGAGGAGCCAGATGCTACCTGTGAAAGTGTTTTGAGCGCTAATGCCACATTCTTAGATATAAAAAACCTGTATGTTGATGAGACAATTCAAATTCAAGAAGATTTTTTAATAGAGGGATATGTTATATCATCTGATCAAGAAAATAATTTTTTTGGTGTCCTGCATTTCCAAGATGCTGCGGAGAATCCGACAGATGGTTTTCAGATAGAAATAGACCTAAGGAATTCTTACTTATTTTACGACATAGGGGATAGGGTTTTACTCAATGTTAAAGGCTTGTATCTGGGAAAATCTAAAGGTGTTTTTAAGTTGGGTGGCGTTTTTAGTTCTTTTGGAAACGAAATTGTGGGCAGACTTCCCTCCGCCACTGTTTTTGAACAAACCAAGGTCCTTTGTGGAGGAAGCAGCAACATAATACCCACAACAACTACAATTTCAGAATTAAACGATGCATTGGTAAATACCTTAATTACCATTGAGAACGTTGAATTTTTAGCGGAAGAGTTGGGTTCCACCTTTGCGTTGGAAAGGGAGGAAACCGAAAGAAAATTAGTGGATTGCGTAGATAACGAACTTATACTTAAAACTAGTGGTTTTGCGGAGTTTCAAAATAATCTTTTACCAGCAGGTAGGGGCCATATAACAGGAGTTTTAACAAGAGAAGGAGATGAGTATCAATTGATAGTTCGCAAATTGAGTGATATTAATTTTGAAGAAGAACGTTGTGAAGATCTTATTACCGAATTTACCTCATCAAATATTTTCTTTTCTGAACTGGCCGACCCTAATAATAATGCAGGCGCCAGATTTGTAGAGCTTTATAATGCTTCTGATACTGCACTACCCCTAAATGGTTGGACCTTGTTGCGCTACAACAATGCCAGTCAAGAGGTCAGTTCTTCTCTAGATTTGTCTGGTATAGAAATTGGTTCTGAAAGTACCTTGGTCATTTCTCCTAACGCAATGGAATTTGAGGCAGTGTATGGCTTTGCTCCTGATGTAGCCGTGGGCACAAACTCTCCAGCAGATTCTAACGGAGACGATAATTTACAATTGGTAGACCCTTTTGGTATCGTTATAGATGTTTTTGGTATCGTAGGGGAAGATGGTTCTGGTACAAATCATGAATTTGAGGATGGTAGGGCCCTGCGAAATTCTTCCGTCTTGCAGGGTAATAGTATGTACACGATTACCGAATGGGAAATATGTAATGATACCGGGAGTTCGGGGACAACGAATGCTCCAAAAAATGCCCCTGCGGATTTTTCACCGGGAGCGCGGTTTTGATTAACAAGGCGTCTTCTTTGTCTCTATTATTTGTTGCAACGATTCTTTGGTAAGAGGCTTAACTAAATAGTCTCTTATTACATCGTAGAATTCCGTTCTTTCGAGATTTTTAGGACTTACGAAAGAACTAGCAATGTAGACGGCACAATTTTCTCTTTGAGAAAGGGGTATTTTAACGAATTCATCTAGAAATTCCCAGCCATCTTTCCTGGGCATATTTAAATCTAAAAGTATGATTTCTGGTAGGGGAATATTTTCAATGAGTAGACCTACTAAACCATCGATTGCATCTTGACCATCAGAAAAAACGAGAACATTTTCACAGAAGCCTTTCTCTTTCATTAGCTTTTTGGTCTGAAACGCAAAGAACTCATCATCATCAACGATACAACAACTTTTAAACTTACTCATGAAATATTTTATGCTGTTCAATTTTCAATTCGGGAGAAGTATACCTAAGATAACAATAAAAAGCGATAACGAAATCGATGTAGTATTATCTATTTAATTTTTTTTAAAGAATTTTAGTTTATAGAAGCAATAACGGGATAATTCTTCAACAATTAAGCATTCATATCTGAACGAATTAAATAGTCAGTGCGCCTAGGACACTTTCCAAGTCGTTTGGAGTAATGGGCTTTAAAATATAATTGTTTACTCGTTGTTTGTAATCCTTTACTTTTTCCAAATCTCTGGGATCAACCGAAGAGCTGATGATATAAACGATGGTTTTTTCAAGATTACTATTAGGTATCTTAATAAACTCGTCCAAAAATTCCCACCCGTTCATTATGGGCATGTTCAAATCTAGAAAGATAACCTGTGGAATTTTCGAGGTAGATTGGGATATTTCCATGATTCCATCTAAGGCCTCTTGTCCGTTGTTAAATACAATAATGTTTTCGCAAAATTCTATTTCTTTCATTATGCGCTTTGTCCCATAGATGAAAATGGGGTCATCATCAATAATACAGCAACTTTCTATCTTACCCATAACTAAGTTTTTTATCCTTTTTTTAATTTTATGAAAAACGTTGTTCCATTATCCACTTTACTTTCTAGCCAGATTTTCCCGTTCATGGATTCAATCTGGTTCTTGGTGATAAAAAGACCTATTCCCTTGGCTTCTTTGTGTGCATGAAACGTTTTGTACATTCCAAACACCTTGTTTCCATGTCTTTCCAAATCAATTCCTTGACCATTATCTCTAAATTCTATTTGAATATAGTTCTTTTTTGAAGAGGAGCTAACGGTAATGACCGGTTCCCTTTCTGGAGAACAATATTTTAAGGAATTAGTGTACAAATTTAGTAGTATACTTTCTAAATAAGCGGGTACCGCCATCACAAAATGAGATTTTTGTATACTAAGTTTTATAATTGCACTTTTCTCTTTTAGAAGACCTTCGATGCTTTTTTCAATATTATGTACGGTGTTGAGCAGACTAATACTCTGCATTTTTTCCAAAGCTCCTGTTCTTACTTGTACTACATCATTTAAATGCTGTATAGTTTCTGATAGACTACTGGTAGCATTGATTAACATGGTATTTAAATTTTCCCTTTCCTCGGCACTTTCTTCATCTTTCAGGAATTTGGTCAACATGGATAAGTTGGTGGAGTGCGACCTCAAGTTATGGGAGACGATATGGGCAAAGTTTAATAAGCTATCGTTCTGGGCCTTGGTAACTTCTACTAAAGTTCTGAGTCTCCTTTCAGCTTCTATTCTAGAGGTAATGTCCAACAATTGGGAAATAAGATGGCTAAGATTACCATCTTCGTCCCTTGTCGCCGTAACGGTAAGCAAGGTGTAAATGATATGTCCTTTCTTATGATAAAATCGTTTTTCAAGCTGGTAGGTTGTGATTTCTTCATCTAGAACCTGCTGCAATAATTCTAAATCGTCGTCTAAATCTTCTGGGTGCGTAATTTCCTGCCACGTAATATCCAAAAGTTCTTCTCTAGAATATCCAAAGCTGTCACAAATTCCTTTGTTTACAGAAATCCACTTACCATCAAGACCCACTAAAGCCATTCCGGCAACTGAATTCTGAAAAGTAAGATTAAAAGATTCTTGACTTCGCTCTAACTTCAACCTCATTTTTCGAAGTTCCGTAATGTCCCAATTTGCACCTATAATTTTAAAGGTCTTACCGTCTTTATCCGTTTGAGCTTCGCCAAAGGCTACAAAATGCACAATGTCTCCGTTTGGTCTTACTCCCCTAAATTGCGAATTGAACGGAAGCTTTTCTTCAATAGTATTTTTTAACTCTTCTGCTACACGGGCTGCATCGTCCGGATGTATTCTTTTCATCCAGGCATCCAATAAATCTGACGCGTCTCTAGGAATATCGTACATGGTGTACATATTCTCATTACATATGACCACATTTTCTGCTAATCGATAATCCCAGATGCCTATGCTGGCTGCTTGGGTAGCAACTTTTAAGCGTTCCGCGGTTTCCCTCAGCTCGTGCTCCGCTTCTTTTCTTGAAGTGATATCTAAAATTTGGGAAATTAAATGCGAAATGGAACCATCTATATTGCGTATTACATTAACGGTGACCAATGCATAGCTCAAATGTCCATTTTTATGGTAATATCTTTTTTCTAATTGATAACTCTCCCGTTTACCGGCAATTACCTCTTCCAATAGGGGAAGCCCCCGTTTTACATCGTCAGGATGCGTAATATCTTGAAAAGTTGAACTGAGAAGTTCTTGTTCTGAATACCCTAAACTTTCGCAAAGGCGTTTGTTCACTTTAATCCATTTACCATCAAGACTTACCAAGGCCATCCCGGTTGCAGAGTTTTGAAAAGTCTCTTCAAAGGATGCCTTACTAAGCTCCAGTTTTAGTTTTGTTCTTTTAAGTTCGGTAATATCCCAATTGGTCCCGATCATTTTTATGGCATTCCCATTTGAATCCCTTTCGGTTCGGGCTATTGCCCTAATGTTCCTTACCGCACCGTTGGGCCAGAGGACTCTAAATTCGGTGTCAAACTCTTTTTCACCAAAAATTGCCTGAGCTATTTCCGCACTTCCCCTTTCTTTGTCATCTGGATGCACTCCCGCTTCCCAAGCTTCGTACTCCCCGGAGAAATCTTTCTTATTTACCCCGTAAAGCTTATACATATTAGCGTCCCAAAGAAGTGCGTTGCTTGTAATATCATACTCCCAAATACCAATATTTGCGGTATTCGTAGCTATTTTTAGACGTTCTGCGATTTCCTCATATTTAAGCTCTGCTTTCTTTTTTTCATCGATAGCTTGAAAAGTACCGAACATTCGTACGCATTTTCCGTTCCTAAATTCAACTTCTCCTTTGGTACGCACCCAAACCTCCCTCTTTTTAGCAGTAACTATAATGAGTTCGGTATCCCATGGTTTTCCTTGTGATAAGGCCTGATTAACCAAGGCCATAATTTTTTCTCTAGAATCACCTTCCTTATAAAAGTTAATGCCTTCTTCTAAATCGGGTTTGTAATCGGCGGAAACTTCATGTATTTTTCTGGTCATTGCGCTCCAATACACTTCGTTTTTCAACAGGTCTACTTCCCATCCACCTATCCTTGCCACAACTTCGGCTTTTAGTAGAAGTTCTTTTTCTCGCTGTTCTTCTGTAATATCTTCTAAAATTATAATAGCCCCTCCTACTTCGTCGTTTGGTGTCTTCCAAGCTTTTATTCTCCATTTCAACCATACTGTTCTATGGTTGTTTAGAATGAATTTAGTTCCAAGGTTTACGCTTTTTTTGTCTAGAAGGCTATTTTCTAAATCAGCGAGGAGTTGAGAAGGAACCACTGGGAGCGCATCCACAAATTTGACACCTACTATTTTTGGAGAATCTGGACAAAACTGTTTTAACCATTCATCGGAATGACTTATAAAATTTAAATCCTTATCCAGTATGGCTACAGCTGTGGGGGAATCTTTTATTAAAAAATTAATGGATAGGGTTTCCAATTTAATCAGGTTTTGTTAAAGATACGCCTTTATTTCAACGTAGGAAAATAGTATAAAATTGTAAGAAATTAAGCTATTATTATCTAGTTTTCTCATTCTTAAGTATGAAAAAAGTGGCTCTAATTAGAGCCACTTTTAACAATCATATCTGTTTAATTAGGTATTACACCAAATCAAAACGATCTAGATTCATAACCTTGGTCCAAGCTTTTATAAAATCTTTTACAAACTTTTGCTCAGCGTCCGAGGAACCATATACTTCGGCATAAGCCCTTAATTCTGTGTTAGAACCAAAGATAAGGTCGGCACGGGTGCCTGTCCATTTTATATTTCCGGACATTCTATCGCGTCCCGCAAAGAGCGTTTCATTGTCCGAGGTATCTTCCCATTTTACGCTTAAATCTAAAAGATTCACGAAGAAATCATTTGTCAATACTTCTCTACGATCGGTAAAAACACCATGTCTAGATTTATCAAAATTTGTGTCCAATACCCGCATACCACCTACTAGTACCGTCATTTCTGGAGCGGTTAGCTTCATTAACTGTGCTCGGTCAACCATTAGTGCTTCCGCAGAAGCCTTGAAATCTGCATTCTTATAATTTCTAAAACCGTCTGCTGCAGGTTCTAAAGCCTCAAATGAATACGCATCTGTTTGCTCTTGAGTCGCATCCATACGACCAGGAGTAAAGGGGACCTCTACCTCATGACCTGCATTTCGTGCAGCTTCCTCAATACCGGCAGATCCTCCAAGGACTATCAAATCAGCTAAGGAGACTTTTTTGTTTCCTGTTTGCGCCGCGTTGAATTCTTTTTGGATTCCTTCTAATATTCCTATGATTTTAGAGAGCTCTGCCGGGTTGTTTACTTCCCAATTCTTTTGTGGTTCTAAACGTAAACGTGCGCCGTTTGCGCCACCTCTTTTATCAGAATCCCTATAAGTAGAGGCAGAAGCCCACGCTGTACTTACCAATTGGGATATGGTTAATCCTGAGGCCAAAAGCCTTTTCTTTAATTCCGCTGCGTCCGTGTCCGTAATCAACTCGTGATCAACGGCGGGAATCGGGTCTTGCCATAATAACTCTTCTTTGGGCACTTCTGGTCCAAGATATCGAGAAACAGGTCCCATATCTCTGTGTGTTAATTTAAACCAAGCACGTGCAAATGCATCCTCGAAGGCCGCGGGGTCTTTATGAAAGCGCTTGGAAATTTCAAGATAAGCAGGATCCATTTTTAGGGCCATATCGGCATCTGTCATCATAAGGTCTTGGGTAAGCGATGCGTCTCCCGCCCTAGGTGCTTTTTTGGCTGCTGAAGCCGCGGTAGGCCTCCATTGGTTCGCCCCTGCCGGACTTTTTGTTAATTCCCAATCGTAACCTAAGAGCACCTCAAAGTAATCATGGTCCCATTTTGTTGGGTTTGGTGTCCAAGCTCCTTCGATACCACTAGTAATTGCATCATCAAGTACTCCGGTTTTGTAGCTGTTTTTCCAACCCATGCTCTGTTCCGCCATTGTTGCTCCCGCAGGTTCCGGTCCAACAAATTCATCTGGGTTAGCTGCACCATGTGCTTTTCCAAACGTATGTCCGCCAGCCGCTAAGGCCACTGTCTCCTCATCGTTCATAGCCATACGTCCAAAAGTTTCTTTCATCAATTTTGCGGTTCCTAAGGGATTTGATTCCCCATTTGGACCTTCAGGATTTACGTAGATGAGTCCCATGTGAGAGGCACCTAGATTTGCTTCTAAAACATATTCGCCATCTGAGAAACGCTCTTCATTACCCATCCATTCCGTTTCTGAACCCCAGTAAATATCTTCTTCTGGTTGCCATATGTCTTCACGACCGCCACCAAAACCAAAGGTTTTGAATCCCATGGATTCTAAGGCGCAATTTCCTGTAAGGATCATTAAATCCGCCCAAGAAAGCTTTTTACCATATTTCTTCTTAATGGGCCATAAAAGCAACCTTGCTTTATCTAGATTACCATTATCTGGCCAACTGTTCAGGGGTGCGAAACGTTGAGATCCAGAACTTGAACCTCCGCGACCGTCTCCAATACGATAGGTACCGGCACTATGCCATGCCATGCGAATCATAAATGGACCGTAGTGGCCATAATCCGCAGGCCACCAGTCTTGTGATGTGGTCAGGGCTTCTACAATATCTTTTTTTACCTCCGCCAAATCCAAAGATTTAAATTCTTCGGCATAATCGAAGTCCTCATCCATAGGATTGGTCAACGATGAATTCTGGCGCAGCACGTTTAATCGTAACTGGTTTGGCCACCAGTCTAGATTGGTAGTACCGCCACCAGCAGTTTGTTTTAATTCGCCACCTAAATAGGGACATTTACTAGAATCGTTGATATCCCAGGCTTTGCCATGTGGATTACTCTCATTATTATCCATTGTTCTGTTATTTTGATTTTCTAATTTTAAAATTATAAAAATATAGCACAAGTTACATAGATATAATCTTGAATTGCCTTATTTCATCATTGATATTATCTATGTTTGAAGTGATACTATAAATGTCTTTCAACTTCTACAATTACTCTTTTTTAATATCTTAGGCATATGAATAAAATCGAATTGTTTTTTGGTGCGATCAGGGAAGGTAATTTTTTAGATTTTAAAAATTTGCTCGATGAAACTCCGGATTTAATAGGAGCAAAAGATCAGCGCGGGTCGTCACCTTTGATACTGGCTACGTATTACAATCAAGAAGAGATTGTAGATTTGCTTTTGGAGCAAGGCGCTGCCCTAGATGATAAGGATGCTTCCGGAAACACGGCATTGATGGGTGTTTGTTTTAAGGGATTCATCAGTATTGCCAAAAAACTAATTGAGAAAGGGGCCAGTATAAACGAAAGAAATGCAATGGGAGGCACAGCCCTTATCTATGCAGCAACATTTAACAGGTTAGAAATAGCCAAGTTGTTACTGGCAAAAAATGCGGATACCAGTATAAAAGACCAGCGAGGAAATACGGCTTTAGATCATGCCAAGTTGCAAGGTGCGCCAGAGCTCATAGACCTTTTGGAGCGCTAAATAAGACATTACAGCAGAGAAGGACCGAGATTATTTTCTAGATAGTAAGCCCTTCACCATAAATAATAGGATGGTGCCTGCGAGTATAAATGTTATTGAATTTCCCGCAATAATAGGCATTTGATTATTTAGCATGCCATAGAGCAACCATAGACCAACACCCAATACAAAAAGGACGTACATAGGTAAGGACAGACCTTTCGTATCTTTTGTTCTAATCGTTTTTAGGGCCTGAGGAAGAAAGCTCACCGTGGTGAGAACGGCTGCCAAATTTCCGATAATAGAGGTAAAATCCATAACAATTCCATTTGTGGGTACAAAGTTGCTTGAAAGACTAAGTTGGTACAACAACATTATTTGCCAAAAAATATGCTATTTTACCTTTTTTTGTCTCATTTGATGCAGAAATAGATAATTTTGAATAGTTCATCTAAAAACAGTTTAAGGTTCAAAATGGTAAATTTGAATACATGGAACTTAAAGAACAACTTACACTAATAAAACGTTTGAAGTCCTTAGCGGAGACAGGTTTAGTGTATGTAGAGGATGATTATGCCAGAGAAAGGTATGAAGAGCTTTGGGAAATTAGTCTTCAACTCATGGGCGGTTTAACGAACAAGCCTTTTAAAGCACTAGATAGTTTTTTCCTAAGAGAAATGGATTATCCAACCGTAAAGGTAGATGTGCGCGGTTTCGTTCTGAACAAGGACGACCAAATTCTAATGGCAAAGGAAAGCGTAGACGGAAAATGGACAATTCCTGGAGGATGGGCAGATATCGGTGATACCCCTACAGAAGCTGTTGTTAAAGAAATTAGGGAAGAAACCGGTTTGGACGCTGAAGTAGTGAGACTTCTTGCCATTTATGATAAACGTTGTCATAACCATCCGCCGGAGCCTTTTTATATTTATAAACTCATGTTTCTATGTACGATTACAGGTGGAAATTTGCAACATGGGTTTGATATGAAGGGCGCCGATTTTTTTTCATTAACCGATTTACCCGAACTTTCGGAACCAAGAATTTTAGAGAGCCAATTAAAACAATTATTTCAACTGGCTAAATCAGATAATCAATCTGTTCATATAGACTAATAAAATGCAAGAAGCTCTAAAAATAGTACTTGTTCAAACCTCTTTGATTTGGGAAAATCCAAAGAAGAATAGAGCGATACTGTCAAAAAAGCTCGAAGGCCTGAAGGGTGATATCGATGTTATTGTGCTGCCCGAGATGTTCACTACGGGCTTTACCATGTCCCCTGTACATATTGAAGAAGAAGAAGGGAAAAAGACCGTTGCATGGATGCAAAAGAAGGCAAAGGAGACTGGCGCAGCAATTATAGGAAGTATTGTTTTCAAAGAAGGAGAGTGTTATTATAACCGGCTTTGGTTTGTAAAACCAGATGGGAGTTCTTCATCGTATGATAAAAGACACACTTTCACATTAGCCGGTGAGGATAAGAAGTATGTTGCTGGCAGCAAAAAATTATTGGAAACCTACAAGGGTTTTAAGTTTTGTCCTCTTATTTGTTATGATTTACGTTTTCCTGTGTGGAGCAGAAATACAGAGGCCTATGACGTTTTACTATATGTGGCCAATTGGCCCAAACCAAGAATAGGGGCTTGGGATACGTTACTTAAAGCCCGTGCTATTGAGAACATGGCTTATTGCGTAGGGGTAAATAGGATAGGCACGGATGATAGCGGACATGAGTACCCTGGACATTCCGCAGTTTATGACGCACTAGGAAAACGGATAACATTTTCCGATAAAGAGGAGTGTATTGAAATTACCGTTCATAAAAACCATATTAAAAAGACTCGGGATACCTTAGGTTTTCTGGATGATAGGGATAGTTTTGAATTAATTCTGCAAACTAATTTTTAGAGTTATAATATTCTAGAATTCTAGCTAAATCTTTTTCTTTTTTAAAGGAAAGTTTTTCTTTTTTTATGAAATTTAGTGTTTCATTGTCAAAGAGACCTGTGATAATTTTTTTCTTAGACGGAAGCTGAATGGCTTCTTCCACTTCGTTTGTGTAATAAAGGTCATCAACAATCGTTAATTTATCTTCGTTATCTATCCCTAATAAGTTAGAATCTGAAACTGCTTTGATAATTTTAGTATTGTAAACTCTGAACAAACTGATTTTACCTTGGACAAGTCGTTCGGCGAATATTCTTTTGTTTACACCTTTTATTTTAAGAGGAACAAAGTTTTTACCGGCGAGTTGAACAGAGATTCCATCGACGGGTGTTAAAGAAACGATATCTTTTACTTTAAGCACCTCGATTTCTCTGGTGTACGCATTAAACCTTGCCAAAAGTGTAACTTTCTTTTTGTTTTTTTTATCCAAGATGGTTGCCTGTTGCCATTCCTCATTTAGAAATTCCGACCCCTTTACCTTAACACCTGAATTTTCAGAAACGCGTATGGGCGCACCACTGGTTACGTTGTCAAATTGAAAAGAGGCCCCTTCATCAGTGGTATAATTTACTTGGCTTTTGGAATAAAAAGTCACGAATACAAAAGTTAAAAAAATTATCTTGTTCATATTTTTTTTGAATTCCGTTAATATAGTCAATATTAATCTAATAGATTAAACGTCTCTATCTTTTCCCAATTGGCACGCATTTCTATGGGGCCGGGGTAATAGCTCACCTTTTCTGGTTGTATATTTTTAAGGTAATTCCCAGTATCCCATTGTTTATTTTCATTCTCATCAAATATTATCCTGACCAAATAGTTTCCCGGATCTATATTGTTGAACTCAAAAACTTGAGGTCCTGTTGCGTAGATTTCTCTTTCTGTTTGTCCTTTCTCGTTCGTTAGTTGTACAATCAAAGGATAGTTAATATTCGTGCCATTCACGTTCAAACTTAGGTTTCCGAAATCGGCTAGACTTTTGGTATTCAAGTTATAGTTGATAGTATCATTGGTCTCTTCGAAAAAATCTTGAATAGCACCTGGCAAGAGTTCAATTTTATAGTTTTCATTTGGTTCTACGCTAAAATCAAAATCGACCTTATTGGCTATACTGTCTAATTTTGTAGAGTAGGCTACAGTGGTAGAATCCTTCGATATCATTTTAATTTTAGAGGTATCCAACACCATTATCGGGGTATTTACGGCTATACTGAAAGATTCTCCAAAATCTAGATTCCCTTTTTTATTGGGCGTAAGACGAAGCGAGTCCACACCAATTTTTCTTTTTTTTACGGTAAAGGTGTCTATAACCTTGAGAGCATCATTGGTTATCGTAAATACGAGGGAATCCATTTCAAAAGGGGTAAACCAAAAGTTCAGTGTGTCTTTATCGAATTCTTTTAGTACAGTGGTTCTTACGGTATCGGGAATTGCGGAAATGAGGTCTATGCGAAGGTCTTGTCCTTCACCATAATACCCGAAACTAATTTTGTTTTTCGCTGCCATAGAAGGAACAGCGGCCCCGTAATCGGGTATTTCTTTAAACAAGGTCAGCAAATAAATAGAGTCTGTGGGTAAGTTAATGGTGTCCTTTGTAAAGCCAATTTTGTCCGTTTTCTGATTAAAGATATTATCCTTTGCCTCGTCCTTGATTGCAAATAGGGCGTATTTCCCCTCCTTGAGATTTTTAAGCCGAAATATCACCGTGCTATCCAAGGTATTGGTGATGTAGTTCGGGGGCTTTTGGTAAAGTGTAGAATCGGTGTAGGAAGAATCGATTTTATACAGCATCACACTAATAAAATCATCCGCCTCTTTGTTGAAGGCATCTTTGACAACACCTGCCAACTCCAATGAATCAATGTAATCTCCCGTAGAAAAAACGTAGGTTAAAAAACTATTAGGGTTTCCCTCATTATTGTCCACGATACTCTGTCCAAAATTAAGGGTGTACGTAGTATTTTCTAGAAGAGTGTCTTTAATGGTAATTTCAACAAATTTATTAGCTCCGCCCTGCGGGCTTAATAGAGGAGGATATTTAAGGGGAGGAGAAACTATTAACTGCTCTTGTACATCCTGTAGCTTTACCAACTCATCAAAATAGAGTCGTATTTTGGCGGATTTAAAGTTAGTGGTCATATTATCTGGCTCCGCTCTTATAAGTGTAGGAGGTGTTTCATCCTTTGGCCCTCCGGTCGGGGTTCCTTTGCGGGCGCATTGGTAGGATGCGAATACTATGAAAAAAATAAAAATATAGGATAAAAATTTTCGAAACATCGATATAATTTCTAGAACAAAGAAACAACATATTTTATAGAAAATGGTAATCATTCAACTACGGCCATAGTGGCGATATAAACAACGGTTCCTTCAATTTTTTTCAACGGCCGGCCACAGATTTCCATGGTAGCACCAGTGGTAATTACATCATCTACCAATAGTATTCTTTTATTTTTTAGGATTTTCTCATCAGTAACTTCATATAAGGATCTGTTATCATACCATCTTGCTAATCTACTTCTCTTGGTTTGGGTTTTGGTGTTGGCGGTCTTTATGAGTACATTCTCCAGATACGTACTGTTTAAATGAAATGCCAATCGTTTTGCGAAGAGTGCGGTTTGATTGTATCCTCTCTTTTTAAGTTTTTTTCATGCAGAGGCACAGGTATTACATAATCTACTTTTTCTAAATGATTATTCTCGCTTATTTGTTGACCGAACCAATCTCCCAGAAAAGCACCGATTTGTTCTTGGTTTCTGTATTTCAGATTATGAATAAGGTTCTTTACAATACCTTGATCAGTGAAAAATAAGAAGGAATTGGCCTTTTTAATGTTAATTCTGCCATAAAAAATACGATCTACCCTGTTTTCGTCGTTAAAGTTATAATCGGTGAGCGGTAATTGATGTCGACAAACGGTACACAGATGTTGCTCTCCTCCGTTTAATCGCGCATTACATCCAAAACATACCCTTGGTAATAGGAGGTTGTTTATAGCATTTAGTATATTTGGTAGCTTGTTGCGAAACAAATCTTAAGTATCTATTAACCTACTATAAGGCCAACTTTATTGATGGACAGTCAAGATAATAAATTCAATTATAAAATAATACTTGCTGCTTTGGTCGCCGTTATTATCGGCATTCTAATTGCATTTTACTACAGCTATGCACAGTCCAAAACACAAATCAATTTTTTAGAGCAGGAAAAAGACATTTTGGTAAAAGATCTTACCATTATGAAGGCCGACGTCGATCGTCTTTCGGCTTTAAGTGAAATGAACGAAATTGAGCTTGAAGATTCCAAATATAAAGTACAACAGTTGTTGGATTCCGTTGGTAGATTAAATTTTACCGTGGAGAAACTAAGGGAGTATAAGACAGAACTTAGAAGGTTGGAGGCCAAGAACGATAGTTTAAAGCTTAAGAACAATTTCCTTCGTTATAATAATATGTTACTTACGGATAAGTACGACGAGACTCGAAAGGAGATAGAAATTCTTAGGGCCAATAGCAGTTCCTTGGCAGAGGCAGAGGCCTTGCAGCGGCGGAAGATTATGGAGCTGAACCAAAAATTGAAGAACAAAAGTTATCTAAAAATGGATTTCTCCGAGGGAGATGGTTTTAGGATGAGAGGAACCAGACCTATACTGACCAACAAGGCTTCGACCATAGAGAAATTAAGAGGATGTGTAACCGTCCTGGCCGACGCTAGTGAGGGGGAGGAAGAAAAGGTTATTTACCTACAGTTTCTAGACCCGGACAAACAAATTATAGAGGATAATGCCAATACGATTACCGTAAACGGTAACATTTATAGTAAGCGTGTAGAATTTATCTACATGGGCATAGAAACTTCCGTGTGCGAAGCGGTTACGGTTCCTGAGGGCTCTCTAAAAGAAGGGACCTATACACTTAATGTTTTTGAAGATGAGCGTTTGATTACTTCTTCAGAATTTCAACTAAAATAATTACAGTTCTTTTGACCTAAAATTCTATTTTTGCCGCATGGCAAATCAAGAAGATAGTTTTAAGAAGGTTATATCCCACGCAAAGGAATACGGCTATGTATTCCAATCCAGCGAAATTTATGATGGATTAAGTGCCGTTTATGATTACGGACAAAATGGTGTTGAGCTAAAAAAGAACATTCGCGAGTATTGGTGGAAAGCCATGGTGCAACTGAATGATAACATCGTTGGTCTCGATTCCGCCATATTTATGCATCCCACTACATGGAAGGCCTCTGGCCACGTTGATGCATTCAATGACCCCTTAATAGATAATAAAGACTCTAAAAAGCGCTATAGGGCAGATGTCCTTATCGAGGATTATGTTGGTAAACTAGATGCTAAAATAGAGAAAGAAGTAAAAAAAGCAGCTAAAAGATTTGGGGATGCCTTTGATAAGGAGCAGTTTTTGGCGACCAACCAAAGAGTGGTAGATTACCAAGAGCAAGGTAAGGCCATTTTGAGCCGTATGGGAAAGTCTTTGGAGAAAGAAGATTTAGCGGATGTAAAGGTACTTATCGAGGAATTGGATATCGCCTGCCCCATGTCCGGGTCCAAAAACTGGACAGACGTGAAGCAATTTAATCTCATGTTCGGCACAAAATTGGGAGCCAGCGCCGATAGTGCTATGGACCTGTATTTAAGACCGGAGACCGCCCAAGGTATCTTTGTTAACTTCTTGAACGTTCAGAAGAGCGGAAGGATGAAAATTCCTTTTGGTATTGCACAGACGGGAAAGGCCTTTAGAAATGAAATTGTCGCTAGACAGTTCATTTTTAGAATGCGCGAGTTTGAACAGATGGAAATGCAATTTTTCATTCAACCGGGAACACAAAAGGAATGGTACGATACCTGGAAAGAGAAACGAATGAAATGGCACTTATCTTTAGGGCTGGGTCAAGATAATTACCGTTTTCATGATCATGATAAGCTGGCGCATTATGCAGACGCCGCCGCGGATATAGAATTCCGTTTTCCATTCGGATTTAAAGAATTAGAAGGAATTCACTCCCGTACAGATTTTGATCTGTCTAAACATCAAGAATTCTCAGGCAAAAAACTTCAATATTTTGACCATGAGACTAACAAAAACTATGTTCCATACGTTTTGGAAACATCTATAGGTCTAGATCGCATGTTCTTAGCGGTCTTTTCTAACTCCTTACAGGAAGAGGAGCTAGAGAACGGTACTACGAGGACGGTACTTAAATTACCAGCGGTACTGGCGCCAACAAAGGCCGCCGTACTTCCATTGGTAAAGAAAGATGGGTTACCAGAACTGGCAAATGAAATTATTGATGATTTAAAATGGGATTTTAACGTGCTTTACGACCAAAAGGATGCAGTAGGTCGCAGGTATCGCAGGCAGGATGCCAATGGCACACCATTTTGCATTACGGTTGATCATGATTCTTTAGAAGATAGGACGGTCACTATTCGTCATCGCGATACTATGGAGCAAGAAAGGGTAGCTATTTCAGATTTAAAATCGATACTGCATAAGGCCGTGGATATGCGTTCGTGGTTAAAAAAGATGGAGTAGGTTTTTTAGACCTTTGTTTGGCTCTAATTCCAATATGCAAGAATTAAATGTATTTTTGTTATTATGGAGACTATGGTAATCGATGAAGTATTGGAAAAGCTTGACTTCAATGTAAAGTCTACCTATTCTACTTTGTTTTTTACTTCTAAAAGTTATTCTTCCAACGAAATTTTATTTGAAGAGAAATTGATTCTTGATGCTGCCAAAAAGTTGAGAGCAACGGCAGTTTATTTTAGAAGATTCCCTGATAATCAGTCTTCTAAAGCACAGCTATTCGTATTTGATAATTCAAATCTAAGATTATCAAAAAATGAACTTGCAGATATCCATCGTAAAATATGGAGTGCTGGAATAGTACCAATTTATTATGTTTTTGATAGAACAAATCTTCATATTTATGATGCTAGAAAGCAAGTAGACTATGATCAGGTTTCTAAGGAAATCAGTGTTTCTCCATTTGATGTTTTGTCACTTATATCCGCTTCGCACCAAGATTACGAAAAATACTCTGCCAAGCTTTTTTCTAATGGCGTGTTTTGGGAACAAAAAGTTTTGAATAACAGGTTTTTAAGTAAGGGCAGTTCAGAAAACAAGTTAATCGAAGGTTTAAAAAAAGTTAGGACTCACTTTATAATAGAAAGTGGGATTGAAAAGTCTTTGGCACAACAATTATTGGTGCTATCAATTCTAGTCAAGTATTTGGAAGAAAGGATTGATGAAAAGGGCAATCATGTTTTCCCAAGCAATTATTTTAACAAATATGATGGGGCATCTTCTTTTTGCGAGATACTGAAAAAAGGGTTTGTTACGGATTTTTTCGATGAATTAAGCTCCCAGTTCAATGGTAAGATATTTGAATTAAAAGATACTGACAAGGCTATTCTAAAAAATACCGACCTTGGTAAACTTGCCAATTATCTTGATGGTAGTTTGGATGGCAATCAACTCGTATTATGGCCCTTGTATTCATTTGATTATTTGCCAGTAGAACTTATTAGCCGTATTTACGAAGAATTTATAGATCAGCGTAAGGATGCCGTCTTTACCCCAATTCATCTAGCACGTTTAATGGTAGATGAGTGTATGCCGATTTTAGAACCAAAGTTGGACTATAAAGTAATTGACGTTAGCTGTGGTTCTGGAGTTTTTTTGGTTGCTGTTTTTAAAAGAATGGTGCAATGGTGGCAAAAAATACATTATGATAAAACAGGGGAAGTTATTTCTCCAAAAATCAACAACTTAAAGGACATCCTTAAAAATTCAATTTACGGTGTAGATATAGAGGAAGATTCTGTGAGACTATCCGTTTTTAGTTTGAGCATCGCCTTATGTGATATGCTGACTCCTACAGAGATATGGACAGATTTACGTTTTGACGATTTACGGGAGAAGAATATTTATGAAGGTAACTTCTTCAAGTATCTAATGGATAACGAAAAGGGTCGTTTTGATTTGGTAATTGGCAATCCGCCATTTGAAGATAAGGTTAAGAATTTTGATAGTCTTATTTCTGAATTTAATATAAATATCCCCTATCATATTCCAAGAAATCAAATTGCTATGCTTTTTTTACAGCAAGCTATGAAACTCTTAAAGCCAGACGGTTTGCTTTCATTTGTTATGCCTTCCGGACCTTTACTTTACAATAATACTTTAGATTTTAGAAAGGAGTTCTTCTCTAGGTATGAAGTACCGCAAATTATTGATTTATCGGAATTAAGGGACTCCGGTGTACTATTTGAAAAGACTATTGCTACGGCCGTAATTTTCGCAAAAAATAGAAAACCATCTCAAAATCATCATATTCTTCACATCGCTACAAAAAGAACTAAAACAACCAGAGAGCGTTTGTTCTTTGAGATTGATAGTTATGATATGAATAATGTTTCGCAAGAGGTTGCTGAAAATGACTTGGTAGTTTGGAAATCGAATTTGGTAGGAGGTTATCAGTTATATTTTCTTATTAAGAGATTTGATGGGCTTAGAAAATTAGGAAGTTTTCTGGATTTCAAAAGGAGAAATGATGATTGGGAAGTTGGACTAGGATATCAAATTGCAAGAAAAACCAAGCCCGCACCTCACCTCACAGGACATCTAATGGTAGAAACAAAAGATTTCACAGAAGAAGGCGTTCTAAAAACAAAAATCGAAAATGAGACAAAATTCCAATGGTCAAGAGAACCCAATAAGAATATATTTTTGGCTCCGCACCTTCTAATAAAAAGAACTATTGGAAAGAATAATTTTACCGCACACCTTTTGAACTATGATCTAATATTTAAAGAAAGAATAATAGGAATATATGCGCCCTTAAATCAAAAAGAAGAACTAAGACTATTGGAGTTGACCTTAAAAGAGAATTATATATTTTACAAACTTTTCTTAATGGCTACTAGTGCCGAGGCAGGTATTAGTAGGTCAGGAGGGTACGTAATGTATATGAAAGATGTCTTAAACCTTCCTTATCCGGAAAATAAAGAAAATCTCTCTTTATCAATTTCTGAAGAAATAATTAAAGCAGACGTTCTTAATTACAAATTAGAAGAACTTTCTAAAGGAGAAAAGGCAAAACTTAATACGAAAAAAACCGAGGCAGAGGGCTTAGAAGAATTTGGAAAAACATTTTGCGAAAGTTTAAATCCAATTTATAATAATGACAATAAAGTTTTTAAGCCATTAGCGCCAATAGAGACGCTTTCATACATATGTTTCCCTTTCTCTTATGCCAACCAAGAACTTTCGATTGATACAATTAAAAAAATAAAGGAAGGAGATTTATCAGAATTAATAGAAAACCAACAAGAATCAGTTTTATATAGAAGGGTTTTAAGGTTATATCAAAAGGATATTATATTTCTTATTAAGCCAAAAACACTTCGGTATTGGTTAAAATCTGTTGCATTGAGGGATGCTGGTGATGTGATGATAGATTTGGTGAATAGTGGTTATTAGTGATAAGCAAACAAGGACATAATCGACCTACATCGGTAAAGGAATTTTCAATTCCAGAAGATTATACGGTACAACGAATATTGGTCTTTGTAAAAAACACCTTACCTAAGTTTGAAACCATTATTAAACAGTCCAAAAGCAGCCTTTATAAAGAAGATGATATATCTAAAGAACTGTTCCGGTATCTCGGAGATATAGCACGTGAAGAGAATTTATTGTTTCAATTTAACGAGAAAAAAGGTGTAGATTTTACCGTGTATGTGCATCCTTTTCAATTTGGTGCACAACCCTTGTTTATGATTGAAGCAAAAAGACTTTGCAAAACTAGTTATGATTATGTGTCTGGTCGTAATGGCGGTATTGAGCGAATTAAAAGAGAACAGGATGATTTTGGAAAGCATCTCAATAATGGAGCAATAGTCGGTTATATTCAGGATGAGAATCAAATATATTGGGAGAGAAAAATAAATAGGTGGATTGATGATTTAATTAGCAGGGAAACAGATATTGTTTGGGATTTAAAGGATAAAATAGTTCCTAATACACCGAATTCAACATATAAATCCGAACACTCTAGAATCTCAAAACAAAAAATTGAAATACATCATTTCTGGATTAACTTAAATTAAAGTGTATAGTTCAGTTTTAAACTTCCATAATAATTTCTATCGTTTCCAGGATAGAAGTAGCGGGGTTTCCTGCCTCCGAAACTGCTGGCGTTAATGAGAACGGACTGTGCATAAGTAGTATTGAGGATATTGTTTATACCAAAATCTAGACCAAGTAATAGTTTTTGAAGTATGGTTGTTTTGAATCCAATACGGGTATTTAGCACTGAAAAAGAATCGCTGAATAGGGTTTCTTCGTCACGAAGCGATATTCTATCCACAAATTGATAGGTGGTATTCCAATACAAACCGTTTCCAAAATTAGTCTGTAACCCAGAAACGATACGATGTTTTGGTACTCCGGTCAATTGGTTTCCGGAAAAATCTTCGTCACCGTCAACAAAATCTATAAAGGAGTGATCGCTAAAAGTATAACTCACAAAAGGCGTGGCACTTATTTTTTCCGAAAGCGACAGCCTATAGCTGATGTCTAGGTCTAACCCTTGATGTTGGGTCTTGCCTGCATTTCTACCTATGAACTGGTCATCTCCAACACGCTCGGCAACTAGTAGGTTGTTTATACGCATGTGGTATAGCGCGGCCTCCATTGTAAACGAACCATTGTTCTTTCGTAATCCAAGTTCGTAATTGGTACCGGTTTCTTGCTTAATATCGGGATTTATTAGTCCATCCGGGGTTAAGGTTTCTTCTAAACTCGGATTAGAGAAACCTCGGCTTAGATTTGCGAAGAGTTCAACGTCATTTCTTAGCAAATAGGTAAGGTCTAGACTGGGTAGTAACAAGGCGTTAAAATTCCTTTCGGCACTTTTATTAAGTGCGCCAGTATTAAATAAGTCCCTGAAGTTATAGTTGGTCTTGTTTATGTTGATGCCCAATTGCGCAGTAAAGTTTTGAGAAATAGGACCGGTGACGGTGGCAAAACCGTTGAATTGCCTACGAAATTCTTTATTGTCAGCTATTCTATCACCCTGTAAACTGCCGTTTCCGTTATTGTCTTCATATAAATTTTCAAAAGTTCCCCACGTGAATTCATCTTTGTACAATTCGCCTCCAAAAGTATACTGTAAATTAGGTCGATTTATGCCAAGAGCTCCGGAGAATAGTGTGCGGAAGCCATATCCATTGGTATATTCGTCCAGAATATTAAAGGGTCTGGGTTCATAATGGTCTAGATAGGTGTAAAATAGACTAGTGGTGTTTTGGAGTTTAGCATTGTGTTTATATGTATGGGAAAGTCCGATAAGCGTATAGTTATTACTTTCGAAACCTTGGGCGGATCTCCAAGTAAATGCAGCCTGTGTTGGATCCTCGTCAAAAGCGGATTGACTAATGGAACTAGCTATCTGGGCGGTATAATCAATATGGTTCACTAAAAGACCTAATTCACTTTTAGAACTTAATCTGAAATTTGAGTTCAATAGAATACCATCTCGCTCAAATCTATTGTTTTCGCGATACCCATCAATTTCCATGTGTCCATATTGTAGTGTTAGGTGAAAGTTCTCATCCGAGTGTACAAAACCTAAACTGTTTTTGAGAAGTCCGTAGGAGCCAATGGTAGTGTTATTGGTAAATTTTGTAGGCTGATTTCTTATTTTTTTGGTATTCAAGACAATTGCGCCACCAAGATTTGTCCCAAATCCTGTTGCTTTGGGACCTTTTATGATTTCCATTGAAGTTAGATTTTCCAAATCAAAAGCTTCTATGGTAGAAAATCCTGTTCCATTGGTGACAGGTATGTTGTTGTAGTACAAGCGTAGTTTGTCCGTGCCAAAAGGGGTACGCGCGCCAACCCCACGAATGGTAATTCTATTGGTGTTTAAAGCACCGGATAAGGCATACACACCAGAAACTTGATTAATGGAGTTCACAAGATCTACAGGACTATAATTCTGAAAGACTTTGGCTCCGATTATTTTAGAAGGTACTATACCAATACTATTTTTAGCCGTTAGAGTATCGATCAGTACTACTTCGTTCAATACGGTAATACTATCTCTTTTCTGGGGGTCTTGACTTATACCAAGGACGTTGAGAAAAAGAAAAAAGAGTATACAGATATGCTTCATGTAAAAAGTTGAAGCTTCAAAAATAGGATTTAAAATCGAAACCCTATGGACAGTCCTGCCCTGTACATGAATGAATTTTGAAAATCTTCAGGGTTAATGTTTCTTCCTAGTCCACCATTTATTTCCAGGGTAAAACGCTCGCTTCGCGTTGCCCATTTGGTTCCTAGCCCAAGACCTAAAGCCAAGGTTCCAAAATCATTATTGCGGCTTCCAAGAGTTTCGGTTAGGTCCTCATTTTCGCCAGTATAGTAGAGGCCAAAAGCTTCTGCGAAAAAACCACTCCTGGGATTGTACCCAAAGTAAGCACGGAGGTTGGGACCAATTCCAAAATTACCGTTATAATCTGTGGCATCACTATTAAAATATAGTGTTCCGCCAACGCTCGTATCCTCGTTCAAATAATATTCATAGGAACCCTCTACGGTGGTAGTAGCTAAAAAGTGACCGATATTGAATTTTACTTCATGATTGTTGGAAAAAGCAGGATAGGCCTGCCCTAACAATGAATTAGATGTTACAAAGAGTACGGAGATAAGAAGTATATTTTTCATTGCTTTCATTTAGAAATTACGATTTGTTAGAAGCAAATGGCATTCCAAAGCTGCGAAGTTAGAATTTTAATACTATCTAAAAAGGGTTATTGCCATTGGCTTTTTCTATTTTTGAATCAAATTTAATTTATGAAAATTGTATCGTACAATGTTAACGGTATCCGAGCGGCTTTGAAAAAAGGGTTCATAGAATGGTTGC
Organism: Maribacter sp. MJ134; assembly: GCF_003970695.1. Classification (NCBI taxonomy): domain Bacteria; kingdom Pseudomonadati; phylum Bacteroidota; class Flavobacteriia; order Flavobacteriales; family Flavobacteriaceae; genus Maribacter; species Maribacter sp. MJ134. The sequence goes on from NZ_CP034570.1 coordinate 3,482,742, forward strand.
AATCGGTAAACCCTGATGTCGTTTGTCTACAAGAAATCAAGGCACAAGAAGATCAATTGGACCTCACTGTTTTTGAAGATGCGGGCTATACCTATAATTATTGGTACAGTGCGCAGAAGAAGGGTTATAGTGGGGTTGCTATTCTTTCAAAAACGGAGCCAGACCATATTGAGTTTGGCACAGGTATTGAAACTATGGACTTCGAAGGAAGAAATCTAAGGGCAGATTTCGGGGATATTTCGATTATGAGTATGTATCTACCGTCTGGCACTAATATGGATAGACTCGATTTTAAGCTGAATTACATGGCGGAAATTCAAGAATATTTCAATGAATTGCGAAAAGAAAATCCAAATCTTATTGTTCTTGGAGATTATAATATATGCCACGAGGCCATCGATATTCATAACCCTGTAGGGCTTAAAAACGTATCCGGGTTTTTACCGGTAGAACGAGAGTGGATCGGTAATCTGATAGCAAGCGGTTTCATAGACAGCTTCCGTCATTTCAATAAGGAACCTGACAATTACACGTGGTGGAGTTATAGAGCTAATGCAAGAAACAACAATAAGGGTTGGCGCCTGGATTATGCTATGGTTGCGGAACCTTTAAGGGACAGATTAAAGCGTTCTGTAATACTATCAGAAGCTAAACATAGCGATCACTGTCCTATTTTGGTCGAGGTAGAATAACATCTTTTATGCTTAAGAACAGACTTCCTTTACTTTTTGCTTTTCCACTATCAATTTTAATTTGGTTGTCTGGAAATGAGGTTAAAGAGGAGTATTTGTCTGTTGTTGATACTGTTGTTATCGATACCGTAGAGGTACAAGATAAAGGAGCAACTTTGGCAGCTATGTATTGCGCTACTTGTCATACATTACCTAAGCCAGAATCATTGGATAAAAGAACTTGGGAAAATAGTGTCCTACCCAATATGGGCCTGCGTTTAGGTCTTAAAATAGATGGGAAAAACTGGGATGATACCATGAGCAAAGTGGAAGCCGATATCGTTAGAAGCTTGAAGATATACCCCGAGTATCCATTAATTTCCAAACAGGATTGGGCGTTGGTAAAACAGTACTACCTCAATAACGCACCAGAAGAGCTGCCTGCTCAAACCAGAGAAAAGGATATAAGTAACACCGTCTTTCCGTTTAGTGCCCAGAGTATCAGTATTGGAGATTCTAAGTTACCCCAAGTAAGTTTACTTCGTTTTGATCCAAACACTTCAGAACTTTATATCGGAGATTTTCAGAGTCTAATCGCAATTGATACCAGAGGAAACATTACCAATACATGGGATTTGGAGAGTCCGGCATCCGATATTAAATTCGTAGAATTCAAGGAACCATTGCTCCTTACCTTGGGCAAGCTTTCACCATCTGATCAAGCCTTAGGTAAATTGTTGCGGTTAGATACGAATGTGAGTTCTGGTAAAAACGATATTTTACTGTCCAGTTTAAAACGGCCTGTGAATTTTCAGGTGGAGGATCTGAACGATGATGGGTTAAAGGATTTAATTTTGTGCAGTTTTGGCCACTATGCCGGGAAACTTTCTTGGTTAGATAATTTTGATACTTCAAAAGAGCATGTTCTAAATACTCTGCCGGGAACAAGAAAAGTAGAGATTTCCGATTTTAATGGGGATGGCAGACCTGATATCATGGCTCTTATGACCCAAGCCAGGGAGCAAATAACAATTTACTATAATCAGGGGAACAACACTTTTGAAGAAAAGAATGTGTTAAGTTTTGATGCCGTAAATGGCACTAGTTATTTTGAGTTGGCAGATTTTAATGGAGATGGTTATCAAGATATCTTGGTAACGAACGGGGATAATCGAGACTATTCCCCAATAGATAAACCCTATCACGGAATACGGATTTATTTAAATGACGGTAACGCTATGTTTAAAGAGTCTTTTTTCTACCCCATGTACGATTGTGGCAAGGCAATGACCCGCGATTTTGATGGCGATGGTGACCTTGATATTATTGGAGCGGCGCTGTATTCGGAATACACGGACAAACGAAACGCAAAGGAAAGCGTTGTTTATCTGGAAAATAAAGGAGGATTGAATTTTGCCCCATCCTATATGGAAGTGCCTATTCATGGCAATTGGCTAACCATGGAAGTAGGGGATTTTAACAAGGACGCTAAACTAGATGTTATGTTGGGAACTTACATTTACAATATTCCTGAAATGATTTCCATTACCATGAATACCGGGACAAACACTTTTCCACAGGTATTGCTTTTGACCAATCTATCCAAGTAAACTTTAAGAATAAGTTAGAATTTGACTACAGTCCCGTTTAAGGATATTTTATTTACTAATTTTGCAAACTTAAAGGGACAATCCGCATTTATATGAAGTACACCACGCTGCCACATACTGATATTGAAGTAAGTAAAATTTGTCTGGGCACTATGACCTGGGGTAAGCAAAATACAGAGGAAGAAGGTCATGAGCAAATGGATTATGCTTTGGACCAAGGGGTAAATTTTTTTGATACGGCAGAGTTATATCCGGTACCTGCAGAAGCTGAAAGATATGGACACACGGAGAAAATAATAGGAAGTTGGTTTAAGAAAAATGGGAACAGAGATAAGGTGGTGTTGGCCTCTAAAATTGCCGGTAATGGCGATTACACCAAGTTTATCCGATCTACTGGTTTTTCTAGGGCATCTATTATAGAGGCGGTGGAGGGTAGTCTGGAAAGACTTCAAACAGATTATATTGATTTGTATCAATTACACTGGCCAGAACGCAATACTAATTATTTTGGAAAGAGAGGGTACGAGCATGAGATTACCGACTATTGGGAAGACAATTTCCATCAGGTTCTAGAAACCCTGCGAGATTTGATACGCGAAGGAAAAATTAGGCATGTAGGCATATCCAATGAGACACCTTGGGGAACTATGCGTTATCTAGAGGAGAGTAAAGTGCATGCCACCTTACCAAGAACCATAACCATACAAAACCCATATAATTTATTGAATAGGCTTTTTGAAGTTGGACTTGCTGAGGTCTCCATGCGCGAAAAAATAGGCCTGTTAGCGTATTCTCCACTAGGCTTTGGCGCATTGAGCGGAAAATATTTAGGAGGAAGAATGCCAGAAGGTTCTAGAGTATCGTTATTTCCTAGATTTGACCGCTATAATGGGGAGATAGCCACTAAAGCTACACAAAAATACTACGAATTGGCACAGGCGAACGATTTATCGCTTGCTCAGATGGCTCTTGCCTTTGTAAATACTAGACCTTTTGTGACCAGTAATATTATAGGTGCAACTTCAATAAAACAGCTGGCTGAAAATATAGCGAGTATTGATGTCTCATTATCGGAGGATATCCTAAAAGGCATAGAGTCGGTTCATAATAGTATACCTAATCCTGCGCCATAAGATGATAGCGATGTTCAATTTAAAAGTAGGTTTCGGTCAAATTGTTCTTATTGTTGCCGTAATTATTATCATTCTTGTAATGGCAAGGATAATGAGAGATAAGCGTTAATCGAATAAGCCTCTGACAACATCTTCGATTTTTGAGGCTAACAACACTTTTATCTTGGTATTCTTAAGTCCTATCTTATTGTTTTTGGATACAATAATCGTAGTGTAGCCCAATTTTTCTGCTTCGAGAATTCTTTGTTCTACTCGTTGTACGGGTCTTATTTCCCCAGCGAGGCCAACCTCTGCGGCAAAACAAATTCCTTTTTCTATGGGGATGTCCTCATTACTGGATAAGATTGCTGCAATAACGGCCAAATCAATAGCTGGATCATCAACAGAAATACCACCGGTTATATTCAGGAATACATCTTTAGCCCCTAGTTTAAAGCCAGCACGCTTTTCTAATACTGCTAACAACATATTCAATCGCTTTGCATTATAACCCGTAGTAGAACGTTGCGGTGTGCCATATACGGCGGTGCTCACTAAAGCTTGGATTTCTACAAGTAGGGGTCGCATTCCCTCTACGGTAGATGCAATCGCAGTACCACTAAGGCCGTCCTCGTTTTTAGAGATGAGTACCTCGGAAGGATTGTTCACCTCGCGTAATCCATTACCCTGCATTTCATATATTCCCAACTCGGCGGTAGAACCGAACCTATTTTTTAAAGATCTCAGAATTCTGTAAACATAATTACGGTCACCCTCGAACTGAAGCACCGTGTCTACCATGTGTTCTAGAATTTTTGGGCCAGCAATGGAACCATCTTTTGTAATATGACCAATTAAGATTACCGGAGTATTGGTTTCTTTAGCAAATTTGATAAGCTCTGCTGTACATTCCCTTATCTGAGAGATGCTTCCGGCGGCGGACTCAATATAATCGGAATGTAAGGTCTGTATAGAATCTATAACTACAATATCTGGCTCTGTAGCTTCAATCTGTTTGAATATATTTTGAGTTTTGGTCTCCGTTAGTATAAAACAAGTTTCACTATTTGGAAATATGCGGTCTGCACGCATACGTATTTGCTTTTGACTTTCTTCCCCGGACACGTATAAGGTTTTATAGGGTAATTTAAGTGCTATTTGAAGAAGCAGGGTGCTTTTTCCTACCCCGGGCTCTCCGCCCAAAAGCACCAGGGCTCCTGGGACTAACCCTCCGCCTAGAACGCGGTTAAATTCAAGGTCAAACGTATTTAACCGAAGTTCTTTCTCTGTACTTATTTCATTAACAAGAAGTGGTTTGGAAACTCTTCTAGCTTGGTTTTCGGGTGTTTTCCAACTTGTTTTTTCCTCCTTTTGAACAACTTCTTCTACCACGGTGTTCCATTCTTTACACGCGGAACATTGTCCCACCCATTTTGCGTATTGTGTTCCGCAATTCTGACAAAAAAATGCAGTTTTTGTTTTAGCCATTCTCTAGCAGGTACTATTTGTGCTAAAGGTAACAAGAAGTTTGAAAATGATAAGGTAATTTTTACGGATACGGAGCTATTTATCCTTGTACTTTTGCTTACTGAATTCCGTAAAAGCGATAAAAAAGGAAGCCCAGGCCATTAGTAAGGCTAGACCGTTGTATACGAGATTAAACTCGCCCTTTAATCCAAAATAGGTAAATAATATACCTGATATTATAAAGTATTTGGAGTCTATTTTTATCATTGCTAGTAGGTATTAAAATGGTTGGGATTTGGGTTCCGTATGGTAGGGCTAAAAACCAAAATCGGCTTTTAGGGCATCCATTTTTTCAAGAGCCATTTCTTTGGTCAAAAAATCTATTTCTTCCATCTGAAAGGCTTTTTCAAAAGTTTTCAAAGCTTTTTTAGGCTCTCCTAACTGCTCGTAATATTCACCTTCAAAATAGAAGCCAAGCATTGTTTCCGGATATTGCTGCTTACAGAGGTCGGATAAAGGTTTTAATGATTCAAAATCTTCTTTTTTTCTAGATGCTGCATAGATAGCCATAATATCATTCAGTTCTACTGGTTTACTAAAACCAAAAAGGTCTTCAATGCCTTTGTATTTATTTTCGAGGTAGTCAAAAACAGGATCTTCAGACGTCAATATTTGTGTTTTATATTCTTTAGGGCTTATGGGTTTAAACATTCCAAAAATGTTATCAAAAGCTTTCCCTATACCATACGTTGCTACGGATATGTGGTCGGCGCTCTTATATTCGTCAAAGAAATAATGTAAACTTTCCTTTTCAATAGCTTTAAGGGCCGTATTCATCTCCAGCACGGCAGCAGTTCCTTTATTTTTTTCTCCTTCTACGATCAGTTGGTAAAATATTTGCTTATCAAATGCTCCTAATCTACTCGCGACCCTAGTTCCCATTTCTGGTGCTAATGTCGGGGATATACTCACGTATGCATTAAAAAGGGAATTGTCCTTAAACAACCAATAGTTTTGAAAATTAGCGGTTATATCATAGCCTACGATCATTTTAAAAGGCGCAGTGCTGAAATTAAGGTCTAGATAAGGTATTAGCTCCATTCCCAAGAATTCGAAGAATTTCTTTCCCTTCTCGCTTGGTAATCCACTATCTGGCTCAAAGGCGCAGTCTTCATACCTTAAATCATCTTTGCTTTGGTTTATTCCAACGATAATACTTTCTGGCATACCATGGAATCTACTATAGAACTTTGAGGTGGCGACCACCTGATCAAAAAGATAGTTGCCGTCTAAAACAATAATTAAAGGGTATTTTTTGGTGTCATCTAGATTTTCCGGAAAATAGTATTGCACATCCCTTCTTTCCTGAAGTTTGAAAGATTCAAAGATTTCTTGTTTTACCTGTGCGTTGGCTAAAAACCCTACGGATAGCATCAAAAGAAGAAAAATACGCTGCATATACTATATTTTGGCAGCAACCATTGCTACCTATTACGGTTCAATAACGGTAATAGGAGAAAAGATATTGCACCAAAAACAATGTTCATAAGGGTTTGTGCGATCCACATTATCCAACCGAATGCATCTCCCGAAACTTCTTGTATACCAAATAGCGCCAAAGCTTTGCTTACCAATATGGGGAAAAGTCCTACCCCGCCATTGGTGGTAGCCATAGCAAATGCGCCAAAAACAAAAGCGACCATAACCTCACTAAGCCCTAAATTCGCTGTAGAAGGGACCGTGAATTTAATAACCCACATCATGCCGATATAGCATGACCAGATAAAAAAGGTGTGTGCTACAAATGCCCATTTCCGCTTCATTTTGAAAATACTGAAAACCCCGTCTAACAAGCCTTTTACAAAAGACTTTATACGTAGGGCAATGTTAGACTCCGATTTCTTTATGAATAACACAAATATTAAAAAACCAATTACGCCGGCTACCAACAGTATGAAAATACTATTAAGGTTAAGTCCACGCTCTTGAAAAAACGTAATTATTATTTCTGTCTGAAGCACCAAGGTAATAACGACAACGAGTAAAAGCATAAAGACATCAATAACACGCTCGGTAACAATAGTGCCAAAACCTTTTTCAAAGGGGACTCCTTCATAAGTGGTAAGTGCAGTTGCTCTTAATATTTCTCCGGTTCTTGGTACACCTAAATTGGCCAAATAAGCCATGAAGATCATAAAAATATTATTGATTAATTTGGGTTTATACCCCAAAGGTTCCAAGAGATAGTTCCACCTTATGGCCCTTGATATATGTCCCAGTAAGCCAAGAATTAGAGAAATGGTAATCCAAAAAACATTAGCCTCTTTAATATAGAATAAAATCTGTTCGCGATCGGAAGGCGCCGTGTTGTAATACCAATAGAGGACAAGGAATACTCCTATGGCAATGGGGAGGACTGTTTTTAAGGTTTTCTTTAGGGAATTGGTCAAAATCTGTACTGAAGTTTAACTTAGAACAGGACCAAGTTACTTAATTTAAAGCAACAAGTTGTTTTCCTCATTTGGAAAAACTAAAGACGGGTTAAAGATTTTGGCTTCCTCTATATCCATTCTAGCGTACGTGATCAATATTAGGATATCGCCGACGGCTACGCGTCTAGAGGCCGCACCGTTCAGGGTAATCTCACCGCTTCCCCTTGGTCCGGGAATGGCATAAGTCTCAAGCCGTTCTCCGTTGTTGTTGTTAACGATTTGTACTTTTTCACCTTTAATAATGTTGGCGGCGTCCATTAAATCTTCGTCAATGGTAATGCTGCCGATATAATTAAGGTCTGCACCTGTAACTTTTACACGATGAATTTTCGATTTAACTACTTCTATTTGCATTTGGCAAAAATTAATTAAGGGCTATGTTATCAATAAGTCTAACTTCTGCAGCGTAAACGGCTATGAAGGCCCTATATTTTATATTTTCTTGTTTTCTTTGAATAGGAGTCAATGTTTCCACATCGGTAATATCAAAATACTCTAATTTAAAATCGTTATCAGACTGGAAAACCCCACTAACCCATTCCCTTAAACTAGAAGCACTTTCCGTGCCAAATTTTTCTTTGGCAGTTTTTAAAGTGCTGTAAATTAAACTGGCCTTAAGTCTTAGCGAAGCATCTAGTCTTTCATTTCTGGAGCTCATGGCCAAACCATGTGGTTCTCGTACAATAGGGCAGGGTACGATTTCAACTGGTATTTTTTCGATTTCGGTCAATTTTTGAATGATGCGCAGTTGTTGAAAATCTTTTTCTCCGAAGTAGGCCTTTGTAGGTTTTATAAGCCTTAGAAGGGTTTCCACTATTGTGCCAACGCCATTAAAATGGTCGTCTCTAAATTCTCCCTCCATTACTTTGTCCAGACCGTGAAAATCGTAGGTTTTTGAAACCACGGTATCATCATAGATTTCTTGAATTGAAGGGGCAAAGACCATAATTTTAGGAGCAATATTATGAACCAATTTCAAGTCTTTACTGAGAGTGTTAGGGTATTTTTTTAAATCTTCCGAATTATCAAATTGGGTCGGGTTTACAAAAATGGTAACGACAACGTGTTCATTTTCCGAGACGGCTCTTTTGATTAAAGAAGCATGGCCTTGATGTAAAGCCCCCATGGTAGGGACCAGTCCAAGATTACCATGAGGAGATAGCTTTTTCAAGTGACTTAAAAGCTCTTTTTTTGTTTTAACGGGGAGCATGTAATTTTGTCATTAGCGAGCAAACTTACTATAAATACTGCTAATCTCTATATTTTTTGTAATTTTGCACCTGCGTTTCTGCGAAAAATAAAAAATAGCTTTTATGAATGGTAAAAAGATATTGTTTGTATCTTCTGAATTAGTTCCTTATCTACCGGAAAATGAGGTTTCTCTAATGTCTTACGAGGCTCCGAGAATGGTCAATAGTAATGGAGGGCAAATTAGAATCTTTATGCCTAGGTATGGTAATATTAATGAAAGAAGGCATCAACTGCACGAAGTTATTCGGTTATCGGGGATGAATCTTGTCATTAACGATATGGATATGCCATTGATTATTAAGGTGGCTTCTATACCAAGAGAACGCATACAGGTATATTTTATAGACAACGAGGAATATTTCAAAAGAAAGGCCACTTTTACAGATAAAGAAGGGAACTTATTTCCCGATAATGACCAAAGAGCCATATTCTTTGCAAAAGGAGTCATGGAAACGGTCAAAAAACTAAATTGGTCTCCGGACATTATTCATGTGCATGGTTGGATGGCGAGTCTATTACCACTATATCTCAAAAAGTACTACGCAGACGAACCTCTTTTTGCCGATAGTAAAATAGTACTTTCCGTGTATGGTAAAACCTTTGAAGGCGAGCTTGATAAGGATATGCTCAAAAAAATCACTTTTGATGGTATTCCCGAGGAAGAAATTGCTTCTTTGGGGTCGCCCACATATAATAATTTGTTAAAAGTAGCTGTAGATTTTTCAGATGCGGTTATTTTAGCCTCTGAAGAGATTCCAGAAGAATTGAATTCACATATTGCTAACCTCCAAAAACCAGTGTTGTCCTATGTTCCTGTTCAAGAATTTGAAGAAGCATATGCCAATTTTTATAACACGGAAGTTTTAAAATAATCGAATGAATTTTTTTAAGAATAGCCCTTATTCGGTCCTAATGGGCTTAATCTTTGTGGTTACCCTTTTCAGTTCCTGTGAAGAAGAATTAACCACCATAGGAGCAGGTGTCGTAGCAACAGATCCTTTTACCACCGGAAAAGAGGTTTACGATGTTTTTGCTTTCAATAAAAATATTGAGGCGGTAAGAACCAATAAATTACCCGTGTATCAATTGGGTACGTTTACAGATGCGGCTTATGGTACAACGGAGGCTTCTATTACCTCGCAAGTACAGCTTCCCAATGGCAATCCTACTTTTGGCAATCTATCCCAAAGAACGGAAGAAGATGCGGAGACCGATGATGTTATCACCACAATCGACGAAGAAGAGACGGTCAAGGAAGTATTTCTTTATATTCCATTTTTGACTAAGAGTGGATCAAGGGACAGTGACCTTGACGGTGTGGATGACGAATTCGATAAGGAACCGAACGATGCGGACAACGATAATGATGGCGACGGTGTTTCCAACAGGGTAGAGAACGCCACCAATACAGATCCGCTAGACCCAAACAGTGTAGATGCTGATGCTGATGGCAAAAACGATACGGACGGTGCTACAATCTTTGCAAATAACTTTGCTAGAAGGGTAGATTTAGATAGTATTTATTTCAATGGTAAAAATTACGATGATTTAGAGGTTAATGCGGATTTAGAGGTAATTGCACCGCCTACTTTCAATTTAAGAGTAGCGCGTTCTACATTTTTTCTTAGAGATTTAGACCCGAGTAGTGGCTTCCAAGAGGCGCAAGAGTATTTTTCTTCACAGGAATTCGCCCCTTCATTTGTATCCGATGTTTTATTTGACTCTAATGAAGACGGGCAGCTTGTTATAGATAGTAAAGAAATTTTAACACCAAGGGAAGATGATGAGTCTACCGAGGACGTAGATGAGTCACAAGCTTTTGTGCGTTTAGCCCCTGGATTAAGAATCCCATTAGACAATCAATGGTTTCAGGAAAATATTCTGAACAAAGAAGGAAGTTCAGAATTATTAAGTCAAGCCAATTTCAATGAGTTTATGCGTGGTATACATTTAGCGTTGACCCCTCAGGAAGGAGAGGACCTTATGTTGTTGTTAGACTTAAGACAGGCCAATATTACAATGACTTACACTTTTAATTCGTATAATACAAATGGCACAGCGGATGATGTGTCCGATGATGAGATAGAAACCAATGAAAGGGATGTTGTCTTTAATCTCATATCTGGGCTTCCTAATGGGGGTATACTTGGCAATGCCGTGAATACCCTAAACAATGAAATGTATTCCCCACAGGTTTTGGATAACGAAGAAAATGCTTCAAGAATTTTTCTTAAAGGAGGGGCTGGTGTTACCGCTAGAATCAACCTTTTTGAGGCGAATGAAGGAGAAAGTATTATTGAGCAAATAAGAGCGGAAAATTGGGTTATAAACGAAGCCAATTTGGTTTTTAATGTAGATGCCTCCTTAACTGGTGATAATATAGCTCCGCCAAGACTTTATCTGTATAACATGGAGACGGGAAGTCCATTATATAATCCTCTGACGGAACAGAACACTGCTGAGAACATTTTTGGACTTTTCCTTAATTATGATGGAATTGTAGAGACTGATGATGACGGTAATGTAAAATACACCGTTCGTATCACCGATTATATCAATGAGATAATTGTTAGAGAGGCGGCCAATAGCACCTTGGGCCTTGTACTTACGACCAATATTGAAGCAGTAGGTTTGGCTAATGCCATTTTAGAAGAAGGAGAGGTCGATATTCCTGCTACGTCAACCTTAACGCCATTAGGTACCGTTTTTTATGGAAGTAATATCCCGGAGTCGGATCCTAATTTTGACAAGCGCCTGAAACTTGAGATTTCTTACACGGAGATTAATTAAGATTCTTTTTTAATAAATATTATCCCGGTTTATACAATTCATAGATTATAAGCGTTCTATATCCAGAAGCTAAATGTTTTTTTACATTTTAGGTTACTTTTACGTAGGAAATTTAATATAAATCACCAAACACTAACAACATGTGTGGAATTGTAGGCTATATAGGTCATAGGGAAGCTTTCCCGGTTATTATCAAAGGATTACAACGACTAGAATATCGTGGTTACGATAGTGCTGGCGTTGCCCTATTTGATGGAAACGAAATCAACCTTGTCAAGACAAAAGGAAAAGTCGAGGATTTAAAGAATAAAGCCAAGGGTATTTCTCAAAAAGGAAGCCTTGGTATAGGTCATACAAGATGGGCCACTCACGGTGTGCCTAATGACGTGAACTCTCATCCTCATTATTCAAATTCTGGTGACTTGGTTATCATACATAACGGAATCATAGAAAACTATGAGTCCATCAAAAAAGAGCTTACGAAAAGAGGCTATACTTTTGAGTCGGATACGGATACTGAGGTTCTCGTGAATTTAATAGAAGAGGTCAAGAAGACCGAAGATGTAAAACTGGGCCAGGCTGTTCAGATTGCTTTGAATCAGGTAGTGGGAGCTTATGCAATTGCTGTTTTTGACAAAAAGAAACCGGACGAGATAGTGGTAGCGAAGTTAGGGAGTCCATTAGCAATAGGAATAGGGGAAAATGAATTCTTTATAGCTTCAGATGCTTCACCTTTCATAGAATTTACAAATAACGCTGTTTACTTAGAAGATGAGGAAATGGCTATTATCCGTTTAGGGAAAGAGATAAAACTCCGCAAAATCAAGGATGATGCCGTTGCTTACCCTAGGATTTTAGAGTTACAGATGAATCTTGAAGAAATTGAAAAAGGTGGTTATGATCACTTTATGCTTAAAGAAATCTATGAACAACCTAGAGCAATTAAGGATACTTATCGTGGTAGATTACTCGCCGATCAAGGATTGATACGTATGGCCGGCATTGACCAAAACTTAGAAAAGTTCTTGAATGCCAATAGAATTATAATTGTTGCCTGCGGAACCTCTTGGCATGCTGGCTTGGTGGCGGAGTATATTTTTGAAGATTTGGCCAGAATACCTGTCGAAGTCGAATATGCCTCTGAGTTTAGATATAGAAATCCGGTTATTACGGAAAACGATGTATTAATTGCTATTTCCCAATCTGGAGAAACAGCAGATACGTTAGCAGCAATTAAATTAGCCAAGGAAAAAGGAGCCTTCGTCTTTGGCGTCTGTAATGTAGTAGGTTCCTCCATTGCAAGAGAAAGCGATGCGGGAGCTTATACACATGCAGGACCGGAAATCGGGGTGGCTTCTACCAAAGCTTTTACCACACAGATTACCGTTTTAACGCTTATCGCTTTAAAATTGGCCAAGGAGAAAGGTGTTTTTTCACAAACACAATATCACGAATACTTAACGGAATTAGAGACTATTCCTGCCAAGGTAGAAAAAGCTTTGGAATCCAATCCGTTAATCGAAATCATATCCAATGTTTATAAGGATTCAAGTAACTGTCTTTATTTAGGTAGGGGCTACAATTTCCCGGTTGCTCTGGAAGGTGCTTTAAAACTAAAAGAAATAAGCTATATCCACGCAGAAGGATATCCCGCTGCGGAGATGAAACACGGACCTATAGCGCTTATTGATGAACAAATGCCTGTTTTTGTGATAGCTACCAAGAGAGGACATTATGAAAAAGTAGTTAGCAATATTCAGGAAATAAAATCAAGAAAAGGTAAAATTATCGCTATCGTAACGGAGGGTGATGAACAAGTAACAGAGCTTGCCGACCACGTAATAGAAGTGCCAGAAACTTTAGAAAGTCTTACGCCTTTGCTTACGACGATTCCATTGCAATTACTTTCTTACCACATTGCGGTGATGAGAGAGTGTAATGTGGATCAGCCACGTAACCTAGCAAAATCTGTTACCGTAGAATAAACGTTTTTAAAATTTGTTTTAAAAAGGAACCTGATTTTACTGGGTTCCTTTTGTTTTTTAAGGATTTCCCATTATGTATGGATGATTTTTATCAAAATAATACTATGCATGCATAATTTTTTTCATTTTACTATTTTCCGTTTAAAATTATCTGTATATTGACCCCAAACTAATTTTAACTCAAATTTATAATGAGAGCAATACTATTTTTAGCATTGATGCTGTCTGGAACCGTAGGGTTGTCCCAAACAATAATCAATGGAAATGTTGTTGATCAGAACAATGAACCTATTCCTGGTGCAAATATTGTCATCGTAGGAAAAGCAATCGGTACTACCGCTGATTTTGACGGTAATTTTGTTTTGGAAACATCAGAAGTCCCCCCCTTTCAAATTAATATTTCTAGTATTGGGTATGCGGACGCAGTAGAGAACGTTACTTCTAACAACCAAACCTTTACGGTGGTATTGGAAGAAACACAGACCTTTTTGGATGAAGTGGTGATATCCGCTTCCAGGACTCCGGAACGTATTTTTGAATCTCCGGTTACCGTAGAGCGTTTTGGATTACAAGAAATTCAAAACACTGCATCTGCCGATTTTTATGGAGGATTAGAAAATCTAAAAGGCGTAGACGTTAACACGAACAGTTTAACCTTTAAGTCGGTAAACACCAGAGGTTTTGCCACTTTTGCCAATACTCGTTTTATGCAATTGGTGGACGGGATGGACAACTCCACGCCGGCTTTGAATTTCCCTATTGGGAATTTGGTAGGTATGATAGAGCCAGACGTGCTTAGTGTGGAATTACTACCAGGTGCAGCTTCTGCACTTTATGGTGCAAATGCTTTTAATGGAATTCTCTTTATGCGTAGTAAGAGTCCTTTTGATTATCAAGGCATAAGTGCTTCCGTAAAACAAGGGGTCACTTCACAAGAGGCTGCGGGAACCAATTCCTACACGGATGTTGGTATAAGGGCCGCGCACAAATTCAGTGATAAATTTGCGGTGAAATGGAACTTTGGATTCTTAGATGGTACTGATTGGGCCGCTACGAGCGAAGTTGATAAGTTTAATCCCGGAGCTACAAGGGCAGATTTAAATTATGACGGAATCAATGTTTATGGTGATGAAGTTTCAACAGATATTAAGGATGTAGCCGTTACTTTAGAAGGTTTAGGGGTCTTACCCGCTGGTGCCAATGCATTGGTTCCCTCTGTTGAAGTAAGTAGAACAGGCTACAACGAAAGAGACCTTACTAACTATACGGCACGAAGTATTAAATCTGACTGGGGTCTTTATTATAGACCAATAGAAGGTAAAAGTCTTGAACTTTCCTATGTAGGGAAAATAGGAACGGGGAACACGATTTATCAAGGCACGAACAGATATAATATCGCGAGGTTCTTCCAAGAACAGCATAAGCTGGAGATTAGAAACGATAATTTCTTTGTTAGAGGTTATGTAGTGGCGGATAAGGCCGGTGATTCTTACGATATGGTATTTACGGGTATTAATATTAATAGAGCTTGGAAAGACGATAACACTTGGTTTGGCGAGTACACTGGCACCTATGTGCAGGCTACACTAGGAGGAGCTACAAACGAACAAGCACATGCAGCGGCACGGGCACAGGCAGAAACGGGAAGATTTTTACCAGGAACACCAGAGTTTCAGGCGGCTTTTAATCGTAGTATAAATGATCCGGATTTATCAACGGGTTCTAAGTTCCAAGATGCCTCTAAGTACTATCACGCAGATGCCAATTATAATTTCAGTCATTTGATAGATTTTGCTGAGATTCAGATAGGGGGGTCTTACAGACAGTATAGTCTAAATTCGTCAGGAACCATTTATACTGATTTTGATGGACCGATAGACTATTCAGAATTTGGGGTGTACACACAAATTCAAAAGAAGATTGAATTAGAAGGAGAAAAAAGTTTGAAACTAACTGGTTCCGTACGTTATGATAAGTCAGAATTTTTTGATGGCTTCTTTTCTCCAAGAGTCTCTGCAGGTTTCACCCTGAATAGAGATCATAACATCAGAGCTTCTATACAAACAGGTTTCAGAAACCCTACCACTCAAGATTTGTTTATCGGCTTAAATGCGGGTAGGGCCATATTGATCGGAGCGGCACCTGATAACCTAGATCGTTTTTCTAGACCTTACGAAGTTAGTGGTGGAGGTCAATTATTAGGTCAGCCTGCGCAGATTACGCAGACCGGTAGAGCGGCTTATGAGAATTCTTACTCTGCCGAATCTGTACTTCGTTTGTCCGAAACCGGCAATCCAGCGGATTTGGAAATCGCAAATCCTGATTTGGTGCAGCCAGAACAGGTAACATCTTTTGAGATAGGTTACCGTGGTAAGGTTGATAAATTGGTCATCGATTTCAGTACATATTACAATAGCTATAAAGATTTTCTTTCTCCGGAGAACGTGATTGCTCCCTATTATGGTACTGTTGGTGATGGCTCTTTGTCCGTTGCTGCGATTGCTAATGGAGATTTTCAGACCTATCAGGCTTACACGAATTCTGATGTGGACATCAATTCCTACGGAGCTTCATTAGGGCTTACTGCTAAAGTGCTTGGTAATTTTGACTTAAGCGGTAGTTATACCTTTACTAAACTAGATTTTGATAGAGAGCTAAATCCTGATTTTCAGGTGCAGTTCAATACACCGGAGCATCAGTTCAAAGCCTCATTTGGTAATACAGAGTTATTCAAAAATTTCGGATTCAATGTTAATTACAGGTTTAGCGATGATTATTTCTGGGAGGCTACTTTTGGCAACGGAGTAATACCTGAGTTCCATGTAGTTGATGCACAGATAAATTATGCTGTGCCTAGTATTAAGTCCACTTTTAAAATAGGTGGTAATAACTTGTTAGGCGATGAATATTTTACTGCTTTTGGAACAGGGTTTATAGGTTCTATGTATTACCTATCATGGACTATCAACAACTAAATGAAAATCAAATACGTATTTGACATGAAAAACTTAAAATATATTTATTTATTAACGGCATCCTTACTATTTGTCAATTGTAATGATATTGAAGATATAGATTTGGATGCTCCAGAGGTAATGGAGCCTACTCCAGAACTTACCGCAGGTTCGGCGGACTTTTCCAACTATGTGGCTTTAGGAAACTCTTTGACGGCAGGTTTTACTGATGGCGCTTTGTTTCAAGCAAGTCAAAACTTATCTTTTCCGAACATTCTTTCTCAAAAGTTTGCAATAGTCGGCGGAGGTAGTTTTACGCAACCCTTAACCAACGATAATTTAGGAGGTTTAGCATTGGCGGGGACTAGAATTCAAGGGCCCAGACTGGTTTTTGGAGGAGCAGGTCCGGTAGGGTTGGAATCTGTGATAGGTCCAGTTACGGTGACTACAGATATCGCTTTGAACAATCCAACAGGTCCTTTTAACAATTTAGGAGTGCCTGGTGCTAAAAGTTTTCATCTCCTAGCACCTGGCTACGGTAATTTAGCAAATGTTCCTTTGGGACTTGCTAATCCATTCTTTGTTCGGATGACGGGAAGTACACCAGACGCTAGTGTTCTTGAATTGGCCGTAGGCCAAGCACCAAGCTTCTTTTCACTTTGGATTGGGAATAATGATGTACTGGGTTATGCTACTACAGGTGGCGACGGGACTAACCCTTTAACGCCTGTAAACGGAGCGCCCGGTGTTGGTTTTGATGGTAGTTATGGTGCGTTGATAGCAACACTTACAGCAGGTGGGGCGCAAGGCGTTGTTTCAAATATCCCAAATGTCATCGATATTCCGCATTTTACTACGGTACCGCATAATCCGTTAGACCCTACGAATCCTGATTTCGGTCCTCAAATAGCTACGCTAAATGGTATTTTCGGACAATTAAATCAAGTTTATGCCTTTTTAGGTGTTCCAGAAAGAAGTATTGAATTTTCTACAACAGCTGCCAGTGAGGTAGTGATAAAGGATGAGAATTTACCGGATTTGTCGGCTCAGATTGCAGGAGTTTTTAATGCTAGTACTGCTTTTCCATTATTTGTACAATCCTTCGGGCTTCCTGCAGAAGCAGCACCCTTGGTTGCGGGCTTGTTAGGTAACATTTACGGACAGACAAGGGAAGCCACTGCAGATGATCTTTTGGTCTTACCAAGTGCTTCCATTATTGGTACTGTAAACACAGCTTCCGTTGGGGCACTAGTTGCCCAAGGATTACCGCAAGCATTGGCCGGCCAGTTCTCTGTTGAGGGTATTTCACTTCCTTTAGAAGATAAATGGGTGCTTACTCCAGAGGAGCAAGCAGAAATAGCAACAGCCACGGCGGCATTTAATACGATTATTGAGGCTACTGCAAACGCTGCAGGTTTGGCTTTGGTCGATGCTAATGGTTTGTTGAATCAATTGGCCAATGGAGGCATTACTAGTGGTGATTTTACGTTAACATCAAGTTTGGTTACAGGTAGCGCTTTTTCATTAGACGGAATTCATCCAACAGCAAGGGGCTATGCACTTTTGGCAAACGAATTTATGAAAGCTATAGATGCTACATACGGCTCTAACTTCGAAGCTTCGGGCAATCTTGTCAATGTTGGGGATTTTCCAACTAATTATTCGCCTGCGCTTCAGTAAAATAACATGTATAAGAGAAATTAAAAGAGGCACTTTCGTAGTGCCTCTTTTGTTTGGTAAAAAACCCAAAAAACAGTTTTTCTTTAAAATGTAATGACATATCTTTGCAGCCGGAAAATGAAAGCATTCTCCAGCTTATTTTAAACGCAATACATAAACAAAAGAGTAATGTCAAAAGTTACAGGTAAAGTTTCACAAATCATTGGCCCAGTGGTTGATGTAGAGTTTCAATCAGGCGCAGACCTTCCTAAAATCTATGATTCTTTAGAGATCACGAATAAGGATAAGTCTAAATTGGTGTTAGAAGTACAATCTCACGTAGGAGAGAATACGGTTAGGACAATTTCAATGGATTCTACTGATGGACTAAGCAGAGGTACTGATGTAGTTGCTACTGGAGCCGCTATACAGATGCCTATTGGAGATGATGTTTATGGACGTTTGTTTAATGTAATTGGAGATGCTATTGATGGTTTAGGTGATTTACCTAAAGCGGGTAAAGATGGTTTGCCAATTCACCGAGAAGCTCCAAAATTTGAAGACCTTACCACTACTACTGAAGTTTTGTTCACAGGTATTAAAGTAATCGATTTGATTGAGCCTTACGCTAAAGGGGGTAAAATTGGTTTGTTTGGAGGTGCAGGTGTTGGTAAAACAGTATTGATTCAGGAATTGATAAACAACATTGCAAAAGGTCACGGTGGTCTTTCTGTGTTTGCAGGTGTAGGTGAAAGAACTCGTGAAGGAAACGATTTACTTCGTGAGATGTTAGAGTCCGGTATTATTAAGTACGGAGATGATTTCTTGCACTCTATGGAAGAAGGCGGCTGGGACTTATCCAAAGTGGATAAGACAGCGATGAAAGAATCAAAGGCGACTTTCGTTTTTGGTCAAATGAACGAGCCACCTGGAGCACGTGCACGTGTTGCGCTTTCAGGTTTGACCATAGCGGAGTATTTCCGTGATGGTGCTGGTGAAGGTCAAGGTAAAGACGTTTTATTCTTCGTTGATAATATATTCCGTTTTACACAAGCGGGTTCAGAGGTATCGGCACTTTTAGGTCGTATGCCTTCTGCGGTAGGTTACCAACCAACCTTGGCAACGGAAATGGGTGCAATGCAAGAGCGTATCACATCAACTAAAAGAGGTTCTATTACATCTGTACAGGCGGTTTATGTTCCTGCGGATGATTTAACGGATCCAGCTCCGGCAACAACATTTGCTCACTTGGATGCAACTACGGTATTATCTCGTAAGATTGCGGAATTAGGAATTTACCCTGCCGTGGACCCACTGGATTCTACTTCTAGAATTTTAACGGCAGAAATTTTAGGAAACGACCATTATGCTTGTGCACAACGAGTAAAAGAGTTGTTACAACGTTATAAAGAATTACAGGATATTATTGCCATCCTAGGTATGGAGGAGTTATCCGAAGAAGATAAATTGGCCGTAGGTAGAGCAAGACGTGTACAGCGTTTCTTGTCACAACCTTTCCATGTGGCTGAGCAGTTTACCGGGCTTAAAGGTGTGTTGGTAGACATTAAAGATACTATCAAAGGATTTAATATGATTATGGATGGTGAATTAGACCACTTGCCAGAATCTGCTTTTAACCTTAAAGGAACTATTGAAGAGGCTATAGAAGCTGGTGAAAAAATGCTCGCTGAAGCTTAAAAATAATATTGAGATGTTCGCATTTGGTATTGAGCGATCAGCAACGCTTTACTGAATACTAACTACTAACTACTATTGAACTATGTATTTAGAAATCGTATCTCCAGAAGCAACCTTATTCTCAGGTGAAGTAACATCAGTTACGGTGCCAGGTATTAACGGTGAATTTCAAATGTTACAAGGTCACGCACCAGTGGTATCGCTTTTGCAAAAAGGAGACGTTAAGGTAGAAGGAAATATTGCTATTGAAGAAGCGCACGAAAATAAATTTTCTACGGATTCTACAGGGAAAACAATTCTTTCTATTTCTAGTGGAACCATTGAAATGAAAGATAATAAAGTGATTGTACTAGCGGATTAGATAGTATGAAATTCAAATATTATTCAAAAGCCATACCTTACGTATGGCTTTTTTTATGGTTTGTATTCTAGAATATCCGCAGGTTGACAATCCAATTCTTTGCAAATAGCCTCTAGAGTGGAAAAGCGAACCGCTTTTGCCTTTCCAGATTTTAGTATGGACAAGTTGGCCTCAGTAATCCCAATAGCCCTTGCAAGTTCTTTGCTCTTCATGTTTCGGTCAGCAAGTACTTTGTCCAGATTTACTAAGATGCCCATGTTATATCGTTAAATCGTTTTCATTTTGAACCTGATAACCTTGTTTAAAAATAGCCACAATAAATAGTAGAAAAATTCCTAAAAGGAAGGTCAAAAGGTAATTTAAAATGTTTCCTATCTGTTGTTTTTGCATGATAAAGAAATCTATGGTTAAGAACAATAGAGGTGCCGCAATCAAATTTAGCAGCGCAAAATAGTTTAATTGCTTGATAGCCCTATCCGTGAAAAGTTTTGGAGCTTTAAAAGTTTTAAAAATAGTAGAAAGGAGGTAAAAAAATACCGCAAAAAATAACATTGATAAAGTAATTGTAATAATATGCTGAGATTGATAATTGGCCCTTATAAAAGTCTCAGGAAAAAAGGGAAGGCCAATTTTAAATTGATTATTGACGATTTCATAATTACGAAGTAGTAACGAGATTAGAATAAAGGCAATTAATGATACACTTCCAATGATACATAGGCGACTTAAATAAAAGAGAAAATGAGAGAGTGAATTGGGTCCAAAAATCTTCATACTTATAATATTATCGTTTTACGATAACAAATATATAAAAATTATTGAAAAACAATAATATTAAATTTTGGGCGCATTCGTCATTTACATCCTAGAGAAAGAAAAACGGTACTTTGTTTTAGGATTAGTATTGGGAAAAAATGATTAATTCTTTAACCATGCCGTTCTTTTTTGTAATGTTTCCTTGTTTGGTTCAAGACTTTCTTTCTCCATTAAGGTAATTACATAAGTAGGATCAGGCTGCAATGTAACCTGTCTATTTTTCTTAATTCCAAAACGTTCGAATTCGACATTCAATACATCCCCCACATTTAATTTGGCAATGTATTTATCAAAGGATTCTCCATTTGGAAATGCTTGTTCATTAATGCGCAAAATAACGTCGCCTTTGTCTAAACCAGCTTTGTAGGCTGGGCTACCAATTCTAGGATTACTATTAATAACTCCGTTTAAGTCGTCATTTATTGCCGCAGCTACTCCAAAATAAGGGTTATTGGCATTTCGTTTTAAAAGAATACCGTTTGCTTCAAGTAATACCTTATAGTCGGGCATTTCGCTTTTATAGATAAACCTGTTGAAAAAATTATCTCCGAAAGCCGCACCGGCGTACGTATTTAAACTATCGTGCAAATCGCTAATTGTGTATGGTTTCTGGTTTTTGCCATAAGTTTTCCAAACTAATTTCATATAGTCATCCAGATTTAAGTTGTGCTCTCTTAAGGTTAAATCTAACGCCAATCCTAGTATACTTCCATACGAGTAGTAAGAGATAAAGGTGTTTTCGCGGTTTACGGGGTCTACCGAGGTGGCAGCATCCACAAAAGGCGCCTGAAAGCTCATTTCAATAGGATTAAAGAATTTTCGAGCAGGAGAGTTCCATACATAATTGAACGTGCCTGAAAGTCTCTCTACATAACTTTCCTGCGATATGAGTTCGGCTCGGCAAAGCATAAGATTCGTGTAGTAGCTGGTGAAACCTTCGGCAAACCATAAGGCACCGCTCATGTTGGCCTTTTCAAAATCAAAGGGTTCTAAGGATTTAGGTCGTATTCGCTCCACGTTCCAAGCATGAAAAAACTCATGTGATACCGTTCCGATGTTACGCTCCATACCTCCTTCTGCCAAACTTCTGGTGCTTGTTAAAATGGTAGAATTTCTATGTTCCATGCCGTCTCCGGAAGCATTAGGGATGTAGCAAGCTAAGAATACGTATGTACCATAATCAAATATCGGAAGCTCCCCGAACACCTCCTTTTCCGCTAGCACCACTTTCTTTACCTTTTCAAAATAGGTGTCCAATTCCTCCTTAGTGCCGTTATGATGTAGTGCAAACTGTATGGTTTGATTATCGACCGTAAACTCCCTTAGACTATAGTCACTAATTTCTGTAGGGCTATCCATGAAGTACTGTAGGTTGGGAGCGGTGTAAGTAGTTTTCTCCAAAAGTGGTAATTGTGTGGCAATTTTCCAGTTGAGGTCTTCCCTCGGGAGAAAGGTGATTTCTATTTCTCTTTCGCTCAAAGACGGTGCATACATAAACGTAGCAGGAATATTTAAATGCGCATGTGTTTCATCTATTTGAGAATAGGTGCCATCTCCGCGGTTTGCGAATAAGGTATATGAAATATGGACCTCACCATTATGCCCGCTTACTAGCCATTGATAGGGGTCCGGTCTGGTAATTTTTAGTTTTTTACCTGACCCATCCGTTGCTTTGAAGTTGTAAACGTTTTTAGCAAATTCATGAAGCGCATAACGTCCTGGGCTAGTTCTACTCATTCTAATGGCTAAGGTGTCCGCAGCAATATTTGGAAAATACCCAGCTATTTCAGCTTCGTGGTGAACGGCGTTGTCAAATGAAATTTTATAGGCATTTGTCTGTCCACTAGAGGCGTAAGCAATAAATAAAAGCAAACATGTAAGATGTGAAATTTTCATTGAGCATTTTTTTAATAAACTGGATTAAATATAGGAATTAACAAGGGGCCTCTTGGTAGAATTCACTAATATTACAGAAATAAGCAACCTTTAGGGTTTTTATCATCTTACTTATAAGTCCCCACATTTATGATAAAGAAAGTATTGTTTTTTGTTATTAGCGCTGCTATTTTTTCTTCTTGCTACGCCCAAGAAGATTCAACGCTGAAAAGAAACCAAATATCCACCAATTTAATTTTACCTTTTCTAGAGAGTGTTGATTTGAGTTATGAACGTACCATTGCCAACAAATGGGCGATAGGAATAGCTGCTGCGGTTTATGGAGAAGGTGGGCAGGATTTAGCTGTTTCGTATACTAATGAATATGATTTGACCACCACGTATGAAATTATGCCCTTTGTTAGAATTTACTTTCAAGGTGCTCAGAATAAAAGCCATTTCCTTGAAGTTTTTGGGTCGTTAAGTAAAATGGAAGAACGGGGTGCATTTGTCCGTAACACCAATGAGGAGGGTTTCGGTGTTTATGAAAGAGGCCTTCGGGACTTTACGGTAGGCGGCTTGGGAATAGGCTATGGCTATCGGTTTTTGTTTCTGGAAAAGAAACTGGTTTTGGAAGCCCAGTTCGGAATTAGGACCAATTTTGATGTAGATTTCTTTTTTCTGAATGCTGCGCTAGTTCGGACGGGAATTAAAGTAGGATACAGATTTTAATTACTGATTATGAAAACAAAAAAATTTATTTTACTGGCCGGTATTGGAATACTGTTGCAGAGTTGTTTTTCTTACGATGATGAAGGTGGTACAAGGTATGTAGAGTTGCAGCTCACGGATGCCTTCAATTTTGAAAATGATAAGAACTATTCAGTGGGGGATACTATTTTCGTAGAATTGAACTTTAGTCGTTATCTAGAAGAGGAAGGTTTCTCAAACCTATTGGACGTTTATGAAAGTACGGATTCAGAAGAGTTTTTTTATCCCCTAGAACTTTTAAAATACTCAGCTATCAGTGATAGTTACGTTTTTACTGAAATTGCAGACCGGTTTATTTTTGCTGAAAAAGGTACAGTAGAAGAGTTTTACGGAGCTACGGCCAGACTTAACGACGCAAGAGACACCTATGAATCCCGCATCGGAATAATTCTCGCAGAGGAGGGGTCATATCGTTTAAACAGCCAATTCTTTGATTTACAGAGTAAATGGAATTTTGATAAAGTAAGTATTGAAATAATTCATCAGTTCTCTGATAAAACTCAGGAAGATTTTGAGTTTGTAGTTTCAGATTAATTGATGTTTCACATTAATTTTATTATGGAAACGCCCTACATTTGGGGTCATGTCAACATTACCTCATAAACTTCAACAGAAACTTAACGATAGGATAGCGGACAATTCCCTACGCCGATTAGGGCAAACGACTGGTCTGGTAGATTTCTCCTCTAACGATTACTTAGGCTTTGCTAAGAACGAAACTATATTCTCCAAAACTTTTCAATCTTTATTAAACTATAATATTGCTGAAAATGGGGCCACTGGTTCTCGATTATTAAGTGGAAATCACCAGTTGTATAGAATTCTAGAACAGAAGTTAACAGCGTTTCATGAAGCCGATGCCGCACTGGTCTTCAATTCAGGATATGACGCTAATGTTGGATTTTTCAGTGCTGTTCCGCAAAGGGGAGATGTTATTTTTTATGATGAACATATCCATGCGAGCATTAGGGACGGTATAGGAATGAGCCATGCGAAGAGTTATAAATTTTCACATAATGATTTGTCTGCTTTAAAGGCTAAGATAGAGACAACACAGAAAGATGCAGGCAGCGATGCACATACAGAGATTTACGTGGTTACGGAATCTGTTTTTTCCATGGACGGAGATATGCCTGACTTAAAATCGTTTACGGGTCATTGCAATGAACAAGGATATCGTCTTATCGTAGATGAAGCCCACGCCGTTGGTGTATTAGGTAAAAGGGGTGAAGGGTACCTTCAAGCTTTAAAACTTCAAGAAAAGGTATTTGCACGTATCGTTACTTTCGGAAAAGCCATAGGGTCCCATGGAGCGGCAATTCTTGGGAGCACTGATTTAAATGAATATTTGGTAAATTTTTCTCGTAGTCTAATCTATTCTACAGCTTTACCGCCTCATGGAGTGGCAACTAGTATTGCTGCGTATACTTATTTGGAAGAGGAGGGGCAAGCAGAACGGCAACGGCTTTTAGATAACATCGGCTACTTTAAGCAACAAGTAAAGAGATTGAAACTGGAGAAATACTTTTCCTGTAGTGGCGCCGCTATCCAATCCTGCGTTATAACAAGTAACGATAAGGTGAAAACGGTATCGGAGAAACTCAAGGATAAGGGTTTTGATGTGAAAGCTATTTTGCCTCCTACGGTACCTGAGGGTCAAGAGCGATTACGCTTTTGCGTCCATAGTTACAATTCTAAAGAAGAGATAGGATTGGTATTAGAATTATTATCGCGCTATCTTTAATTGTATGGGAGAAAAATTTTACCAATTGGCCTCTTTCGAATACGCTGCCGATGTTCAGATTATAAAGGGAAAACTAGAGTCTGAGGGGATTCCTGTGTTTCTGAGGGATGAGAATACGCTCAACTCTGACCCATTGATAAGCAATGCTATCGGGGGCGTTAAACTACAGGTGTATTCAAAAGATAAGGAACGCGCTCTTGCCATATATAATGAGGTACGCGCTTACGCCTTGGATGAGAATGACAAGCCTATAGTCTGCCCAAACTGCAAGGCCAGTAGGTCCGAAGTCTATTATAACAGGAAAGGTATTTTTTATAAACTTTTTCCATTTTTTGAAAAAAGAAAATATAAGTGCTTAAATTGTGGTATTATCACTAATCCCCGTACCTAATGCAGAAAATATTTGTTACCGGAATATCTACCGAAGTGGGCAAGACCATCGCTTCATCCATAATTACCGAAGCCCTGGCGGCAGATTACTGGAAGCCAGTACAAGCTGGGGATTTGGAAAATACGGATAGTCATAAAGTAGCGAGCTATATCAGCAATACCAAGACGGTCATTCATCCCAGTAGTTATGAGCTTAAAACACCTATGAGTCCGCATGCGGCAGCGGATATCGAAGGTGTTCGTATCGATAGGTTTCATATTAAAGAACCGGAAACGAACAACCATTTGGTCATAGAGGGTGCCGGAGGCCTGCTTGTGCCTTTGAATGAAGAAGATACCATGTTCGATATTATTATGCCCAATTACAAGGTGGTGGTGGTGTCCAGGCATTATTTAGGCAGTATAAATCACTCTTTGCTGACCATAAATTGGTTAAAACATAAGGGATACGATGTTTCCTTATTGTTCAGCGGCGACGCCAATCCGCATACGGAGAATATCATTTTTCAAAAGACAGGTGTTTCTTTAATCGGCAGAATTGAAGAAGAGCCGTTTTTTGATAAAAGCATCATAAAGAAATATGCCGATAAGTTCAGACATATTTTAGAAACCTTATAAGCGTTGTAGTATTTCTGCTTTTTCCACTACGCCGTGCACCCGATAGTGTTTCAATAAATAAGCATCTATATACGCATTTAGTTTTTCCTCCTTTTTGTCAAAAACACGTCGGCCTTGTCTTACGACTATAGTTTTAGGGCGCAGTTCCTCCATAATATAGCGAAGTTCCTTAATTGCTTTATCTCTCTCATTATCAAAAAAAGGAAACAGCTCATCCCTACAAATGTTACTTGGGTGTGTAGCGGCCTTGGTCGGAGGTAGAGACCTTAAATTCCAATATCCTATGTGGTACCCAAGGAAAAGAATATTTTTTTTCTCTAGTTCGTTATTGCGTATGTATTGGGGAGCTGTAAAACCTTCCCCGTTAAAAAAAGTACCGTTATTAAATTTGTTCTGTATAATGTTCCCGTATTCTAGATAACTCTCCATCGGTATCAGGAGTAAAAGTAACAGCATGGCCTTTGGTAACTTAGACCTGTAATTGGAAACAAGAGCGTGAGCCGTGCTTGCTATTAGGATAAGCAACATAGGGTAAAGCTGTATGAGATAATGTCCATTAATTCTACCTCCTTTTAGAAAGGATATTAACACTCCGATAATAGCAACTAAAAGAATGGTGCCAGTGGTATTCTTGAAGTCTATCCAGTTTTTTTTCCACGAGAAAAATAAAAAACCACAGACCAATAAAAACGTTGGGGCTAGTTTAAGTACCGAAAAACGTCTTGCTTCGGTATATTCCAATGGAGCTAAAATCACTGATTTCCACCAAACCATACCTTCACCTAAATTATAATAGGGCATAAAAGTGAGGGCTATTACACATAAAATACCAATGCCGTATAAAAGTGTATTCCAAACCCATGAGGTATGTTTGGTCTTGTGAAATTTATAGAGTAGAAAAAGGCCAAGTAATAGAACGGGGTAGGCCATATTCAGTTTTACCATTACCGTTATGCCCATGAATAGACCGGCTAGAAAGAACCATAATGGCTTTTTCTTTGAAATGAAAATGTATAGTCCCGGCACAAAAAAGGCCATACAAATATGTTCTGACATCACCCCTTGTAGACTTCCGAACAAACTCAGCAGTACTACACAGAAAACGGACATCCATAACGCAACCTGTTTGGTGGTGATTCTAATGCTGATTTTAAAGGTAAAAAAAGCGGTTGCGACTACTAAAAGCGCACCGATGAAACGAATTGCTACAAAGCTTTTTCCAAATACAGAAATGATAATAGCAAAAAAAGCAAACGTTAATGGAGGTTTTAAATCCCAAAGTTCTAAGTATGGTAGTTGCCCATCTACCCAAGATTGTCCCATAAGAATAAACGTGCTTTCATCACGATCAATGTAATCCCTAAAGAAAAATGGAAATCGAATAAGAATGGTCAGCACTAATAAATTCAGAAAAACCCATTTATCATTCAATCTTTGATAGTAAGAAAAAATAGAATGCGAGTGGTTTATTTTCATCTTATACTGGAACACCTCTTTTTAAAAGACGTAAAGATTTACGCTGTTAATCTCGGATTGGGCATAAATAAAAGAATCATTTCGTTCTTTTATTTCCCATCTTTGCAAGATAGATAAATTGAGGATTTTTAGATTCTATGAAAGCGCAAAATCTATCGGAAAGAGATAAAAAACATCTGTGGCATCCACTGACCCAGCATAAAACTGCGGCACTTCCTTTAGGTATCGTTAAGGCAAAAGGTGCTTTATTCTGGGATGAGGAAGGACAAGAGTATATAGACGGAATCGCTTCTTGGTATACAGCCATGTACGGGCATTGTAATGAATATATCATTAATGCTGTCACGGCACAGATGGAGCAATTGGATTTCGTGATTTTCAGCGGTTTTACACATGAGCCTGCCGTGCAGTTATCAGAAAGACTACTGAAGATACTACCGTCTAATCAAGAGAAGCTATTTTTCAATGATAATGGCTCTACCGCTGTGGAAGCTGGGATTAAAATGGCCTTGCAATATCATCACAATAAAGGCGAAAAAAGAGACGTACTAATAGCTTTTGAAGATGGTTTCCATGGAGATACTTTTGGGGCCATGAGTGCATCGGGGATTTCGTCGTATAATGGACCTTTTGATGAATTTCTATTAAAAGCAAAACGTATTCCTACTCCGCAAGAGGATACTATTGAGGAGGTACTTTCACAATTGGAAACCATTGTGCGAAACCATAAATGTGCGGCCTTTATTTTTGAGCCTTTGGCCCAGGGAGCCGCGGGAATGAAATTTCATTCTGAAAAAGGCTTGGATGCAGTAATAGAAAAATGCCAAGAATTGGATATCCTTTGTATTGCGGATGAAATAATGACCGGTTTTGGTAAAACAGGCAAGAATTTCGCTTCCGAGAATCTAGAGCATCAACCAGATATCATATGCCTTAGCAAAGCACTTACAGCAGGAATGTTCCCTTTGAGCATTACCAGTTGCTCTAAGAACGTATATGAAGCTTTTTTAAGTGAAGACGTTCACAAGGGCTTTTTTCATGCACATACGTTTAGTGCCCATCCCATTGGTTGTGCCGCTGCCTTGGCCGGATTAGACCTGTTGGAATCTCCTGAAATATTGGAAAGACGCACCTATATAAAAAATGCACACGAACATTTTGTAAGCGAGATTAAAGACCATCCAAAAGTAGGCAATGCACGCTGCATGGGGGTAATTATGGCTATTGACTTGAATGTAGAAATGGAGCGCTATGGTAATTTAAGGGATGAATTGTATCAGTTTTTTATAAAGAGGGGCGTAATTTTACGTCCATTGGGAAACACCGTATACGTTTTGCCACCTTATGTGATTACCAATGAACAATTGCATAATATATATGAGGTAATTATAGAACTATTGGAAACCTTTTAAAACTATTTTGAAAGAAGAAATATCCATAACAGCAGTTGCTTCTATATCCCCTTTGGGAGAATCATTAGAAGGTGCTTTTGAAAAATATCAGCAACGAAATCATTGTTTTACGCATCGAAAATATGACAAAGAGAAAACGTGGATAGCTCCTTTGCCTGACGATGTTTTGGAGAAAATTACAGAGTTAAGAATCTCAGATTCCAAATACCAGAATTTGGATAACAGTGTACTTTACGCCATTTACGCCTCTAGAAAAGCGATTAAGACTGCGGGATGGTCAGGGGAGAACAATTTTGGAATAAACATTGGTTCGTCACGAGGGGCTACAGCCCTTTTTGAAAAATTCCATGAGGAGTACCTGCAAAATGGCAGAACAGCGACGCTAACTTCACCTACAACAACCTTAGGAAATATTTCGTCATGGGTCGGTCATGATTTACAGACTAAGGGCCCGGATGTATCGCACTCTATTACATGCTCTACGGCATTACACTCTTTATTGAACGGCGTGGCATGGATTCAAGGAGGTATGGCGGATAAGTTTTTGGTAGGAGGTAGTGAGGCGCCCCTGACCCCGTTCACCATAGCGCAACTAAAAGCACTGAAAATTTATACCTCTTCTGCTGTCGCTTCGAGCGGAGTTGAGCAGTCGTATCCTTGTAAAGCCCTAGACTTAACTAAAAGAAAAAATACCATGGTCTTGGGCGAAGCCGCATCCATGGCGTGTTTGCAAAGGGGTACTTCAAAAAACACTTTGGCTATTATCAAAGGAGTTGGCTATGCTACGGAACCCTTGGAGCATAATGTGTCCATATCCACCGATGCCGTCTGCTTTCAGCGATCAATGAAAATGGCCTTAGGTGAAATTTCACCGGATGAGGTTGATGCTATTGTTATGCACGCACCTGGCACTATCAAGGGAGATTTAAGTGAATACAATGCCATAAAAAAAGTTTTTTGTAACAAACAGCCTTTTTTAACTACAAATAAATGGAAAGTAGGGCACACCTTTGGAGCTTCGGGAATGCTAAGTATAGAAATGGCAATTCTCATGTTGCAAAATCAACAGGCTATAAAAGTACCGTATGTCACTTACGATAACGTTCCTAAAACTATCCAAAACGTATTGGTCAATGCCGTAGGCTTTGGAGGTAATGCGGTTAGTGTATTTCTAGGGCGACCCTAAAACTAATGTTCTTTTGGCTAAATATACATATGGTTAACTTACTTTTTTTAATGAACTATTTAAACGTTACTATTATTATTTCTACTTGAATTCCGCTATTTTTGAAATCTGCAAACAACCCAAGATTTTATGAGCAAAGTGAGAAATAATTGGACGAAAGAAGAAATTCTTGATATTTATAATAAACCGTTAATGGAGTTGCTTTATGAAGCAGCTACCGTTCATAGAAAAAACCACGACCCCAACACGGTCCAAGTTTCCACACTACTTTCTATAAAAACCGGGGGTTGCCCTGAGGATTGTGGCTATTGCCCGCAAGCAGCGCGTTATCATACAGATATTGAAGGGAATGATTTAATGACGGTTCCGCATGTAAAGGCGCAGGCACTTAGGGCTAAAGCCTCGGGAAGTTCGCGTGTTTGTATGGGAGCAGCTTGGCGTAACGTAAAGGATGGTCCGGAGTTTGATCAGGTTTTGGAGATGGTGCGCACCATAAATAAATTGGATATGGAAGTTTGCTGCACCCTAGGGATGATTACGGAAAATCAGGCGAAACGACTGGCAGAGGCCGGACTCTATGCGTATAACCATAATCTGGATACCTCAGAGGATTATTATAAGGATGTGATTTCTACAAGAGCTTTTGAAGATCGTTTAGATACCATAGATAATGTTAGGAAGACCAACGTTACGGTATGTAGCGGCGGTATTATAGGCATGGGAGAACAGTTGGAGGACAGAGCCGGGATGCTTGTTGCCCTGGCTTCTTTAAGTCCACAGCCAGAGTCTACGCCTATTAACGCTTTGGTGCCTGTAGAAGGAACGCCCATGGAAGACATAGCACCCGTTGCTATCTGGGACATGATTCGTATGGTAGCCACAACGCGTATTGTTTTACCGGAAACACAAGTGCGTTTGTCTGCCGGTAGAACAGAAATGAGTAGAGAAGGGCAGGCCATGTGTTTCTTTGCGGGAGCCAATTCTATTTTTACGGGAGATAAATTACTAACTACGCCCAATCCGGATGTTAACGAGGATATGGAGATGTTCAAGCTCTTAGGCTTAAATCCTCAGAAACCGTTTACTAAAGTTTCCCAACCAAAAACAGTCGAAGCATCGGACTCTGAGTTTAAACCGTTAGGAGAGAAACCAAAATGGACAAGACCGGGTCATAAAATTGAGCGTAATGAGGAGGCAAAACTAAAAGCCAAATTGACGGACTAAGCTTTTATTATTGAACTTTTAAGATATTCTTTTCATGAGCTTGCCTAAATTTGAGGTTCTAAAAACCCAAAAGACCATTGAAGTTAGTTGAAGTAAATAGGGTACAATCTATCACAAAGAAAGACTTTGTAAAAGACTATTTAAAACCACAAAAACCTTTGGTGATTGAGGAGTTTGATGGCAATTGGGCCGCGCACAAAAAATGGTCTTTAGATTATATGAAAGAGATGGCCGGGGATAAGATAGTTCCCTTGTACGATGACCGTCCCGTACATCACAAAGATGGTTTTAACGAGCCCCATGCAGAGATGTTGATGTCCGAGTATGTAGATCTTTTGAAGTGTGAACCTACCAAGTACAGAATTTTTCTTTGGAATATTTTAAAGGAAGTACCAGCTTTACAGAAGGACTTTAGTTATCCCGATTTCGGGATTAGGCTACTGAAAGGCGTTCCTATGTTGTTTTTCGGAGGAAAGGATTCACATACGTTTATGCATTATGATATTGATCTGGCCAATATTTTTCATTTTCATTTTGAGGGGGAAAAGGAGTGTATTCTGTTTCCGCAATCGCAGAATAAATACCTCTATAAAGTACCGCATGCTATAATCACGCACGAAAGTATCGATTTTTCTAATCCAGATTTCAAAAAATGGCCCGCTTTGGAGAAGGTAAGCGGCTACAAAACTACTTTGAAGCACGGTGAGGTATTGTATATGCCTGAAGGATTTTGGCATTATATGAAATACAAAACACCGGGCTTTTCAATGAGTTTACGTGGGTTAGCCCGAAATCCTAAAAATTTTGCCCACGCGGCCTACAATATCTTCGTTATGCGCCATTTTGATGTATTGATGCGAAAATTACAAGGCCAACGATGGATTGAGCGAAAGAATAAAAAAACAATAGTCAACACTAATGCCAATATTGGAATTAAGGAATAAGCTCCTTCATTTTTTCATAGACCAAATGACTTTCCCAGCCACGGTAAAGTAAATAGTCAGCAAGTTTTTTTCTTTTTTTAAGCTTGTTTGACTCGTTCAGTTGTAGGAGTCTTTTTCTCGCAAGAGCATCCAGGGTTTTTATGTAATCTACCTCATTAATCTCCTTCAAAGCCGTATTAATATTATACTTGGAAATATCACGTTGTTTCAGTTCCGTCACGATACGTTTTTTACCCCATTTTTTTATATTGAACTTACCTCTGGCAAAACTCTTCGCAAAGCGTTCTTCGTTCAAATAGTTCTCCTGGATAAGTTGAGTAACAATCTGGTCAATGGCCACGGGAATCATCCCCATCTGCTTTAATTTGCTTATTACTTCCTTATGGCAACGGTCTTGATAAGCGCAATAGCTTTCCAGTTTTTTAGTGGCCTCCGTTAGGGAATATGCTTTGTTTTGTAACATAGGTCAAAAATAAGAAAACCTTTTACGGCTTTAGACAAACAAAAAAAGCGACCCCTTTGCTGAGGTCGCTTAAATTTTGAATCTGTTTATTCTTCAACAGACCCTAATAATAATTAGGGTTAGTTTAACTTCCTTTTTCATCGCTCTTCGCTTTGAAAAAAGAGTTTCACTAATATATGGTTTTACCGTCTTTGTTCTTAAAACGGTATTCAAGATACGTATATGCATCCCTAGGTTGTATTCTAATCCATCTTCTATGCTCTAAGAACCACTTAAAGCGTATAGATGGGAAACCTTTTGTAAGATAGGCTGCAATGAAAGGATGTATGTTTAGTGTTATGCTGTTATCCTTTGCAGGTCCTTTCAATAAACGTTCAAGATCTACGTTTATTTTGTCTATTAAGACTATAGGAGCTTCTACTTCCTGCCCACTATTATTAGGGTTTTCCTCGGTAGTCTTAATATTCATTTCGGGTCTTACACGTTGCCTTGTTATTTGGATAAGCCCAAACTTACTTGGCGGTAGAATCTTGTGTTTAGCACGGTCATCTTTCATTTCATCTCTAAGATGTTCAAAAAGTTTTTTCCTGTGCTGCGCTTTGACCATATCAATGAAATCCACTACAATAATACCTCCCATATCCCTAAGACGCAATTGTCTGGCTATTTCGGAGGCGGCCAACAAGTTTACCTCTAGGGCAGTGTCTTCTTGGTTCTTTGCCTTATTGGAACGGTTGCCGCTATTAACGTCAACTACATGAAGAGCTTCGGTATGTTCTATAATCAAATAGGCACCTTTGCTCATTGTAGCCGTTCGTCCAAAAGAGGTTTTAATCTGCCTTTCTATCCCGAATTTTTCAAAAATGGGAACATTGGCTTTATAATGTTTGACTATCGATTCTTTGTTAGGAGCGATTTCCATAACGTAATCCTTAATTTCATCAAACAGCGTGGTGTCATCAACATGTATACCGGTAAAACTATCGTTGAAAACATCTCTTAATATAGAGGATGCTCTGTTAAGTTCTACCAATACCTTTGAAGGTGTTTGAGCGCGATATAATTTTTTACACATTGTGGACCATTTGTCCAACAAGTTTTCTAGATCTTTATCTAGTTCTGCTACTTTTTTGCCTTCTGCAACTGTTCTTATGATTACTCCAAATCCTTTTGGTTTTATACTTTTTACAAGTCTCTTTAACCTATCTTTTTCTTTTGAGCTTCCAATTTTTTGAGATACGGAAACGCGGTCGGAAAAAGGAACCATTACTAAATAGCGTCCAGCTATAGAAAGTTCTGAACTTATTCTTGGTCCTTTGGTGGATATGGGTTCTTTAACAATTTGCACTAAAAGAGATTGATTGGCTTTAATAACATCTGTTATTACGCCATGTTTGTCAATATCCTTATCAAATGGAAAATCTTTTAGGGAGTAATCCCTTAATTTACCTGTACTCACTTGTTTAGTGAACTTTAGCATTGAAGAAAGCTGTGGTCCCAGGTCATGGTAATGCAAAAATGCATCTTTTTCATACCCTACATTGACGAATGCAGCGTTTAGCCCAGTGACCGGCTTCCGAATTTTAGCGAGAAAAATATCGCCTACGGAAAAGTTATTATTGTCTTCTTCTTTATGTAGTTCAGTGAGTTTCCCATCTTTAAGCAAAGCAAAATCAACAGAATTGGAACTAGATCTTACGATTAATTCTCTATTCACCTGAATATATTTGTATTTATCCAGCTTTAAAAAAGCGGATAAATAGATTAAACAATGTTAGAAACAGATTCGTTTGAACCTGCCGAGATTCATCTTTGGAATCCCTATGTCAAGGAACGTATTAAAATGAAAAAGTAGTTTAAAAAACTACTTTTTCTTGTGTCGGTTAGCTCTTCTACGCTTTTTGCGCTTATGTGTAGCTACCTTATGTCTCTTTCTTTTTTTACCACTCGGCATAAAGTTCTTCTTTTAGATTATTATTTTACTTGTACGTTGCTTTTTACTCCTTCTACAAAAACCTTAGCTGGTTTAAAGGCGGGTATGTTGTGGGCAGGTATTTTTATGGTCGTGTTCTTAGAAATATTCCTTCCAGTCTTTTCTGCTCTAGTTTTTATAATAAAACTACCAAAACCTCTAAGGTAAACATTATCTCCACCTTCCAATGAAGTTTTCACTTCTTCCATAAAGGATTCTACCGTTGCCTGTACATCTCCTTTTTCAATTCCCAGCTTATCTGAGATTTTAGATACAATTTCCGCTTTCGTCATCTTACAATATTAGATTTTCTGTATGTTTTTTCGGGTTGCAAATATATAAATTAAATTCAATCTTTCTTTCTAAAGGGCTAATTTTAAGTATATAAACTGCTACTTTTAACGCTTAGTATTAAAGTGAATGTCATTTTCCGATAAAATCCTCGATTGGTACCAGCAAAATAAGCGCAATTTACCTTGGCGAGGTACTATTAATCCTTATAATATATGGCTCTCCGAAATTATACTTCAGCAAACTAGGGTAGCTCAGGGTACGCCCTATTACTTGAAGTTTATTGAAGCCTTTCCTACCGTAGAGGATATGGCCAAGGCCTCCGAAGCGCAAATACTGAAACTTTGGCAAGGACTGGGCTATTATTCCAGGGCCAGGAACCTTCATGCAACGGCTAAAATGGTGGTAGCCGATTATGGGGGCAAATTCCCAAGTACCTATAAAGAACTATTGAAATTAAAGGGTGTTGGTGATTATACCGCAAGTGCAATTGCCTCTATATGTTTTAACGAACGTCAAGCCGTTGTAGATGGCAACGTGTATAGAGTATTGGCCAGATATTTTGGTATTGATATACCCATTAATAGTACGGAAGGTGTAAAACATTTTAAATCCTTAGCGCAGGAGTTGCTTCATGAAAGTAATGTTCGGGATTATAACCAAGGTATTATGGAATTTGGAGCAATACAATGCGCACCAAAAAAACCGTATTGCCTGCACTGCCCGTTAAATAATGGTTGCGTGGCTTTAAAAGAAGGAAAAGTAGATTTGTTACCCCTTAAGTTAAAAAAGACAAAGGTCAGAAATCGTTATTTCAATTATTTGGTTCCCATCCTGAACGATAAAAAGGGGAATACACAAACCATATTGAGACAACGACAGGGAAAGGGGATTTGGCAGCATTTGTGGGAGTTTCCCCTGCTGGAATCTGAATCTGAATTAAATTTGGAACAAATAGAAAAGGAATACCAGCAAGTATTGGATTTGAATGAAAAAGTGAATATTACTTTGTTCAATACCAAAAGTGTAGTTCATAAATTATCTCATCAACATCTGAACACTAAGTTTTGGATATTAGAAGGAAACCTAAGAAGTGAAGAAGGTATTTCTATTACAGAAATAAAGAAATTTCCAGTACCTGTTTTAATAGCGGATTTCATGAAAACATTTAAATTTTAGTACTTTTGATTATTAGACAAAAATTATGAGCGGTACATTGAATAAAGTGATGCTGATAGGGCATCTGGGAGATGAAGTAAAGATGCATTATTTTGAAGGTGGGGGCAGCATTGGAAGGTTCCCGATAGCCACGAATGAGACCTATACAAGCAAGCAGACTGGAGAACGTGTTACGAATACGGACTGGCATAATATTGTGGTGAGGAACAAAGCGGCTGAAATATGTGAGAAATATTTGAGCAAGGGAGACAAGGTATATGTAGAAGGAAGATTAAAAAATAGACAGTGGCAAGGAGAGGACGGTAATACGAGGTATACCACTGAAGTTCACGTGCAAGAATTTACCTTTCTATCTACCAAAAAGGAAAGTATGGCCAATAACGCAGGGCAAGCCTCACAGCCAGCGGCTCAACCAACAGATCAGCACGCTAACCCTAGCGCGCAGCAGAGCTCACCTGCACCGGTAAGTCAACCCGAACAGGAAGACGATCTACCTTTTTAAATATTTGTAAACAGTAACCTTTTGGACCCTGACCCCTTACTTTATAGTTTAAATTTTATGGTGATGGACGGTGCCTTTGCACTTAATATTGGAGTCCTTGTACTATTGTTGCTCTGTTCTGCCATGATTTCTGGAGCAGAAGTTGCCCTTTTTGGGCTTTCTCCCACGGAGGTAAACGAAATTCAAGAACAAAAAACGGCAAAAGGGAATATCCTGATCAAACTTCTAGAGCGTCCTAAAAAGCTTTTGGCAACGATATTAATCGCCAATAATGCAATCAATATAGGCGTGGTGTTATTATTCAATGTTATTGGGGACACTCTTTTTTCAAATATAAACTATTCGCTTTTTGGGGTGGTTTCCCTACGTTTTTTGTTAGAGGTGGTGGCGGCCACTTTTCTTATTTTAATGTTTGGAGAGATTTTACCCAAAATCTACGCCAACAGAAACAGGATGGACTTTTCCCACTTTATGGCTTACCCGTTAAAAACCTTAGATTTTTTATTTTCGCCTTTTAGCCTTCCAATGCGAGCAGGAACCATATTTCTGTATAATAAACTTGGAAAGGAAAAATCTAGTTTAAGCGTAGATCATCTATCCCAAGCGTTGGAACTTACCTCGGATGGAGATACCACCAAGGAAGAGCAAAAAATATTACAGGGAATTGTTTCCTTTGGGAATACGGATACCAAGCAGGTAATGCGCCCCCGAATAGATATTTTTTCATTGAACGACCAAATGAAATTTCCGGAGGTCTTGGAAGAGATTAAAAAGAACGGATATTCCAGAATACCAGTTTTTTCGGATAATATAGATAATGTCTTGGGAGTACTTTATGTTAAAGATTTACTTCCTTATTTAGACCGTAAATCCTTTAATTGGACCAGCCTTATTCGCGAGCCTTACTTTGTTCCGGAGAATAAAAAGTTGGATGATCTGCTGTCCGAATTTCAAGAGAAGAAAAACCATTTGGCCGTAGTGGTAGATGAGTATGGTGGAACCTCTGGAATCGTTACCCTAGAGGATATCATCGAAGAAATAGTTGGTGATATAAGCGATGAGTTCGATGATGAGGATTTAATCTTTTCCAAGCTGGACGACTTTAACTACGTCTTCGAAGGAAAAACAGCTTTAAAGGATTTTTATAGGGTTGTTAAACTGGAAGACGAAACACCATTCGAGGAGAATAA
This sequence comes from Maribacter sp. MJ134, assembly GCF_003970695.1. Classification (NCBI taxonomy): domain Bacteria; kingdom Pseudomonadati; phylum Bacteroidota; class Flavobacteriia; order Flavobacteriales; family Flavobacteriaceae; genus Maribacter; species Maribacter sp. MJ134. Next base: position 3,520,845 of record NZ_CP034570.1, read on the forward strand.
GGGAGAATCTGAGACCATTGCGGGTTTTGTTCTAGAAATAGCAGGGAGTTTTCCTAAAAGGGGAGAACAGGTAGTCTTTGAGAATTATAAGTTTGTTGTAGAAAGTCTGGATAAAAAGAGGTTAAAGCAAATTAAAGTTATTTTGCCACATGAAGCGTAGATATGTCATTGCTATAATCACCACAATGTGTGTCATAGGTGCTTGCAAGAATGAACCTATTCCAAAGCCTAAGGCAGAAATACGGTTAGAATATCCCCAAGGACAACCAGCTAGTTTAGAAACCGAAAATTTTAGCTTTCAGTACAACCAGTTGTCAAAAGCGGAGGCGAATAAGGACCAGGCCTTTACCTTAACGTATCCTGACATGAAGGGTGCAATCTTCATCAGTTATAAAAAAGTGACGAACAATATAGACAAGCTCATCATAGATGCTAAGCGTTTAAGCTATGAACACGCTGCCAAAGCAGATAATATCGTAGAACAGCCTTATGTAAATCCGGAAGCCGGGGTTTACGGTGCATTGTTTGAAGTACAGGGAAACGCCGCATCACAGTCTCAATTCTTTGTCACGGATAGTGTAGAACACTTTTTAACCGGTTCTGTGTATTTTTATACAAAACCGAACTACGATTCTATTTTGCCTGCGGCGGCATATCTACAAAACGATATCCGTCGGATTATGGAAACATTACGATGGAAAAAATAAATTCTTCAATCATGCAAAAGCAAGATGTATTGGATTGTCATGAAAGAATAATACCGTACATACATCATACCCCTGTCCTAACTTCAAGATTGATTGATAAAGAAATAGGAACATCGGTTTATTTTAAATGCGAAAATTTTCAAAGGGCCGGAGCGTATAAAATAAGAGGTGCCACGAATGCCATTTTGCAGTTGACCGATGCGCAAAGAAAAAATGGAGTGGTTACCCACTCTTCCGGAAATTTTGCACAAGCGGTTTCATTGGCAGCCAAAAACTTAGATATCAAAGCCCATATTGTAATGCCGTCCTCTGCTCCTGAGGTGAAGAAAATAGGAGTAAAGGAATATGATGGTATTATTTACGAATGCGCTCCTACGCTAGAAGCTAGACAGGCCATGGCCGATAAGATTGGCAAAGATACCGGAGCCTCTTTTTTACACCCATCAAATGATAAAAATGTCATAATCGGGCAAGGGACGGCCGCATTAGAACTCTTAAAGCAAATTCCGGATATCAATGCTATTTTTTGTCCGGTGGGTGGCGGTGGACTCATAGCCGGTTCCGCTATTGCGGCGAAGCATTTTGGAACGAATTGTGCCATATTAGGAGGTGAGCCTTTTGAGGCCGATGATGCTTACCGCTCGCTTAAAAGTGGAAAAATTGAGGGTAATAATAGCGTAAATACCATTGCAGACGGACTCAAAACTACCTTGGGGGACAATAATTTCCCTATTATAAAGGAGCACGTGAAGAAGATAGTCAGGGTTACGGAAGAGGAGATAGTACTAGCTATGCGATTGGTATGGGAGCGCATGAAAATCATCATTGAACCGTCTAGTGCGGTTACCGTCGCTGCTTTAAAACGAGAAGTGTCCGAAAATCCCCAAAAGTATTCAGGGGGAAAAGTAGGCATCGTTATATCTGGCGGAAATGTAGATTTAAACAATTTGCCGTTTTAAATGCTTTAGAGCCTAGTTGGCCAGCAGTTTCTCCGCCTTTTCAATACTAGTATTGATTTGTTCTTTAACTGCTTTTACTTTTTCTTCCTCCTCGTTAAGCCATTTTTGTTTTTCTGGAGTAAGCGCTTTACCCTCTAAGATTTCTTCAGAATCAAATCGGTCTCCAAAACCTTTCATCCAATCCATCATGGATTCATTGGCTCGTTGTAATTCGCGCATTGTTTTTGCTTCTGGCGATTCGGCACCGAGAGAATCTGCCAAGGGCTTTAATTTGCCTACTAAACTTCCAAGTTTTCCCATTTTTGGCATTACTTCATCGTGAATGGCCATCACATGTTCCATCTGTGTAGACTCCTCTTTTCCATTCTTTTTTTCCTCGTTACAGGATAGAAGAAAAGCGACACAGGCGAGTATTAGGAGATATTTTTTCATCTTATTTATTCTTTTATGGTGATGGAATTTATAGTGTAAACATAAGTTTTAACCTTGGTGCTGGTAATAACACTTTCTAATTCCGCGATAGATACCACTTTAGGGTTAAACTTAACAAGGGCCTCTTTTTTCTCATAACTAACCTCTGCAGCAATGACCCCAGAGGTGTTTTGTAAATTCAGGCCTATTTTATCCGCGCATCCTTTCTGGCAGGCCATACCGTCAATACGAACTATAGCAGTGCTGATCATTTGGCCGTTCTCAATGTTCGTGTCTTTCTCTACTACGTCTTGTCCTAATATGGAATTGGACATGATGACAAATAAAATAAGAGATAAGAATAGCTTCATAGTATAGAAATCCTTTGAGAACAATTTATCTTTTTTCAGGTTAGGATATTAAGACTGCCTCCCGACAAGATTGTAAAGATACCAAATATTGAAAACGTCCTAAGAAGTCGGTTAATAAAAAAGCTTTCTTTTTTACTCACTAAAAAACCTCATTTTTGCAGTAAAATTGCGAGACTTGAAAATTAGAAACCGAAAGTGGCTTTATCTTATAGTATTGTCCCTTATTTGGGGAACTTCCTATATACTCATTAAAAAGGGTTTGGTGGGTTTTACTCCACTTCAATTAGGTGCCTTACGGATTATTATTTCTGGATGTCTTTTATTGATTATAGGATATGGTTCTTTAAAAACTATTCGAAAGAAGGACTGGAAATGGTTAGCACTATCCGGTTTTATAGGGAGCTTTTTCCCCATGTTTCTCTTTGCGTTTGCTGAAACCGAAATAGATAGTAGTGTAACCGCAGTTTTGAATTCTTTAGTGCCATTATTTACTTTGTTCGTTGGGCTTTTCGCATTTGGGATATCGTTTAGCAGAAATCAGTTCATTGGGGTTTTAATCGGCTTACTGGGGGCTAGTTTGCTTGTGTTGTTTGGGAGTAGTATAAATCCGGACCAAAATTATTGGTATGCAGGTTTCGTGCTCATAGCCACTATTTGTTATGCCTGCAATGCTAATATTATAAAGAGTAAATTACATGAGGTCAGCCCCATGGGAATTGCTGTCGGAAATTTTGTCTGTATCCTTATTCCCGGTTTTGTGCTATTGCCTTTTTCTGGAGCACTGGATAATGAAGTTCTAGACGGGAGCTTTTTCTGGAGTTCGTTGGGCTACATCGTTATTCTATGTGTTATAAGTACCTGTATTGCCAAGGTTATCTTCAATAGGTTAATTCAGATTTCTTCTCCCATATTTTCCGTATCGGTTACCTACCTTATCCCTATTGTAGGAATTTTTTGGGGAATAGTAGATGGTGAAACTTTCAGCATAAAGCAACTGGGAGCTTCATTATTAATCTTGGTCGGAGTGTATTTGGTAAATAAAAAACGAATGAAAACTGCATAATTTTAAATAAGGTGTAACAAAATAAGTTTCATGCAGTCTTTAAGGGGAAGTCCAATCAAAAACAAAAATAAATCATCTTAAGAAAACGAACAGTCATGAAAAAATCAAATGTAATATTTATAGCACTTTTTTGCTTAGCCTTAGGAGCTTTTGCTCAAACCAAAACGGTAAAAGTAGACGCCTTTGAAAAAGTTATTATAAGTCCCCATATAGAGGTAGAATTGGTACGGGGTTCAGAGGAATCCGTTCGTATTGAAAATGCTAAGGTTGCTTTGGATAAGATTAATATCAAGGTAGAAGGAAATACGCTCCGGGTATATCTGGACGGGGCTAAAACAGTGACCAAATCCGAACGTGTTTCAACCGACCAATGGAAAGGAAAAAAATCTATTTATAATGGTACTATGGCAACTGCGAAGATTACGTACAAGACCTTAAAGAACTTGTCTATTAGAGGAGAGGAAGTTGTTAAAGTAAAGGGCGTTATGGAGCAAGAAGATTTAAAGTTATCCATTTATGGGGAGTCGAAGGTTTATTTTAACCATCTTAATTTAGAGGAATTAACCGTTGCCATCTACGGAGAAAGTTACTTGGAGATAGCAGAAGGAGAGGTAAAGAGACAAGTGTTCAGGGCGTATGGCGAGAGCGAGGTAAATGCAATTGAAATGGGAAATAGCGAGACAAAAATAACTGCTTATGGCGAGAGTAATTTTCGTGTAAACGTTTCCGATAGGTTAAAGGTAACTTGTTATGGAGAAACAACGATAAATTATACCGGAGATGCCGATGTTGATAAGGGAATAGTGATCGGAGAGGTAGAAATTAGAAAGATTGGATAGTGTTTATTACCCATGTTTATAAAAAAACCCGCTCATTTGAGCGGGTTTTTTTTGGTTCTGTAAACTACCTCGGGGCAACCCCGCGAGGCATTCAAAGGAAAATCACATTTAATTTCAACGCAAGCGCCCGAGCATATAAATCTCGATCATCGAGTAAATGGTTGTTCTATTCGAAATCCGCTGGGGACACGCCGTCGTTCACTTTTATCTCGGTTACTATGAATTCTATGTTCTGTGGTCCCATGCTCTGCGTAATTTTATAAGGAAACAGAATGCCTGATACTTCCTTATAGTCATCGAACATTAAAGTCTGCTTTACTTGCTGACCTTGCATTTCGGCTATGGTAACTTCTTGCAACTTTAAACCGGTTTCTGCGTCGTAATAAACAGTTTTAGTGTCGTTAACTTTTATTTTGTAAGCTTTTTTGTCACCTACGGTTTCCATACCGTCTAGAGCTATGCCCCCTACTGCCAAATAATTGAGCTCCGGGAACGTTGCTGATTCCGCTTTGACTTTTTCAATTTCTTCGGGAGACAAATCTTTACGTTGTCCTTGACCAACAGCGTATCCTTTATCGCCATCCAAAACTTGCTTGCTTACGGAATTACCCATCATTTTTACGTCTTGCATAAACTGGTCTTTGGAAGTTTTTTTCATTTCCATTTCCAGTTTCATACCCTGCATTTCGGCAGCTGCGCTCATTGCATAGGATTCAACACTCTCCAGTTTTGATTTCCCCCCTATGGCATCAACATATTTTTCAATGATGGCTGTAGCTGTTAATCCTTCTGGCATTTCAGCATTGTAATCTGGTTTTGCAGTTTTCTTCCCTGTTTTATCATAATAAAGAACAGGTATTTTTTTTCCGTTTACGCTGACTTTTTCAAGGTTCTCCAAAACTTCACTTCCTTTTCCCGCTACCACTACCCTGGCGTTACTGGTACTAAAGTATTTTTTTGCCGCGTTTTGAACGTCTTCAATGCTTATGTCGTCTATACGTTCCAAATAAGTCTTGTAAAAATCCTTAGGCAGTCCTTCCTTTTCAATATTCAGTGCGTAGTTGGCAATGGTTTGGGGCTGTTCCAAGGCCAAAACAAACCTTCCGGTGTACTTGGCCTTTGTATTGGCCAATTCCTTTTCCGTAACGGGCTCATTAACTATTTGGTCAATTTCTTTGAGGATTTCCACTACGGAACTATCGGTAACCACGTTCCTTACACTAGCTGTGGCACGAAACCTAGAAACTTCATACTTATCATTGCCTATTGCCGAGTAAGAACCATATGTATAGCCTTTATCCTCTCTTAAGTTTAGAAACAGGCGTCCTTCTCCGCCGCCACCAAGAATTTGATTAGCGACCAATGCAGGTAAATAATCATCATCTTTCATTTTCAGCTCTACCAAATTTTGAACCGCTATTTCGGATTGTACCGCGTTGGGCATGTCCACAAAATTTATTTGGGTGTACTGTGCATCATTGGGTTGCGAAAAACTTAAGGATGGTGGTACGGCCTTTGTCCATGAGGTAAAATTTTCCTCTGTTAATTCCTTTACCTGGTCAAAGGTTACGTCTCCAATAACTACGAGGTAGGCATTTGCAGGCACAAAGTACTTACGATAGAACTGAAGCACATCGGTCAACTTTACATTGTTAACGGTTTCCTCCGTAGTAAATTCCCCGTAAGGATGGTCTTTGCCGTAAGCTAATGCCCTTTGAACCCTTCCTGCAATCGCAGAAACATCCTTTTCCTCGGCTTTTAATCCGGTAATCAATTTTGCTTTTTCCTTTTCAAATTCCTCTTGCGTAAAGTTGGGATTAATGGCGGCATCTGCCATAAGCTCCATCATTCTAGGGAAATACTTGGATAACGAACTGGCAAAGGCACTTTGCGAACCAAAACTTAAACGCGCCCCTAAAAAATCTATTTCTTCATTGAAGTCGTCCTTGCTAATGTTCTTTGAACCCAGACCGAGAAGACTGCCTGTTAAGCTAGATACCCCTGCCTTGTCTCCTTCTAGGATAGGTGGGTTGTCAATGGTGAGTTGTATGGATACCCTTGGTAACTTATGGTTTTCAACAACCATTACTTTAAGGCCGTTACTTAGTTCAAAACTTTCTGGTTCTGCTAAATTAATTTCTGGGGCAGGACCAGGTTTCGGCATTATGGACCGATCTACTTGTGCTTGCACTCCAAATGTGGCCAAAGCCGCGATAAATAATATATATAGTTTTCTCATTACAATTTTAGTTTGCAGGTTTTTCTTCAGGTAAATAATCTATAAGAACACGCTGATTGGTATTCAGGTGTTTTTTCGCTACTTCCATGATTTCTTGGCGAGTTATAGAACGGTAAATTTCTATCTCTTTATTGATGAGTTCGGTATCACCATAAAGCACATGATATCTAGCAAGGGAATTGGCAATTCCTTCAACGCTAGAATTTGAATTTACGAATTGGTTTTCAAACTTATTTTGAAGTTTCTGATAATCGTTTTCAGAGATAAGTTCTGTTCTAACTTTAGCGATTTCCTCTTCCATTTCCGCCACTAAAGTTTCCAATGAAGTTTCACCTACAGGAAGGGCAAAAACCAAATACATACTATAATCCTCTTGTGGAATATTAAAAGCGCCTACTTGTAAAGCTTGCTTTTGCTCATCTACCATCTTCTTGTAAAGCTTTGAACTTTTTCCATCGCTTAAATAGGTAGATATCATATCAAGAACATAAGCATCGCGTTCAGCAAATCCTGGTGTTCTATAAGCAATACCTGCCGCAGGGATTTGAATATTGGCGTCGTAAGCTTTTACTCTAACCTCTTCCGTAATAGGGTCTTCCTTAGGGAAATTTCTAACGATATCGGCACCTCTTGGGATTGGTGCAAAATAGTCGTTGATAATTTTTTTAGTTTCTGCGATATCAATATCACCTGCAACAACTAAAGCAGCGTTGTTGGGAACATAGTACTTCTTGTTATAGGCAACAACATCTTCTAACGTAGCGGCATCCAAGTCTTTCATATACCCAATATTAGGGTCCTTGTAGGGGTGCTTTTTGAAGAGGTTTGCCCCAAGTACTGGTAATAATTGACCGTAGGGCGAGTTGTCGTAACGAAGTCTTTTCTCTTCTTTAACAACTTCTTGCTGGGTATCGATACCCTTCTGGTCAATGATAGGATGTAACATGCGTTCGGCTTCCATCCAAAGGCCTAGTTTTAAGTTATTGGAGGGAAAAACTTCATAGTAGTAAGTTCTGTCCTGAGAGGTGTTCGCATTGTTCTTACCTCCGTTGGATGAAACAATTTCAAACCATTTACCTTTCTCTATGTTTTCTGTTCCTTCGAACAATAAGTGTTCAAAAAAATGGGCGAATCCGGTTCTGCCTTCTGTTCTATCCTTACCTCCCACATGATACATGACGGCAGTTGTTACTACCGGAGCACTATTATCTTTATGAAGTATTACATGTAGGCCGTTGTCCAATTCGTACTCTTCGTACTTTACCTCTTGGGCAATGCTTACTACACAGGAAAATAAAATGGCCGAGGCCATGAGTAGTTTGTTTTTCATTTTGTCTAGTGTTTAATTTTCATACTTCACATAAGTATGAAGTTTGTTTTAATTGTTACACGAATTTAAGGTTTTGTGGGATGATTAATTAAAGAAGCTTTTTCATTTAACAAGAAATTAGATACTTTTTATCTGCTTATTTATTAACTTACTGTAAAGTGACTAACAAAAATCTTAGACTATGAAAAATTACGCGCTTCCCATTAGATTTGGTATCGCCGCTTCCGGATGTTTAATTGCCTATTTCTTAATACTTTCTCTTTTGGGGGTTCATACCAACGTTTTTTACAGCCTTTTTAACGCTGTGGTAACGGGATTCGCTATTTATGAAGCGATTAAATATTACAAATTGAAAAAGGGAGCTTCTTTTAGTTACGGAAATGGATTTATGGCAGGGTTGATAACAGGGGGTGTGGCGACACTTATTTTTACCTTGTTCTTTGCACTGTATGCTACCGAGTTGAATCCTGGTTTTCTAGAAGAACTTTCTACCAAATGGGCCAAGGAATACGAGAGCTTTGAAGCCATTGTTTTCTTGGTCGTTGCCGTAATGGGCTTTAGTACCACTTTAGTATTAACACTGTCATTTATGCAGCTTTTCAAATCTTCTAATAATTTAGAGTCTAAAAGCGCGTAAATTCTAACAAAAAGCCTTGTAGATTAATCAATAAGAAGTATATTTGCAGCCGCCTTTGGAAAAAATCCAATAGGTTTTAATTATACATTTTTAACAATATGTACGCAATTGTAGAGATGGCAGGGCAGCAATTTAAAGTTGCAAAAGACCAAAAAGTGTACGTTCACCGTTTGCAAACAGAAGAAGGGAAAAAGGTAACTTTTGACAATGTTCTTCTTTTAGATGACGGTAAGAACGTAACCATTGGCGCCCCGGCTATAGACGGAGCCGCTGTTGAGGCCAAAGTCATTAAGCACCTAAGAGGTGACAAGGTAATTGTCTTTCACAAGAAAAGACGTAAAGGTTACAGAAAGAAAAACGGACACCGACAGTCATTGACTGAAATCGTAATAGAAAGTATTGTTGCGAAAGGTGCAAAGAATGTAAAATCAGAGCCCAAAAAGGCCGCTCCTAAAAAAGAGGCTGCGCCAAAAGCAGTAGCCCCTAAGAAAGAGGCTGCTCCCAAAAAAGCCGCTACGCCAAAAGCAACTAAAGCTAAGGCGGACGATTTGAAGAAGGTTGAAGGTATTGGACCCAAAATAGCTGAGACGTTAATTGCTGCAGGTATTTCAACATTCGCTGAATTGGCAAAAGCAAAACCGGCTAAAATCTCAGAAATTATAGCAGATGTTCGTGGCAATCATGTAACGGATACATGGCCTGCACAAGCTAAATTAGCTGCTGAAGGTAAATGGGACGAGCTGAAGAAATGGCAAGATGAATTAGACGGCGGTAAGGCATAATTGTCCACTGCTTAAGTATAACTTATATCCCGACAAAGAGCGGGAACTTAAAACCGTAACAAAATGGCACATAAAAAAGGTGTAGGTAGTTCTAAAAACGGTAGGGAATCGGAATCGAAACGCTTAGGTGTTAAGATATTTGGTGGCCAAGCTGCCATCGCTGGTAACATTATCGTTAGACAGCGAGGAACAAGACATAATCCTGGTGAAAACGTATATGCCGGGAAAGACCATACATTACACGCGCGTGTAGATGGTATGGTAAAATTTGAAAAGAAAGCAGGAGGTAAATCCTTTGTTTCTATTGAGCCTTTCGAAGCTTAATAGTCCACTTCTTAAAAATTAAGACCTTCACTATATAGTGGGGGTTTTTAATTTTATTGCGGTTACAATAATTTCTCTCCAAGCTCCAACCAAGAATCGGCTCTTTCTAAACCTTCTGTATTAACATTATGAGGTGAGGTAAAAAGGATTCCCCTACCATCAAAATTCTTAAGGTTGTAACTACGGTCATCTATTAGGACATCTCCTTTTAAAATGTGTTTGTGGCCACATAGTATTCTGTTCTGCCAGGGTATAAAAGGAAAATGCTCATCTAACCAGTCGCTTTTCTCCTCCAGTGAATTGGGGAACTGCATTGCCGCAGATGCGATGTATACATCATGTACCTTAGAAATTCTTAGAAGTACTTCTTGGCTTTGTTCAATTACTTTTAAGTCCCTGAAGAAACCTCTCCTGGCCGCATGCTTGCGAACACTTTCTTGATGGGCTTCCGGAACCATTTTCCATACTTCGGTTCCCGAACATTTTTCTGAAGTTAGGCTTCCATTAAATTCAGTATTATAAATTTCTATATGTGCCCCGTAGGTGTCTGCTAGCACCTCATCCATATCTACAAATACAACCATTTCCTATTATTTAGTACGAAGAACGGTAAAACCTTGAAAAATTAGAAGAGATTGCACAAAAGATAAATTTAAATTAAAGTGCCAAGCTTATTGGGGTACTACCACTGCTGATTTTTAAAACCATTAATCTTGGCAAATTTGATGGTTTCTCCTAAATAGTCGTTGAGATTATAAGTTGGCATGGGCAATATTTGTTGCAGTAATGTGGTGTCCCATTCACAAGGTTCGGAGGTGAGGTATGGCGTTAAGTGCACGCCTATGGTGTCGTAATAAAACTGTTCTAGTTTAGACTCAAAACCAGAGGTGGTGTTTACTAAATTCTGTGTAATGCTAAAATTGTCAAAAGCTACCGTCTCTAAGATTTTTGTAATTCCCTTAGTGATATGTGTTGTTTTAGAATGTACGATGTTCAGTTGGTCTATAGCGGTATCTAAAACGGCCACGATAACTTTGGCCGCATAATCCGTTGGAATTATATTCAAACCACTTTCCGAGTGCGCGGTAATACGAACGGTATCCGCAGAGGTGTTTCTATGAAAGAACTTAGCGAAAAGATAAAACACCATATATTTAGAAATAAAGAAATTTGGCGTATCCATAATATTGCCCCCAAGTACACTCGGTCTTAAAATTTGAACAGGAATGTCTGCCGCCGCTCCTGCTTGGGTCAAGTACTTCTCTGATGCGTATTTTGAGGCCTCGTAATGGTTTCTATGTGCTGTAGGAGCGGTCTGCAGATAGTCGTTCTTTAGCAATCCCCCCACATTTCCTGCGGAGAAAGCGGTACTTATATAAATGAACTTGTCTATATACTTGGCATAGGCCTCAAAGATGGATTTTGTAAAGTCGTAATTCTCTCTAAAAATCTCATCTTTCGCATCAGGCGAGGTAGATAGGTTAACAAATCCAGCGGAATGTATGAAATGGGTAATTCGCTCTTCGTTTAAAAAACGTTCAGGATATAGCATATCCTTTGCGGACACTACCGTGATTTTAGCCCGTATAGCAGTAAGGTTGTTCTTAATGAATTTAGGAGCAAAATCACTTTGTAGCATTTTGCGAATACGTTCTTTAGAAGAAACCGATTTTTTATCTCTAACGGGCAAGTATATGTTTTGAATGCTGGTGAACTTCTCCTCCAATAAGGAAAACAAAATTTGGGAGCCTAAAGTTCCCGTGGCACCGGTAAGTAAAATTTGCATAGCAAGTCCGTTGAGCCTGTAAATATCGCACTAAATAAAGAAACCCTTACGTCCTTTTCAAGAAAAGGCGTAAGGGTTGTACAATTTTTATGGCATTAGCTATGCGAGCGTAAGGCTTAGTATCTGTAATACTCGGGTTTAAAGGGTCCCTCAACGGTTACCCCAATATAATCTGCTTGGTCTTTCTTTAGTTCCGTAAGTTCCGCTCCCAAACGCGACAGGTGTAATTTCGCTACTTTTTCATCCAAATGTTTTGGCAGCATGTACACATCGTTTTCATACTTGTCCTTATGGTTCCACAATTCTATTTGTGCCAAAGTTTGGTTAGTAAAGGAGTTACTCATTACAAAACTAGGGTGCCCCGTCGCACAGCCTAGATTTACCAATCGGCCTTCGGCCAAAATAATAATATCCTTACCATTAATAGTGTACTTATCTACTTGTGGTTTTATTTCATCTTTGGTATTGCCATGATTGTTGTTCAACCACGCCATATCAATTTCATTGTCAAAATGACCAATATTACAAACGATGGCCTTGTCCTTTAAGGCTTCGAAATGCTCAGCTCTGATAATATCTTTGTTTCCCGTAGTGGTAATTACGATGTCTGCATTGCCGATAACGGTTTCCAGCTTTTTTACTTCAAAACCGTCCATACATGCTTGCAGCGCACAAATAGGGTCAATTTCTGTTACGGTAACAATAGAACCAGCTCCTTTAAAAGATGCCGCGGTACCTTTACCAACGTCTCCATATCCTGCAACGACCACTTTTTTACCCGCTAACATGGTGTCCGTAGCTCTGCGAATGGCATCTACCGCACTTTCACGACAGCCATACTTATTGTCGAACTTAGATTTGGTTACAGAATCATTTACATTGATTGCAGGCATAGGTAATGTGCCATTTTTTACACGCTCATATAAGCGGTGTACACCAGTAGTTGTCTCTTCGGAAAGTCCGTTGATTCCAGAAGCAAGTTCTGGATATCTATCGAGCACCATGTTGGTAAGATCACCTCCGTCATCCAAAATCATATTTAAGGGCTTGCGGTCTTCCCCAAAAAATAAGGTCTGTTCTATACACCAATCAAACTCTTCCTCGTTCATTCCTTTCCAAGCATAGACCGGTACGCCTGCTTCTGCAATGGCAGCGGCAGCCTGGTCCTGTGTAGAGAAGATATTGCAAGAACTCCATGTAACTTCCGCACCTAGGGCTACCAAAGTTTCAATAAGGACCGCCGTTTGTATGGTCATATGCAGGCAACCTGCTATACGTGCACCCTTCAAGGGTTGCTCGTCCTTATATTCTTCCCGTAATGCCATTAATCCCGGCATCTCAGCTTCTGCTAAATCAATTTCTTTTCTTCCCCATCCGGCTAGACTAATATCCTTTACTTTATAAGGTACAAATGGAATAGTTTTGGTGCTCATATCTTTTTTTCTTTTTACTTTCGTTTGTAAGCGTATAGCTTTTTTATTGCGCTGCAAAGGTACGAAATAGACAAAGAATCCCATGCCGCTTTACAAAACTATAACAGTAAATAAGGATACTTCCATTGCCATTTGGAAGGTTGAAGAATCAGAAGAATATTTGTCTAAGGGTATCTTCTTGAGTCAAAATTGCCAACTTCGTTATGACGGTATGAAATCTGAAATGCACCGAAGAGCGTTTTTGAGCATTCGTCATCTCTTGGTCTTGTACAATTACGTGGACAAAGATTTAATTTATAATGAAGCGGGCAAACCTCATTTAAAAGATGGCAAATACATCTCAATAACCCATTCCCATAATTTTACGGGCATCATTATTAGTAGTAGTGATGAAGTGGGTATTGATATTGAAATGCAACGTGATAAGATATTAAGGATAGCACATAAATTCACTCCGTTTGAAGAATATAGGACTTTGGCCAATACTGCGGCCATAGTTAGAAAGTTGACCATAGTGTGGGGGGCAAAGGAATCGCTTTATAAAATCTACGGACAACAAGGAATCAGTTTTTTACATCATATAAACGTCTCCGATTTCTCTTTTTCGGACGAGAGCACCAGCGCAGAAATATTATATAAGGGAGACCGATCGCAATACAATATTAATTTTTTAGAGTTTGAAGGGTTTACTTGTGTATATGCGCTGCGAGAGGTATAAGACCTCACTATAATTTATACAACGAAAAACGAAAAACGAAAAACGAACAACCATGAATATATCCGTAGAGCTTACATTCTCACCCTTGCAGGATGATTTCGAAGAACACATTATCAACTTTATTAAAAAACTAAGGAATTCTGGCTTAACCGTCCTTGAGAATCCGCTGAGCACCCAGGTTTATGGCGAATACGATGCTGTAATGAAGGTTTTACATCAGGAAATAAAAATAGCCTTTGAACTTATGGATAAAGGCTTATTGTACATGAAGTTGGTAAAATCTGACAGAAGCGATTATGAGCCTCTTTTTTGATTGGATTTTTGCCCAGTATCAAGATACACCATCACATCTAATCGTATTGGAGATGATCGGGGTATTTTTTGGCTTTCTAAGCGTATGGTATTCCAAACAAGAAAATATCCTTGTATTCCCTACAGGGATTATAAGTACGGGAATATTCGTTTATATTCTTCTGGTATTCGGTTTATTGGGAGATATGTTGATTAACGCTTACTACTTTTCCATGAGTGTATTTGGCTGGTACGTTTGGACAAGGAAAGTGGATGACAGTCATTTTACACCCGTTACAAGAACTACGCTGCAAGAAAAAAAATGGTCGGTTGCCCTCTTTGTATCCACGATCCTATTTGTTTGTGTTATCTATTGGATTTTTGATAAGTTCAATAACTGGACGGCATACGTAGACACCTTTACGACCGCTATCTTTTTTGTAGGGATGTGGCTCATGGCCAAGAAGAAGTTAGAAAACTGGATATATTGGATAATTGGAGATATCATATCTGTTCCTCTGTATTTGTACAAAGGACTTATATTTACATCGCTCCAGTTCTTTTTATTTACCATTATTGCTATTTACGGTTATCTCGCATGGAAGAAAAGTATAAACAACAACCTTCAGACCTCTTAAAAGTTGTCCTTTTCGGGCCGGAATCAACAGGAAAAACGACCCTTTCGGAGCAGTTGGCCAGACATTATAATACAGTCTGGGTGCCAGAGTACGCACGGGAGTACTTACAGCGAAAATGGAACAATGAGCGGAAGACCTGTGAACCGCATGATTTGTTGCCCATTGCTGCTGGGCAAATGCGATTGGAAAATAGTCTGACCAAAAAAGCTACAGAAATTCTGATATGCGATACAGATTTATTGGAGACCAAAGTATATTCGGAGGCCTATTATATTGGTAATTGTGACCCTATTCTTGAAAAACATGCCTTGCGGAACAAATATGACCTGTATTTTTTAACCTACATAGATATTCCCTGGGAGGCAGATGATTTACGGGATAAACCTGAGGAGCGAGAAGAAATGTTTTCTTATTTTAAAAATACATTAGAGAAATACGGGCGTAATTTTATTATATTAAAGGGAAATAAAAAGGAGCGTTTAAAAACGGCCATAGCACACATAGATAAATTATTAGAGAAATGATGGAATTTACGGAGAAAGATAAGGAACAGTTAAAGTCTAAAGGGATATCCGAAACGAAGGTAAGCGCACAGATTGAAACATTTAAGGAAGGAATCCCCTTCGTTAATTTACAACGCGCCGCGGTAGTCGGTGATGGTATTTATAGGTTTACCAAAGAAGAGGAAGAAGATTTGGTTCGTAGTTACGAAACTAATGCCAAGAACCTTTCCATATTAAAATTTGTTCCGGCTTCCGGTGCCGCCTCCCGTATGTTCAAAGCCTTATTCAATTTTCTGGATGCTTACGATCCAACGGAAGAAACCTTTGACGCATACTTAGAGCGATCCAATGATAAGGACCTTAAGGTATTTGCTGAAGGGATTAAAAACTTTCCTTTTTACCAAAAAGTCAAGGATAGGCTTAATCAAGAAAGTGCTACCAAAGGTGAAGAGGTATATGCATTCGTTTCTGAAATGATGGGAGAAGATGCACTTAATTACGGTTTTTATCCAAAGGGGTTACTGCCTTTTCATCAATATGACAACAATACGGCAACGCCTTTTGAAGAGCATTTAAAAGAGGGCGCACTCTATGGCGCCTCCAAGGGCAATGCCAAACTTCATTTTACCATTTCTGAACAGCATGAGGAAATGTTCAAGGAAGAGTTTTCGCAAGTCGGGACTAGGGTTTCGGAAGCTACGGGAACGGCATTTACTGTGGGTTACTCATTCCAAAAATCGGCCACCGATACTATTGCCGTAGATATGAACAACAAGCCATTTAGGAACAATGACGGCTCTGTTTTGTTTAGACCTGGAGGTCATGGCGCTTTGATTGAAAACTTAAACGAGCAAGATGAGGATATTATCTTCATCAAGAACATAGATAATGTAGCGGTGATGCGCGATGCGGATGCCGTGGCCCAAAGCAAAAAGATATTGGCGGGAGTATTACTAAATGCACAGAAAAAGGCGTTTGATTATATGAGATTAATACAAGGTGATGGTGTTGATGAGAACCAAAGTGCTGAAATAAAACAATTTTTAGAGTCCAAGCTTAATGCTAGATTCGCTGGCGATTATGATCGTCTTACAAAGGAAGAACAATTAAAAGCTCTTCAAGAAAAGTTGCAACGCCCCATTAGGGTCTGTGGTATGGTAAAGAATGAAGGTGAGCCCGGAGGTGGTCCGTTTTGGATAACGAATGCACAGGGAGAATTATCGCTTCAAATTATAGAATCGGCCCAAATAGATATGGACGACCAAAAACAGGTTGCTATCTTAAAGAATTCCACCCATTTTAACCCTGTAGATTTGGTTTGCGGGGTACGTAATCAGAAAGGGGAGAAACTGGACCTTTTAAAATTCGTAGATCACAAACAAGGCTTTATAACAAGTAAAACTAAAGATGGTAAGGAGTTAAAGGCCTTAGAGCTGCCTGGTCTATGGAATGGAGCCATGGCATACTGGAACACTATTTTTGTAGAGGTACCTTTGGTCACCTTCAATCCGGTAAAAACGGTAAACGACTTATTAAAGCCCTCACATCAAGGTTAATTAACTTTATTTCTTGAACAACAGAAGTGTGTATGCGTTACACACTTCTGTTATTTCTAGACAGTTTTACCCATCCTTTTTAAATAGCTTTAGTTTGTAAAAATCTAATTTTCAAATAGTTATATCTATATATTTTTCTTGGTATAATTTTCCTAGCATACCAAGAAAGAATGTTTAATTTAAAATATAGATAAAATGAAAAAGTTAGTTTATGTCATCGCAATCGTATTGGGAGGAATAGTTGTAAATGCCGCAGAGGCACCAAAAGTTCAGGATATGCTCATGGAAGAATTTATTATTCAAGATTTCACGGAGATTGCTACCTCCGACCTTCCGCAGGCAGTGATTGATGCTTTGACTACAGATTTTCCTAGTGCTACTTTAAACAAGGCCTACGTTAATAGCGAGGGACAGTATAAATTAGAAATCGCTAAAGAAGACGGTAGTACAGCAGCCTTATATGCAGATGCAGAAGGCAACTGGTTAGAAATGTAATTGTTCTCTATAGTTTGTTAGTTTAGTTAAAAGCTGCTTCGGCAGCTTTTTTAATTTTCCGATAGTTAAAAAAATATAAAAGTTGGGTATGTAAACATCTGTAAGCCGCTAGCGTCCGTAAATAGGGTAGATTACAATAATCATATTAAAATTATAGAATGAAAAGATACGCGATACTAGCACTTGTTGCCATTGGAACGATTTTTAATGCAGGAGCCAAGGATATTATAAATTTAGGGGATGATTATTCTTACGTTGTTATCACAGATGACTTCAAAAAAGTAAGCTCAAAAGAACTAACTCCTCCTGTAGTTGAAGAATTATTGAAACAGTACCCTACTTCTAAACTCGGAGCCGTTTACAAAAATTCCAAAGGAGAATTTAAGCTTATTATGGTTTTAAAGAGCGGCACTAGAAGAACCGTTTATATAGATTCCTACGGTAATTGGTTCAAAAAGAAGTAAATACGCTAAAAAAATATGAAAAAAGCTGCCTTACGCAGCTTTTTTTTTGGCGAAAAGTGACTTCGTGAATATAAGCGTGTCTTATAAGATGTAGAACAAAAGAAAAAGAAAAATGGTAACGATGGTGTTTGCAGCGGTAGGAACAGTGGTCTGTGTAACTTCTTTGTGTGTTATAGCAAGAATCTGTTGGGAAAAAGAATAATAAAAATATAAATGGAAGACATATCAAAATCACTTTTATTGGGAATCTTTACCATCTGTTTTTGGGTGGGGTCTTCCATAGTTTTAAATGAAGACAATAAAATAACTACCGTTACAGATGAAGTAGTTGCGGAAAGAATAGAACATATAGATGAAACCTTTGTGGAAACACTAACCATTGACTATGAAGGTGCCACCAATTAAAACATCCCCCCGACATTGAGTTGAAGCAGGATTTTTTTGAAGAATTAACCTGCAGATGTTTAAATAATGAGTTTAGAAGTTCGGTTTTTTTGGTTGGTTGTGAAGGGAGTCGCTTATGCGGCTCCTTTCTTTTTTGAGTAAAAGTTATACAGAAGGTTTCAAATGGAAACAGTTTTACCCAATTAAGATTCGCTCACTTTCAAGTAAATAACTGACTGTTAATGCCTTAAAATATATTCGACTTATGGCATTATTATTTCTTTTATAAAATTGAAATAGAATAGAAGTAAAACTTAAAAAAAAAGAAACATGAAGAAGTCGTTTTTAATAGGATTGTTCGCAATGGCCAGTATTTCAGTAATGGCACAGAATGCTCAGGAAGTGAAAGTATCAGCTGAGGCAGAAAATATTGAAATTATAAATCAGGATTTCTCAGAAATTGATGTTACTGAATTACCTACGGCGGTGACTGAAGCAGTAAGCAAAAATTACCCTATATCTACCATAAACAAAGCCTACGTTAATGAGAGTAAACAATATAAGTTAGAAGTTTCTTTGGAGGATGGTACTTCGGGTACCTTGTATGCGGACGAGTATGGGAATTGGTTGGATATGTAAATCGTAAAACTTGTTTGTATCAAGTTGGTTTGGTCAGAAAGAGGTAGCCTTGTGCTACCTTTTTCTATTTTCTGAAGTGGGCACAAAACATTGTGAAACGTAACTAATGCACATAGTTAACACTATTTCTGAAAAAATGTCATTAGGCCCGGTTTTGTAAATGTCAGACTGGCATTTTATTTTGCATTTTTTTAATACTCTTTTCATAGAATTCTTAAATTATTTTAAAGGATAGCTGTCACTGGTGGGCAATAACTATTTTGGCATTTAATTTGTTTTTAAAAAGAAAGAATATTTGAATTATTGTTTAACCTAAAATTTATTGTAGTTATGAGTAATCTAACAACGACAAGAAATGGAAGTAAGGCAAATGGAAATTCGAATAGCCTTACTTTACCCACATGGTCTTCATGGATCGATGAAGTGTTCAATAGGGACTTACCCTCAGTTTTTACATCAAATTTTAATACTGGCCTAACCATGCCTAAGGTAAATATCAGGGAAACTGCAGATGCTTACTTTGTAGATATGGCCGTGCCAGGTCTAAAAAAAATCTGATTTTCATATTGAGCTAGACAACCAATTATTATCTATTTCTACGGAGATGGAAGAGAGCGATGGAAATCAAGAGGTGAGTTATACACGTAGAGAGTTTGGATATGCTTCTTTTAAACGTTCTTTCTCATTGCCGGAAACGGTAAGTGATGACAAAATTAAAGCAGAATATACAGACGGCGTGTTGAGCATTCACCTTCCCAAAAAGGAGGAGGCAAAACAGAAGCCTGCGAGAAGTATTAAAATCTCTTAGTTAAATTGAAGGAGGTCTGCACCGCTGACCTCCTTTTGCTATTTCCACTTTTTTTAATTGATGCCCTTTCCATTATTATAAAGACAGGAAAATATGAGGATGTTAAACCTAAAACTTTAGAAGATGAAAAAGTTTGTTATAACGTTGTTTGTAGCACTTATGACTATAGGGTGCAATAGCCAAGAAAGCAACAAGAAAGAACTGAAAAAGAAAGAGAAAATTGGGATGGAAGAACCAGAAGGTAACTGGGAGGTGAATAAGGAATTTGACGAGGAGGGAAATATGATACGTTATGATTCCATTTATTCTTGGTCCTCCGGTAATGATTTAGATGAGTTAGCAACTT
Source organism: Maribacter sp. MJ134 (assembly GCF_003970695.1). Classification (NCBI taxonomy): domain Bacteria; kingdom Pseudomonadati; phylum Bacteroidota; class Flavobacteriia; order Flavobacteriales; family Flavobacteriaceae; genus Maribacter; species Maribacter sp. MJ134. The sequence goes on from NZ_CP034570.1 coordinate 3,540,568, forward strand.
TTAATCGCGACAGCACTTTAAAGTCCTTGCAATCTCGTTTCTATAGAAATTTTTCACAATTCGATTTTGACAAGGAAGGTTACGGAAAACTATTTACGGAAGACTCTCTATTTACAAAACGCTTTTTTAACAATGATTTTTTTGAGAACGATTTTGGCAGGGATTTTATGAATCTAGACCAAATGCATGAGCGAATGATGGCTGTTCAAAGACAATTCCTAGAACGTTACCAACCTTTGGTGAGGCCAGAATCGAAGAAAGATTCTCTACGTCAATAAGGGTTAGCTAAAATGCGTTAGCACAATAATTTGCCTTTTTGTTCAAATAAGATTTTGATAGTAATTAATTGGTGATAAAGTAATTTTTACAATGAAAATATTTTTTTTGCAGATACTCAAATTCAAATTTATGTTTATGTTATTTTTCCTGTGTAACACATCGTTTTCACATGGGCAAACCTTATATGCGCTGAAGATAGATAGGAATATACGTAAAGAAGCCACAGAAATTACGGCTGAATATCAACCGCGTTTGGTAATGGGGGTAGATCAAACATTGGAATTTAAATCTACCGTTGCAAAATATTTGGTTAAAAAACAGGCTGTGAAATCAGATAACAGCCTATCTGCCAAAGCAAAGTATAATCTACTAAAGCGGTTGTCAAGTCAGGAATCTTCTGATATGGCCGATGTTCTAGAATCCTATCGTTTACAGGAGTACCTAAGGATTAAACTAAAAATTCAACCCATACCTAAACCAAGGGCATACAAAGAAAACTTAATTGCACAGGATAATGGAGGTATTAATTGATAGTGAGGCGCTAGACTAATTTTTACACTGCTCTTAATAGGCTGTTTTTTGAAAGAGAGGTAGCTGTTTTCTGCTTTTTTTACGTAGATATAGGGAACACATACGATTGCCCCATGCCCAAAATCTTAATTATTGAAGATGATATCTCCTTCGCACAAATGCTCCAGAAGTTCCTAACAAGAAAAAATTTTCAGGTACATGTCAGTCACACAGGTCTAGATGGCGAGGAAAGATTAAAGAACCACCCTTACGATGTAGTCCTTGCAGACTTAAGACTTCCAGCATATGATGGGTTGCAGCTTTTCTCTCAAATAAGGGGGAAAACCCAAGTTATAGTAATGACAGGCTATGCGGAGGTAACTACCGCAGTACATGCGATGAGGAAGGGGGCTTTCGATTATATTGCCAAACCCTTTGCACCAGATCAGCTTCTTAATAGTATTGACAAGGCATTAAAGATGTCTGAATCCGAGGATAAGGAGAAGCACATGCATAATGAACAATCATCCCCAAAACAGGGATCATCCTCAATCTTAAAAACAGGTTCTTCAAAAGGGAAGCTAAAGTTTATAAGTGATGCAGCCCAAGAGCTGAATAACTATATTTCTTTGGTGGCTCCAACCGATATGTCGGTTTTAATAGTAGGAGAAAGCGGAACGGGGAAGGAGGTTTCTGCAAAGGCTATTCATGCAAATAGTAAAAGAAAAGATAAAGCTTTTATTGCGTTAGATTGCGGCGCTATACCTAAGGAGTTGGCAGCCAGTGAATTTTTTGGTCATCTAAAAGGTAGTTTTACGGGTGCTATTTCAGATAAGATAGGAAGTTTTGAAGCGGCCAATGGAGGAACTCTTTTTTTGGATGAAGTAGGGAATTTATCCTATGAAAATCAGATACAGCTTTTAAGGGCGTTACAGGAACGTAAAATAAAACGCATTGGGAGCAACAAGGAGATCAAGGTAGACGTACGGGTAATTTCCGCAACCAATGAAGATTTACAAAAGGGTGTTGCAAAAGGCACTTTTCGAGACGATTTGTACCATAGATTAAATGAGTTTTCTTTTCGTATTCCTGCATTAACAGAAAGGGAAGGAGACTTACCCGTCTTTGCCAATCATTTTTTAGAAGTATCCAACCTGGAACTGAATAAGCATATCTTGGGATTTTCTGAAGAAGCTTGGGATATTTTTAGAAACTATAATTGGCCGGGAAATATTAGAGAGCTTCAAAATGTCATAAAACGGGCCGTATTACTTTCTCAAGGGGAGAGAATAGAACCAAATGTTTTGCCCCAAGAATTGAGCAAGGGGTTAGAAAACGATGCGAATAGGGACCTGTCCAAGGAAGAATTTGAAAAAGAACAAATATTAAAAGCTCTAAAACGTACTAATTATAATAAGTCCAAAGCGGCTAAGATGCTTAGGATAACCAGAAAAACTCTATATAATAGAATTAGCCATTATAAACTGGAGATTTAGTCATGTCATTCTCTAGGGTTTCCAGTAGTTTATCTAGGAACCTATGCAGCTTATCAAAATCGATTTTTATATTTTTCCAGTTATCATAATCTAAGGGAATCTCCTCTAATACTTCTAAAATTGGAATGGCCTCTGTAATTTGAAGTTGACGAAACATGGGCAACATTCTATGGGCTGCTGAGCTAAGGGTTGTCGCACTTTTGTTTAAAAATGCGATTTTTAAGGATTTCTGATTTTCAATGGTGTCTTTTCGGAACGTTTCCAAAAGTTGCTGAATGGCCATACCATCATCCCCGAGAAAGGATTCTAGCAAACCTGTATGATAAAGACCATTTCCCTTAAGACTTGCTGAAACTCCATGGTGAACCATCTTGTCAACTAGGTTCAAAATTCCCAGCTCCTGCAAAAGTTCCGATTTAGAGAAAGGTTTTCTTAACACCGTAAGGAATCCTTTGGAGGTGAAAACTTCTTTTTTCAAATCTTTCCTCCCTGTCATAGCTAGGATGGGCTGATTTTTATAATGGTCATACTTTCCTTCGGGCAATTGCTTTACAATATCAAAACCGGAGACCTTAGGCATTTCAATATCGGTCAATACCAGGTCATAGGCTAGGTCGGCATCTGCCATGGGAACAAGGTTAAAATCGCTATAGAGTATTGGCGTAATGTTCTCGCTACGTAACATTTCCCCTAATAGATGAAGAAAGGCCGTATCGTCATCTATAATAAGTATTCGCAATGGTTTTTGAAGGGCAATAGGTGGTGCCTTGGTTACATTTTTTTGTTCTTCCTGTCCAAAAACGAGCGGAAACTTTAGGGTGAAAACACTACCTTTTCCTACTTCACTTTCTAGTGTTAGAGAACCTCCTAAAAGTTGGGTTAGTTTTTTGGCTATGGACAGACCTAGACCATAACCATGGTAATTTTTGCCTCTATGGTCCGGTGCTTGCTCAAATTCGTTGAAAATAACCTCTTGTTGTTCTTTTGAAATACCGACCCCGGTGTCGGAAATGGAAATTTGAACCAGATTGGGTTCTAGAGTGTCGATGATATTTGCTTTTACCAAAATTTCTCCGACCAAGGTAAATTTAAAGGCATTACCGATAAGGTTTGCGATAATCTGTCGTATTCTAACCGGGTCGTTGACAATAGGTCGTTCTAGGGTATTCTCAATCTTTAGAGTCAAGGAAATGTCTTCGTTGGCATGGGCCGTTGCGATATGCTGAGCTGTTTCGGTCAATAGGTCAGCAAGGTTGAAGTCAATTTTTTCGGGCTTCATTTTTTCCGCATCCAATTGCGAAAAATCCAACAGGTCATTGACCAGGTTGGTCATATAGCCTGTTGCCGATTTTATGTTACTAATATAGTTCTGCTGTTGTTGTGAAATTTTTGAATCTTCCAATAGTGTCGTGTAACCTGAAATAGTGTTGAGAGGAGTGCGGACATCATGACTCACAGTGCGGATTAAACGTTCCCTGCTTTTCAGTAAGACGTCCGTGAATTTTTTTTCCTTTTCTAATTTTTTACGGTAAAGATTGGCCTTCCAAAAATCTCTATTGAGAATAAAAATAAAAACCACCACAACTAAAAACCCTAGGAGGGCTGCACCGCTTGCTAACCGAATACTCCTTTTAAGGGCGGTTTCCTTTTTGATTGTATCGTTGATGCTATTTACCAAAATTTCCTTTTCAAAGGAAGCTAGAATATAGCCTAACTGTTGCGAGAGTTCCAAATTGGTTCTGTTGATAGTGCGTTCTTGCTTGGTCAAAGCTTGGAGGTTAAGCATGTTCTCTTCTTTCACCTCTCGCAACAAAGACCTTGAAACGTTTAAGACACTATCGGCTCGTCTTGCTTTATCCTCGTTGGATTCATCGGTTGGGATATTGCTGTTTAGGTAGTGGGCTACTTTTTCGATGGCTTCTTGAGCTTTAGGAGATAATTCTTCCAGATTTGGAGCTAAACCCTCAGCAGTGATAACGCCTAGGTTGGCTTCCATTTGTTCAAATTGTTCCAAGGCCATATCAATAGCTGCGCTGGTCTGGTCTTGGGTCTTAAGCTTTCTAAGTACGTTTGTGTTAAGCACCTTTTGCTCCAATAATAGCTGTAGGCTGTCCAATAGCATCAATTGTTGTTCTTGGGTGCTCAACCCTCTAAGTTCATCAATGTCTTTGTATAGGGTCTCAATATGTTGTTTATAGGTATTGAAATCGCTCTTTTTTCGAGTTTGAAGTGCCAGTTCAGATAGGCTTTCCGCTTCGTATAATTGTGATACGAACGTATTTGTCTTAAGCAGTTTAACATCGTTTTCCGTGGTAGATTCTGTAGCGAGGTAATCACTAATTTCAGAGTACACGTAAGAAGAAGCGATAACGGCAAGTATCACCAGCAGCAAATAACTGATTATAATTTTTTGAGTAAGCTTAGTGCTGAATCCGCTCATATATACTATGTACGTTTTATGAGGCCCGCTAAGCCTTTAGCATATGTTAATTGTTTAGGAGCGATTTTTTTTCATTCTATGGTATGAAAGATGAAAATGCTGTCTTACATTTGTATCATCTCAAAGGGGTGCTAAGTCCCGAACAAAAATCAGGCTGGTCCTGAACGGAGTTCAGGATAAAGCTGAGATTATACCCAAAGAACCTGGGCGGGTAATGCCGCCAAGGGAAGCGATAATCGCTATTAGGTAACGCACGGTTGCGCCAAAAAAGTTTTGGAAGGCAACTAAAAATTTAATTTTAACTTAGAATAATAGCCCCTTTTATTCGTAAACTATTTTACGAATGAAGTACACTATTTTCACAACATTGGCCATATTCGGCCTAACAATGGCCTCACAGGCCCAACAACAACCAGCGGATTCCATAGAAGGTAAAAAAGTAGTGCTAGACGAGGTCTTCGTTTCCGCTATTAGGGTAACCAAGGAATCTCCCGTAACGTTTTCCAACTTAACAAAGGAGGATATTAAACCTCGAAATTTAGGTCAAGATATTCCTATTTTGATGAACTTTCTACCATCTGTGGTCACCACCTCCGATGCAGGAGCGGGAATAGGGTATACCGGTATACGGGTACGTGGTAGTGATGCCACGAGGGTAAACGTAACCATTAACGGCATACCGTATAACGATGCCGAATCTCAAGGCACGTTCTGGGTAAATATGCCAGACTTTGCTTCCTCTACGGAGAGTTTGCAGTTGCAACGTGGGGTAGGTACCTCTACTAACGGGGCGGGAGCCTTTGGTGCAAGTTTGAATTTATTGACAGATGGTTTTTCGGAAGAAGCCTATGCGCAAATTTCATCTTCCGTAGGAAGTTTCAATACCCTGCGGAGTAACATAAAATTCAGCACCGGATTATTGAACGATCATATAGAGATTTCCGGACGTTTATCACAAATAAACTCGGATGGATACATAGATCGGGCACGTGCCGATATGGATTCCTACTTTCTGCAAGGAGCTTATAAGGATGATAACACCCTCATCAAGGCCTTATTGTTCGGTGGGCATGAGATTACCTATCAATCTTGGTTCGGTATAGACGCAGCAACATTGGAAAGTGATCGAACTTTTAATCCGGCAGGTATATATACGGACGAAAATGGAAATACACAATTCTATGATAACGAGGTAGATAATTACAAACAGGATCATGCACAGTTGTTATGGAATGAACAAATATCCGATACTTGGAGTACTAACGTGGCCCTACATTACACTCGTGGGAGAGGCTTTTTTGAGCAATTCCGGGAAGATGACGATTTCGAGACCTATGGTTTTGAGCCGTTAACCGTTAATGGTGAGGTAGTAAATACGACCGATTTAATTCGCAGACGATGGCTGGATAATGATTTCTATGGCACGGTGTTCTCCGCAAACTATGTTAAGGACAAACTAAACCTGATTATCGGTGGCGGTTGGAACAAGTATGAAGGAGATCATTTTGGGGAGGTAATTTGGGCACGTTTTGCTAGCGATAGTGAAATTAGGGATCGTTACTACGACGATAACTCTACCAAGACAGATTTTAACATGTACACCAAGGCCAATTACCAATTAAATACGCAATGGTCACTGTATGGAGATCTTCAATATAGAAGAGTGGGGTACCGTGCAAACGGGGAAGATACCGGTCTGGTAGACGATACCTTTAATTTTTTCAATCCCAAGGCAGGAGTTACCTTCGATTTAAACCGGAACAACAACTTCTATTTTTCCTATGCCGTAGCTAACCGCGAACCTAATAGAAACGACTACGAAAGCGGAAATCCAAGACCAGAAAGGCTTAACGATTTTGAACTGGGGTGGCGTTATGTATCTCCGGACATACAATTGAATACCAACATCTATTACATGAACTATAAAGACCAACTGGTCCTAACAGGTGAATTAAACGATGTTGGCGCACCCTTACGGGAAAACGTAGGAGACAGTTATAGATTGGGACTGGAGATTGATGCGTCCATTAGATTCAATGATAAATTCAGCATACAACCCAACATAGCCCTAAGCACAAATAAGAACCAGGATTTCGTTTTTCAGCGAGATGGTGTGCTGCAGGAGTTGGGGAATACCAATATTGCATATTCGCCCAATATCATTTTTGGCAATATGTTTACCTATAGCCCTACCGATACTTTTCAAGTATCCCTTTTATCTAAATATGTAGGGGAGCAATACATGGGCAACATCGATTCGGAGACATCTATATTAGATGCCTATTCCCAAACAGATTTTAATGTGCAGTATGAGTTAAAATGTGATGGTTTTTTAAAGAGTATCGTATTCTCCGGACTGGTAAACAACATATTTGATGCTAAGTTTGAGTCTAACGGATACTTCTTCACTTTTGATGATGATTTCTCGGACCCAAATGTAATTACCACAATTGAAGGTGCTGGATTTTATCCGCAGGCGGGAATAAACTTTTTACTTGGGGCAACGGTCAATTTTTAGGGGAAAGGATGTTTCAGGATTTGAAACTACATCATAGGGATGGTTTTATAACTACCAATATCCCTGCTTTAAAGGATAGTAAGCTAAGAGCCGCTTTACAACGGTTCTTAGTGCTGCCCTTATCTAAAAGAATGAAGTATTCCCAGAAGAAATTAGAGGTTGCATTTGATGGCTATTCCTATATGGGTCAGACAGACAGTCTAAACCAGTATGACAGCGATTTGTTACACTCCTTTGTGCTTTCTGATATAAGTGACCAAGAAAATTTCCCGCAACCTTTTCAGCAATATTTAAGCCAAGAATTTCCGGAGCAGTTGCTTTTGATCAGAGAATTGGAGAAAGAAATATTAAAGAGACTAGGTTTTAGTAAGTTTAATATTTTCTATGAGAACCACGTTAGCCACATGGTGTCCTGTAATTTTTATCCGGAGTTAACGAATAGCGTCCATAATATAGAACTCTCAGAACGACTTTCATACCACACCGATGTTTCTTTGTTTTCCATATTTCTCTTTGGACTTGAGTCTGGCTTTTCATACGAGAAATCCTCTGGAGATAAGGTTGTTTTAGACAGCATAGATGAGGTAGTGCTCTTTCCGGGTCATTTAATGGAACTAATGTCCAATGGAAAAATTAAGGCTTTGAATCATGGTGTAGTACTCCCGGAAAATAGAATGGAGCAACGATTTTCGTTTGCCTTCTTTTCCTTGCCGAAACCACAGGCCAATATGCAGTTCGGTTCGTTCAAAGGAAGTGGAAAAGACTATTATAAGCAGTACTTAAATCAGTTTTAAGTGAATACCGAAAATATAGCTTTAAGTCTAGAAATAATGGCGGTGGTATTCGGCTTGGCCTATCTTTATTTCTTGATACACGAAAAAAGAATATGCTGGTTGTTCGGCATAGCCTCCTCTTTATTAAGTATTGTTATCTTTTATCAGAACAATCTATATTCAGAAGCGGTCTTATTTGTTTACTATGTTATTATTGGCGTTTATGGGTTTTGGTTATGGACTACTAAGTACGAGCAGAATATACCCGTTACGATTGTTAAAATACCTAAGAAAACACTTTTGGTAAGCATTGTTTTAGGTAGTTTAGGTGCGATTTCCTTGGGTTGGTTCTTCTCGAATTTTACAGATGCGGATAGCCCTTATTTCGATGCCACTACAACGGGCTTCAGTTTTGTAGCCAGTTATTTAGAAGTTAAAAAGTACATAGCGGCGTGGCTATTTTGGATAGTAATCAACGGAGCTACTATTTATTTGTATTTAACAAAAGACTTGAACATATATACTTTATTGACCGTAGTATATTTTGCCTTCTCCTTTTATGGTTTTTGGAATTGGAAAGTAAAATACAGGGATGCCGTTCTGCAGCCCTGACAATATTCACTTAAAAACGGAATAATATGAAAAAACTTAAAATTGCATTGGACTGGACTGCGAATACCAACCATACTGGTTTTTACGTGGCAAAAGAGAAGGGGTATTACTCCGATTTAGGATTGGAAGTAGCTCTAATAACGCCGGATAGTGATAACTATTCGGTAACCCCCGTCAAAAAAGTGGAACTTGGTCAAGCAGATTTGGCACTTTGCCCTCTAGAAAGTATTGTTAGTTATAAAACTAAAAAACGACCTTTTGATGCCGTAGCCTTAGCCACAATTTTTAAGGAGGATATAAGTGCCATTGCTGTTCTGGAAAAGAGTGCAATTCTTGGTCCTAAAGATTTGGATGGTTGCACTTACGCTTCTTACAAGGCCAGATATGAAGATGAGATAGTAAGGCAAATGATAAAGAATGATGGCGGAAACGGTACGTTTAAGATTACTTATCCGGAAAAGTTGGGCATTTGGGAAACCATCCTTAATGGTACGGCTGATGCTACCTGGATTTTTACCAATTGGGAAGGAATTCGTGCACAGCAAGAAGGGATTAAATTAAACCTGTTTAAAATGGCGGACTATGGAATACCTTATGGATATTCGCCTGTAATTATGGCCAATAGGGAAACGGTGGATAAACAGAAGGAAATCTATTCAAAAGTTTTGAAGGCCACTAAGAAAGGGTTTTTATTTGCACAGAAAGAGCCGGAAATCGCCATAGAAAGCATTAAGCCATTTGTAGCAAAGGAAGATAACAATATCGATTTGGTAGCGAGTCAAATGTACACCTCCCCCTATTACGGAAATTCGGATAATTGGGGTATCATGGAAAAAGAGCACGTCAATAGCTTTTTATCTTGGCTTCAAAATAAGGGTTTGGAAAAAGCACCTTTATCCTATAAGGATGTGGTCTTTTAAAGTTTTTTTAATTCAATTGAATAAAAAGTAGGAATTTTCTTTATAGATTAAGTATCTTTAAGATAAACTCAGTGATGAAAATCCTCTATGAGCGAATCTAAAAGGTTACAGGAGCTTTATGCATATCAAATTTTAGATACACCTTCGGAAAAGAAATTAGACGATATCGTAGAGATTGCCGCAACGCTCTGTGATACACCTATTGCCGCTATTTCTTTTTTTGATAAGGATAGGCAATGGTTCAAGGCTAAAAAAGGAGTATTTATTGATGAAATAGCCTCACTAAATTATATTTGTACGTATGCCATAAAAAATCCTAGTAAGGTATTGGTCGTGGAAGATGCCGTACTCGATGTGCGCTTTACTCACATTAGTTCTTTTGATATAGGAAAGAAATCCACTCGTTTTTTGGTCAACATACCGTTGACCACTTTAGACGGCCAAGTATTGGGAGTTCTTTCCGTAATGGACTTAAAACCGAGGCAAATAACACCTAGAAAAATAAACGCTCTAAAACTATTATCCTTAGAAGTAGGGCAGTATCTTGAGTCTAAAAAGGCGATTTATTCGCAAGAGGTCACGCTTAAAAAGGGGACAATGGCCTTGGAGCGTTTCTCTAATCAATCCACAAGTATATTTTTACAATTTGAAATAGATGCACAAGGGAAGTTGAATTTCCTATTCGTGAGTAAGGGTATCAATAAGATGCATGCAAGTTTAGATGATGAGAAAATCCTTAAGAACCCAGAAGAGATTTACACGATAATTCACCCAGATGATTTAAGTTATCTAAAACAGACCATTCTAGATTCTTGTGTAAACCTTAGGATGTGGCAGGCAGAATTCAGAATCGTATCAGAAAATGGGGATGTTTCTTGGCATGAAGGTATGGCGAAACCTGTTAAAAAAGAAGACGGAAAAGTGATGTGGTACGGTACATTTCAAGACATCTCCGGTAAAAAAGAATACATAAAAACCTTAGAGCAAATGTCTTTTGATATCTCCCACGTTCTTAGAAAACCGATAACTACCTTAATGAGCATTATTTCTGTAATAGAGATTGAGAAAGACATGGACGAGCAGTCCTTAAAGATGTATGCGGGCTATTTAAAAGCTGTGGGGGAAGAATTGGATAAGTTTACTAAAATGCTTAACGACAGCTATTACGATAAATGGATGGGAACGCAGCAGTAATGTCCTTGCCTAAGATTTAGTTAGAGATGCTTACGGTGTTTCCGTTAAAGGTAGCCCTGTATTCTAGCATATCGTAGTAACGATTACCATCGTCCGGTCTGTTCAGCTGTTGCCCGGTAAAAAGGCTATATTGATACTCCTCGCATTCACAGGTAGCTACCTGTCCGTCTAGGACCATAGTGGAGCATGAATTTGGCGCATGATTGGGGCAACTGGCCTCAAAGGCCCTAAACTGATTAAAACCTGCATTGACGATAAAAACACCACGAGTGCCCACACCGGTGCTCTGCACCAGAACAACACTTCCCGTATTGGTTAAGGGACTATAGAGCGGTAAATTTAAATTGGCATCGAACCTAAAACCTATTTCTTGCAAGAACGGATTTCTGTTGGTCTGCTCATTGGAACAGGAGACTATCAATACCACTAAAAGAATCCCTAGAATACGGCTCATATGCTGATATGGTTTTACTAAAACTTGAACAAATTTGCGTAAAAAATATGTATATTTGCGTTAAATCCTCTCTAAAAAAGCCCCGTTATTAGGGTAAAGCAGAGGATTTTCTTATTTATTAAACGAGTAAATTATGAGTAACGTATCTTACTACACGGTAGAGGGCTTAAAAAAGCTAAAAGATGAACTGAATCATCTTAGAGATATAGAGCGGCCCAAAGCATCACAGGCAATAGCGGAAGCTCGTGATAAAGGAGATTTGTCTGAAAATGCAGAGTACGACGCGGCCAAGGAAGCACAGGGTCTGTTAGAAATGAAGATTTCTAAAATGGAAGCAATTTTAGCCAATGCCAGATTAATAGACGAATCACAGTTAGATACCTCTAAAGTACTGGTGTTATCTACTGTAAAATTGAAGAACCAGACCAATGGTATGGAAGTAAAATACAAATTGGTGGCTGAAAGTGAAGCGGATTTAAAAACGGGAAAAATATCGGTCAGTTCTCCAATAGGTAAAGGTCTTTTAGGCAAGAGTGTTGGGGATACGGCAGAAATAACGGTGCCAAACGGAACTTTGAAGTTTGATATTCTTGAGATTACTAGGGAATAGAGCCGTTTTAATAACTATATTTAATCCCGTTATGTCCCGTAACGGGATTTTTTGTTTCATATAATCAACCCGCCATGGCAACCATATTCACGAAAATCATCAATGGGGAAATACCCTGTTACAAAATAGCCGAAGACGATAATTTTCTGGCTTTTCTAGATATCAATCCTAATGCGAAGGGGCATACGCTATGTATACCCAAAAAGGAGGTAGATAAATTGTTAGACTTAGACGAGGATACGTATGGCGCATTGATGGCTTTTTCCAGAAGGGTAGGTCTGGCCTTACAAAAAACCTTGGATTGTAAGCGGGTAGGGATGTCCGTTATTGGATTGGAGGTGCCTCATGTACACGTACACTTAATTCCCTTGACCACAATGAAAGATGCCACTTTTCAACATAAGGTTAGTCTATCTCCAGAAGAATTTAAGGACATAGCCGCACACATTAGTGCTAAATTTGAATAGTTCCTCCCAAGGAAAAATACACCCCTATAGCTATGATTATCAGTACTATAATAATCAATATGTAAAAGAGAAAGGTAGGTTTGCTCGATTTTTTCTCGGGCACCACTGTTTTTTGATAGTAGTTGAACATACGTTCAATATCGTCCGTCCATGCAACCGGATATATCATAGAGCTACATTTACGACAAACGATTTGGTTACTTACCTCGTTGGTGGTTTTATGAAAAAAACGTCCGTAGGTATGTTTTTGATAAAAAGAAAGTTTTAGGTCCTGATTAAAACACTCGGGACAATTGTTGGTAAGGTCCGCTTCCTTTATAACAATCAATTTTTCCTTTGCCATGACTACTTGTGAGCTTTGAGGGAAATTTGCATTATGGTACCCTCTTTACCTGACGAAAGTACCTTTATTTTTCCGTTATGATATTCTTCAATGATTCTTTTTACCAGTGATAGGCCCAGGCCCCAACCTCGTCGTTTGGACGTTACGCCCGGATTAAAGATACTGGTAAAATTGCTTTTAGGTATTCCATGTCCCGTATCGGCAACCAAAATATTCACGAATTTTCCGTCGGGAACAATATCTATGGAGATACTTCCTTTGCCTCGCATAGCATCAATACCGTTCTTAACTAGATTTTCTATAGTCCAATTATACAAAGAACTATTTATCAGGACCGATTGCGATTCTATTCTAGAATTGAAGGTGAAATGGATTAGCTTGGAACTTCTTTTCTTTAAATACTCGAATGCGGCCTTGGTCTCCACTACAATATCACTTTCGTAAAGTTTGGGTAATGAACCAATTTTGGAGAAGCGTTCCGTAATGGTCTCCAATCGGGCGATGTCCTTTGCTATTTCCTTGGTGATATCAGGATTTATATGTTCAGATTTCAATAACTCGTTCCAACCTAATAGTGAAGATAACGGAGTACCGATCTGATGTGCCGTTTCCTTGGCCATTCCTGCCCAGAGTTTATTCTGTTCTGAGGCTTTGTTTGTTCTAAACAGGAAATAGATGACCGCTCCGAACAGAAAGATAATTAATAGCAGGGCAATAGGATAATATTTTAACTTGTTCAATACCTCGGAATTACCGTAATATAACGTGGCCAGATGTTCGCCTTGTTGGTCGATGGATACCGGAGTGTTCTCGTTTTGAAATTGCCTTAATTTTTTTTGGATATAAACGGAGTCGGATGCTTTCTCGGCAGGAATATTATTTATCCTAATGGTACTATCTTTATTGATCAGTATCATTGGGGTAGACGTATTGTTTTGGAACACCTTTAAATGTAGACTTCCCAAATCTACGTCCTCGGCAGAATGAAGGAATTCTGATTGTGCAGTGGCCCAAATCTCCATTTTTAGACGTTCTTCTTCCTTAAAGGTCTTGAAAAAACTATTGGTATTCAGCAAGATAAGGCTCACAACGATGAAGGAGCCTACTAATAAAAATATATTGGAAATTTTACTCTTAGGATTAAATTGCATCCATTTGATTTCTACTATTAAAGATAACCTAATTTGTAAAAAATTGTTGTGTTGTATTCATAGACTATTGTTTTATTGTAGTGTCATTTTACGTATTTTTGATTTTTACAGTAAAAAGAGCGTTTAAGATGGAAATAGAAGGAAAAGTGAAGTTGGTCGGAGAGACCAAGACTTTTGGAAACAACGGTTTCAGAAAAAGAGAATTAGTAGTAACTACCGATGAGCAGTATCCGCAACATATTATGGTAGAATTTGTTCAGGACAAATGTGATTTGTTGAACAGTTACGCTGTTGGTCAGGATGTTAAGGTCAGCATAAATCTAAGAGGTAGAGAGTGGACAAACCCACAAGGCGAGGTAAAATATTTTAACTCCATCCAAGGTTGGCGTATAGAGAACTTACAGCAGCAATCACAACCGGAAGGAATGCCACCTGTTCCTCCGATGGAAGCTTTTGAGCCTGCTGATAATTTAAATGAAGAAGATCATGATGATCTTCCATTTTAAGGGTTACAGTATAAAATAACTGTTCAGAAGAGGTTTTACCTCTCGCATAAGGAAAAAAACTAAAACTTGTTCGACTTAAAAAGTTAAACAAGTTTTTTGCTTTCTAGACCTTTTTCCTAATTTGAGAATAAAAATGGTGGAAGAGGAAACATCAGAGGGACCAATTCATTTCCTTTCGGAGCGCTTGTACTTTCCTTCGGTGGAGAACGCCAATTCCGAAGGACTTCTGGCGGTAGGCGGTGATTTGTCCTCCGAACGGCTTTTATTGGCATATCAAAGTGGAATTTTTCCGTGGTTCAATGATGATTCGCTCATCATGTGGTGGAGCCCAAAGATGCGAATGGTATTGTATCCGGAAGAGGTTAAAATCTCTAAAAGCATGCAAAAAGTAATCCGTTCAGACCAGTTTCGTTTAACAAAGAACAAAAGATTTAAGACGGTTATTGAACAGTGTTCCGCCGTTCCCAGAAATGACCAGGAAGGTACTTGGATAACGGATGAAATGAAAAAGGCCTATCTGGAGCTACACCAAAAAGGTTTCGCCAAATCTTATGAAGTTTGGGAAGGAAATAATTTGGTCGGTGGTTTGTACGGAATTGATTTGGGACATATATTTTGTGGAGAAAGTATGTTTAGCTTAAAGCCTAACGCCTCTAAATTTGCATTTATAAAATTGGCGGAAGAACTACAGGAACAGCATTATAAGTTGATAGACTGTCAGCTATATACCGACCATCTGGCGAGTTTGGGAGCTAGGGAAATACCCCGAAGCTTGTTTATGAGTAGGCTAAAGGGACAGAACTAGATTTGTGATTAAGAACGCTACATTTTCCGTAACCGCATTATAATTTTCCGCTTGGTATTCCGCTCCAAGTTGAAATTTGGTTTTTTCACTGATCAACCAACCCAATTGTGCGGTTATACGTTGGTCATATTCCGGTCGCGTAGCTTTTCCTGCACTCAGTAGAGACTCGGTGGTTAGTACTAAATAAGATTCGCCAATATCCAATTCAACACCCTGCAGGGGTAAATCCATTGCAAATCTATATCTAAACCTATGTATGGTAGCGGATGCCGTAATGCGTTGTTCCGTTCTTAACCTATGCCCAAATCTTAGAACTCTCGCTTTATGGGTAATGTTATACTGCTGCGTTATACGCAGTTCATTTTCTTTGTCCTGTTCAAAATTTTCACGAAATCTATATTGGAACCCTAAACCCAGACTTTGATTATCACTAATCTTAAGTTTAGAAAAATGTACAAAGTCTAATTGTCTTATTTCAAAATCCAATGCAGAATCCTGGTACAGATAGGTGCGTTTTGCTAAGGAAAAGTTATGGGAGTAATTTGCGGTTACTTTGTAATTCAGGGCAAGTTGAGGTTGCCAATAGCCGGTCCAATTATCCTGTGCCTTTACGGTATGAAAAACGGTCCAAAAACAAATAAATAGAATACTGCTTTTCCTAGTAAAGAACATGGTCGTAGTTAGGGGGTAATGACTTTCTTATCTTTTTGAAATTTCCTTCCGCATCAAAAAGGATTTCGTAATCAAAGTAGTTTTTATCAACTTTTCCGGCGACAATAAGTTCATAATTAAGTGAGGGCAGTAATAGATTTTGAAAGGCATTCCTAAACGTTTCTTTAAGTTGTTCTTGGTTTGCAGGATATTGCTGCTGTATTCTTTTGATTCGATATTTTGAGAATTGAGATTCAAAATAGGTTATCATTTTGGCCAAAGCATCGGATGGGATATCTACTTCCTTTATGAGTACCTCAATATCTTCCAGATGGCCTTTTTCGTCAAATTCTACACTGTACCAGAGTCTGTCTTTTTTGAATTTCGCTTCAAAACTGGTTTTGGCGCTATCGGTCTCTTTATAGAATTTGAGCCGTTTCACCTCTTGCAGTTCACTTTCCATCGCATCCAAGGCGGCGGTTGGAAATTGTGATTTTCGAATGCGGAATTCGCGTTCATATTTATCCTGTGACATAGTAAAAGAGCAACAGCAAATTATGATGAGGGACAGCCCGAATAATTTATTTTTCATAGTTTCTAATATCTAGACCTGGGTATACCTAAAGCAATTTATTTCATGATCGTTAACCATGCCCGTTGCCTGCATAAAGGCGTAGACCACGGTGCTTCCAACAAATTTAAAGCCTCTTTTTTTTAAATCCTTGCTAATTTGGTCGGAAAGCGGAGTATTCGCAGGGGCCTCTTTATAGTTCTGTATTTTGTTTATCATTGGTTTGTGGTCAAGAAAGTCCCAAATATATTTATGGAAACTTCCAAAAGTTTTCTGTACTTCCATAAAGGCTATGGCATTGGAGATAGTAGCGTTTACTTTAAGTTTGTTCCTGATAATACCGGCGTTCTGTAAAAGTTCTTCTTTTTTCTTGGTGTCGTACAAGGCAATTTTTTGATAATCAAAATTATCAAAGGCCTTTCTGAAGTTTTCTCTTTTTCTCAAAATGGTTATCCAGCTAAGACCCGCCTGAAAAGTCTCTAGAACAAGAAACTCAAATAGCGTAGCATCATCCTTGACCGGAACACCCCACTCCTTATCATGATAATCTTCATACAGCGTATCGCCAACACACCAGCCACATTTGTGTTTTTCCATGCCCTTAAATTAGTAATTTAAAGGATAGGGCCAACTTTAAAAAGATTGCACTACCCACAAGTATAGCGGCATACCTAATGTTATGTTAAACGGAAAGGTAATGGCAAGGGCCATGGGCAGATATAAACTGGGATTGGCTTTTGGTGCCGCTAGCCGCATCGCTGCGGGCACGGCAATATAAGAGGCACTTGCGGCCAATATCGCAAAGAGAAAACGGTTTCCAACACTTTCTGTAAAAGCGGCACTTACGATGGCAACAGTAATACCGTTAATTAAAGGAATAATAATGGCGAATAGAAATGCGAACCAACCTTTCTTTAGAAAATCATTAAGTTTTTTACCACTGGTAATCCCCATATCTAGCAGAAATACAGCTAAAAATCCTTTAAATATATCCGTTGTAAAGGGCTCAATACCTCTCGCCTGTTGATCACTAGCTAAAAATCCAATCACAAGGCTACCTAGGATGAGGAGTACACTTCCGTTGGTCAAAGAGTGTTTTACCACCCCCGTTAAGCTTATCTGGTTTTTTTTATCCTTTTGGAAATACGACATTAACAGCACGCCAATAATGATGGAGGGCGCTTCCATAAGTGCCATAACGGCTACCATGTGACCCCCGAACGGTATCTGTTCTATCTCCAAGAAGGAAACAGCGGTTACGAAGGTAACGGCGCTCACCGAACCGTAAGCGGCCGCTATAGCCCCGGAGTTGGCAACACTGAATTTTCTCCGAAGGATAAAATAACTGAATACCGGAACAAATAGCGCCAAGAAGACTCCGAACAATAATGACCACAGTATTTCTAGATCCAGATTGCTATGTGAAAGTTCCATCCCACCTTTAAATCCAATAGAGAACATGAGGTAAAGGGATATGAATTTTGACGAATTGGCGGGTATTTCCAAATCGCTCTTTAAGGACACCGCCAAAATACCGAGAAAGAAAAAAAGTAAGGCAGGGTTGGTCAGGTTGTCAAGCAACAAATGTAAATCCATAAGTAAGTTGATTATTTAAAAAGGAGGTTTTAGGCCTTCTCATTGATAGCTATGAGTTTGATGGAAATGTCTCCATCAATTTGGAGTTTATAACCTTCGTTCCTAGCTCTTAGAATAAGGTCTTTTACACTGTTTTTAGATTTTTTGAGTGACGCTATGCGCTGTTCTGACCATTCCGTATTGGTATCTACTCCATTTTGAAGACTAAGAATTTGTAGATGATGAAACTTTATTTTATCGCTTATGAGCGAAAAGAGTACATCCGCCGCTTCAGCGGGCGCAAACGTACCCTTTACAAGATTTATGGTTTGGTCTGGCTTCAATGGTTCTCTTTTAAGAATTACCTAGCGCTTTAACTACAAGGATACAGGAGATAATACCCAAGGCAACGAGCAGACGGTCCATGAATAGATTATCGTTTGTATATGAGGTAATAAGAAAACCGGCGATGGCTACAAAGCCAAGACCAAGATATAAGTGTGCTTTTTTAAGTGACATAAGATTCTTTTTTGAAAGTTGTTTATGGCTATTTGTTCACTGATATTTTAAGTACGCCGTCTATCTTAAGCGTTAATCCTTCTGCTCTTGCTTGTGCAAAGAAATCTTTTGCAATGGATTTTTCATGTTCTAATTCGGTGATGCGCTCATCCGGATATTTAGTATTAGCTTCAGAATGCCCTTCACATAAAGAAAGTCGTTGTAGCTTGTGAAAGTTTATTTTCTCATTAAGTAGGGCCAAAACTACATCAGAGGCTTCGGATACAGTGAAATTTCCATCCACTAAATTTATTTTTTGCATAGTTTTAGGTCTTACGTTTTCTGCTGTTGCTTTCATGATTTGAATTTTTAGTTTAACTTATTCTTTAAGTCGGCACAAAGTTCAAAATAATAATCCATAAATTTTTATTTATATTTATTATATCAAACATTAATATTATTTATGAATTATACCTTACATCAACTTCAGGTTTTTCTCAAAGTGTCAGAAAAACAAAGTATTACAAAGGCAGCGGAAGAATTATTTTTAACGCAGCCTGCGGTATCTATTCAGTTAAGAAATTTTCAAGATCAATTCTCCATACCATTGACAGAGGTGGTAGGGAGAAAACTATATATTACGGATTTTGGAAGGGAAATTGCCGAGGCGGCCGAAAAGATTTTGGACCAAGTCTATGCGATTAATTATAAATCATCATCGTACGAAGGTAATTTGTCGGGGAGGTTAAAGATTTCGATAGTCTCCACGGGTAAATACGTAATGCCCTATTTCCTTTCAAATTTTATAAAGGGTAATGAGGGGGTAGAGCTTTTAATGGATGTAACCAATAAATCTAAAGTGGTTAAGGCACTGGAATTGAATGAAGTGGATTTTGCGTTGGTTTCCGTATTGCCTACGCATTTGAAAATGGATAAGATAGCCCTGATGACCAATAAACTCTTTTTGGTGGGGGATATGAAACGCAGCTTTAATTCTAAGAATAAAAATAAGATTTTCAAGGACCTTCCATTGATTTATAGAGAACAAGGGTCCGCCACGAGGGGTGCAATGGAAGAATTTATAAGGAAGAACAATCTACCTACATCAAAGAAAATAGAATTAACATCAAATGAAGCCGTTAAGCAAGCTGTAATAGCAGGTTTAGGATATTCTATTATGCCTTTAATAGGAATTAAGAATGAATTACGTAACGGTGATTTACAGATTATAGAAGTTTCAGGTCTGCCTATAATTACTACATGGAATTTGGTGTGGTTACAATCAAAGAACCTTTCTCCTGCCGCCAATGCCTTCTTAGCATACGTAAAGGAAGAAAAAGAGGATATTATAGCAGAACATTTCGATTGGTTCGAAAATATTTAAAGAACTGAAGGCCAATTAGACTTTGGCTGTGTTTTCCCTAATGAGCGAAGCGAGCTCCTCGTCCATATAAACAATAGGAACGGAATACAACATGGGCATGTTGGTTTTAAAGTTTGTTTTTAGGACATCGTTGATAGTTTTAAATAGAAGTGCTTTGGTCTTACCTATGATTAGGGTCTGTTTTGAACTTACAAGTTGGCCCTGAGCATTTTTTTTCTCGTATACCGTTTTTTCAGATACTACGGCCTGTAAAAGTAATTTTTGGTCCATCAATAGATTTATGATTTTAAGCGCTTGGTTTCTATCCTTGGCAATGATGTGTGCTAGTATCATAATGTTTATTTTAAAACACCGGTCATATTATAAAGGATATCTAGCGAAGAACTATCCTAATATGACCGGTGTGAAGAACAAAAATTTATACGTTAAATAAATACTTTAGCGTGTCTCCTCAATGGGCTTGCCTACAGGTGTCAACTTGGCATTGATAGTGGTTAAATGGTTAAAAAAGTTTTCACCGTCCTCTCTTCTGAGGACCGCCCTTCTAGTTCCATCAGAATTTAAATCTAAACTGTCGATAATAAATTTAGTACCAAAGACATTGATATAATTTCCGCCCCCGTCCCAATTGTTTAAACCACCTATAATAATGGCAGCGCCGTTCTGTTTCTTCGTCAAGTTAACCTGTTCAGTAGCAGACCGTCTATTGACCTCATTATCCTCAAACTGTATATAGAACATTTCTTGAGCCTGGCCAAATAGTGGAGATAATACGATAAGTATCAATAGTAGAGTTTTCTTCATATCAAAAAATTTTATTCAATATAAGAAATTAGGAAGCTCATAAATGCAGCACTATCGTTAAATATTAGTTAAACTATTATAATATAATAGCAATACTATTATATTTGTTTGGAATCAAAATAGCGATTGATGGAACATTTATTACAATCTGTTAAAATAAGAATTAACGAGAAGATTTTTTTAAAAGACCCGGAATCATCCGATTTGGGCAAGCGCATTGTTGAGAATAGTATCCTAATGATTAGCAAAATGGGTTTTGAGAGTTTTACTTTCAAAAAATTAGGGACTAAAATAGGATCCAATGAAAGCTCTATTTATAGGTATTTTGAAAACAAGCATAAATTGCTGTTGTATCTTACCTCTTGGTATTGGGGATGGTTGGAGTATCAATTGGTTTTTGCGACCAATGGTATCGCCGACCCTGAGGAAAAATTACGGAAGGCTATTGAGATCGTGACCAAAACAACAGTTGAGGACACCTCTTTTTCACATATTAACGAGGTACTTTTAAATAAAATCGTGATTAACGAATACTCCAAATCTTATTTGACCAAAGAAGTGGATACGGAAAATAAAGAGGGTTATTTTGTAATCTACAAAAGGTTGGTGAACCGTCTTAGCAAAATGATACATGGTGTGGATTCCGAATATCCTTATCCTTCAAGCTTGGCAAGTACGCTTTTAGAGGGTTCTTTGCACCAGCACTTTCTTAGGGATCACTTTAGTTCTTTGACGGATTTCCGTGAAAATGACGATCAAAAACAATACTTCTTAAACCTAGTGTTCTCATCACTTAAATCCTAAAAAGGAATGTCAAAAAATATTTTAACCGCTTGGCAGCGTCTCATAGGCATGCTACGTCTGGACAAGAGAGACGTTTTTCAAGTCTTTTACTATGCAATTTTTGCGGGAATCGTTAGTTTGTCCCTACCTCTAGGTATCCAGGCCATCATAAATTTAATACAAGGAGCCCAAGTGAGTACTTCTTGGATAGTACTGGTTGTATTGGTGACCTTGGGAGTTGCTTTTGTAGGCGTACTGCAATTGATGCAGATACGAATCATAGAAAACGTACAGCAGAAAATTTTTACAAGGGCATCGTTTGAATTCTCTTACCGTTTTCCCAAGATAAAGATGAGCGAATTACGTGATAATTATCCGCCAGAACTGGCAAACAGGTTTTTTGATATCTTAAATGTGCAAAAAGGTTTACCCAAGTTGTTGATAGATTTTCCGGCAGCACTTTTACAGATTATTTTTGGTCTGCTCTTGCTGTCGTTTTACCATCCCTTCTTCATCATCTACGGTATTTTGTTGATCGTTCTCATCTATGTGGTTTTTAAATTTACGGTACAGAAAGGCCTTGAAACAAGTTTGGCGGAATCTAAAAGTAAATATAAGGTAGCACATTGGATACAGGAGATTGCGCGTTCTATCGTTAGTTTTAAACTCTCTGGTAGAACATCGCACGCCTTGGACAAGACAGATACCCTTGTAGATAAATACTTGGTTTCTAGGGAAAGTCATTTTAGGATTCTAGTATTGCAATTTATTCAGATGATCGGTTTTAAGATCTTGGTAACGGCTGGTCTTTTACTAATCGGTGGTCTATTGGTTTTGAATCAAGAAATGAATATTGGACAATTTGTAGCGGCGGAAATTATTATACTATTGGTAATTGCATCGGTAGAGAAACTTATTTTAGGTCTAGAATCTTTTTATGATGTCCTTACCTCTTTGGAAAAGTTGGGACAGGTAGTAGATAAAGAATTGGAGCCACAGGATGGGGAATCTCCTTTCTTACATGATGATAAATTTAGCCTAGAGTTAAGTAACGTAAGTTATCACATTCCAAATTCCGAAAAGAAAATTATTGATGATCTTTCTATTTTGATAAAGTCAAAGGATAGGGTGCTTTTAAGTGGACCCAATGGCTCGGGAAAATCGACATTACTGCGATTAATAGCGGGTATTGTTGAGCCAACGGAAGGCACCATATACGTTAATAATATTTCCCTAAAAGGTCTGCATCTAAATTACTACAGGGCTCAATTGGGGCAGTCACTTACCGAAGAATCTCCTTTTGAAGGTACGCTCTTAGACAATATCACTTTTGGAGATAAGGAAATTCCGAAAGAGGACATTCGTTGGGCCATTGAAAAATCTGGTTTAAAACAATTTGTCAAAGAACAGAAGTTAGGACTAAAAACTGTTATTTATCCAGAAGGGAAACAAATATCAAGCACCATTGCTAAAAAGATAGTTTTAGCTAGAAGTATTGTTAGAAAGCCGAGACTATTAATTCTAAAGGACCCTCTTGACCAATTTGATTCTAAGGAGGCCACAAGAATCATGGATTTTCTTATTGATGTTGCACATCCTTGGGCTTTGATCGTTGTAAGTCAAAATCCAAATTGGGTGAAAAGGTGCGGTCGAATCTTGACCTTAAATGCAGGAAAATTAATTAGCGAAAAGTAGAGAAGATGTTGAACATATCTAAAAATAGCTTAGCCAAGCGAGTAGATTTAAAAGGCTATCAATCCACCAACAGGGTTTTTCATCAAAGGTATTACAAGTACTTTAATAGGTTCCTGAAAGGCTTTGGGATCATGATATTAATTCTTTTTTTTCTTCCATGGACACAGAACGTGACCGGTAAGGGATACTTAACTACCTTGAAGCCGGACCAACGACCACAGACCATACAATCACCCATACCGGGTAGGATTGAAAAATGGTACGTACAAGAAGGGGACTATGTAAAGAAAGGAGATACCATCCTCTTTATTTCTGAGATTAAAAATGAATATTTTGACCCTAACTTGGTTTCCCGTACAGGAGACCAAATAAGGGCAAAATCGGCATCCGTAGTCTCCTATGAAGGAAAGGTAAAAGCGCTACGTAACCAAATGTCGGCTTTGTCCAATGAGCGGGCATTGAAGTTGGAGCAAGCCCGCAACAAATTGCTGCAGTCTAAACTAAAAGTTCAGAGCGATAGTATTGATCTGGAAGCGGCTGAGACCAATATCAGAATTGCAGAAAGGCAGTTTAACCGAACGCAACAATTGCAGAGCGAAGGCCTTAAAGCCGTGACGGATGTAGAAGAAAAACGACTGAAACTTCAGGAAACTCAGGCAAAGCTAATCTCTCAGCAGAATAAATTACTCGCCGCAAGGAACGAGGTAATCAATGCAAGAGTAGAAATAAATCGTGTACAGAATGAATACACTAATAAAATTTCAAAAGCGGAGAGTGATATGTTCACCGCGCAGTCCAGCCAGTTCGATTCTGAGGCGCAAGTAACAAAACTAGAGAACGAGTTTACCAACTATTCCATGCGGAACGATATGTATTACGTGCGAGCGCCACAGAACGGCTTCATTAACAAGGCCATTCAAGGGGGTATAGGTCAAACCTTCAAAGAAGGGGAGTCCCTTGTAGGTATTATGCCCGCGGATATTGATATGGCCGTGGAAACCTTTGTAAGGCCCTTGGATTTACCCTTGATGCATCTGGGTGAAAAAGTCCGTATTCAGTTTGATGGTTGGCCTGCAATAGTTTTTAGCGGTTGGCCCAACGTTTCTTACGGTACGTATGGGGGTGTTGTGGTGGCCATTGAAACCTTTATTAGTGATAATGGAAAATATAGAATTTTATTGGCGCCAGATCCGGACGATCATGAGTGGCCGGCAGAGCTAAGAGCGGGTTCTGGTGCGGACACGATTGCACTTCTGGAAGATGTGCCCATCTGGTATGAAATATGGAGACAGTTAAACGGTTTCCCTCCAAATTATTATCAGCCCGAGGGAGCGCAAGGTAAACCAGTAAAGAAATAAGGATGCAAAAATATATTGTTTGTTTATTTTTTGGATTTTTCTTCGTGGCCCATGCCCAAGTACAGGATTCTTTAGAATTGGAGTTCAATGAATATCTGGGCTATGTAAAAAAGTTCCATCCAATTGCCAAACAGGCAGGTCTAACCCTGAGTATTGGTCAGGCAAATTTAATGAAAGCACGTGGAGGCTTTGACCCAAAGATAGAGGCAGGTTATGAGCGCAAGGAGTTCAAGGGAAGTGAATATTGGGATAGACTAAACGCCACCTTCAAAATACCAACTTGGTACGGTATAGAATTGAAAGGTAATTTTGAACAGAATCAAGGTGATTTTATCAGTCAAACAGAGACCGTTCCGGATAATGGTCTGTACAGTGCGGGTATATCAATGTCCCTTGCTAGAGGGTTGTGGATAAATGAGCGTATGGCTACCCTAAAGAAGGCAAAGTTTTTCAGGGAACAGACCAAGGCCGATCGTGATTTATTGGTAAACCAAATACTTTTTGATGCTTCTTTGGCCTATTTTGATTGGCTACAAGCTTATTTGGACAGGGAAGTGTTTACTAATTTTCTGAGTAATGCAGAAATTCGTTTCGAAGGAATCAAAAAAAGTGCCGAAGCTGGCGATAAGGCCGCAATAGATACGGTAGAAGCTAAAATCGCTGTTCAGAACAGGGCCTTGGAATTAGAGCAGGCCAATGTTAGGTTTCGTAATAAATCTTTAGAATTATCTAATTTTCTATGGGGAAATGATAATATACCTTTAGAACTACAACCCAACGTATTCCCAGATACGGATTTGGCCGCGGATATAGACTATACGTTGGAAATTCTTGGCAAGCCCTTGGATAGTTTTACGGTAGAGAATCATCCTAAGATAAAATCATTAGGATTTAAGATTGACGGACTCCGGGTAGACAAACAATTAAAAACGAACAAATTACTCCCAAAAATAGATGTAGAATATAACTTTCTAACAGAAAGCCCAGATGTGCTCAATTCCTTTGTTACGGAGGAGTATAAAGGAGGTTTAGCGTTTCAATTCCCACTCTTTCTACGTAAAGAAAGAGGGGATTTAAGATTGGCTAAACTTAAATTGAACGATGCACAGTTTGAGTTGGACAATGCACAAATTGAGATACGCAATAAAGTATTGGCAATCTATAATGAATTAGAGTCTTTTGAAACCCAAAATGTTCTGATTTATGATATCGTTTCTAATTACCAAACGATGCTCTCTGCGGAAGAAAGAAAGTTTAGTTTTGGAGAAAGTTCGCTGTTCTTGATCAATTCAAGGGAAAGTAAGTTGATAGATGCTGTTTTAAAACAGAATTCGGTTCAAAATAAATTCTATTCGGCAAAAGCAAAATTATTCAAAAGCCTAGCGGTTAATCCAGAGAATCTATAATACGAAACGTTAATGAAAAATGAGGCATCCAATAGCAGTTCAAAGAATGACTATAAGCTATGGTTAAAGGATTCATTTTTCATTGTTCTAGGAATCTTTTCAGCGGCGTTCGCCTTGGAGAGCTTTCTTTTGCCCAACAAATTCATTGATGGTGGTGCTACCGGAATATCCTTACTAATCGCCGAAACTTCGGATGTTCCACTGTATTTACTGATTTTATTAGTAAATATTCCATTCGTAATACTGGGTTACAAGGTAATCGGGAAGTTGTTTGCGGTAAAAACAGCACTGGCTATACTTGGTTTGGCACTAGTGTTGCTTACCATTGATTTTCCAGAAATAACACAGGATAAATTATTGGTTGCCGTTTTCGGCGGATTTTTTCTGGGCGCGGGAATCGGACTGTCCGTGAGAGGAGGAAGTGTACTCGACGGAACCGAGGTTTTGGCAATATTTCTAAGTCGAAAGCTAGGAACTACAATCGGCGATATTATAATCCTCATCAACATTTTGGTATTCTTGGCAGCTGCTTATCTACTATCTATAGAAACGGCACTATACTCTATGTTAACGTATCTAGCGGCTTCAAAAACGCTGGATTTTGTGATAGAAGGAATTGAAGAATATACCGGGGTAACGATTATATCCGATAAAAACGAGGAGATAAGAGCCATGATCATTGATAAATTAGGTCGCGGTTTAACGATTTACAAGGCCAAGGGAGGCTATGGAAGGCATGGGGTCCATAAAGAGTATGACGTTATCTTTACTGTGATTACAAGACTGGAAATACGCAGGTTAAATATTGAGATTACTAAAATAGACCCTAAGGCATTCGTGGTAATGAGTAAAATAAATGATACCAGAGGGGGAATGATTAAAAAGAGGTCTATTTAATAACTTTGAATCAAAGGATTTAGAAGACATATATTGTTCTACATGCTGAGAAATTCATGATAATGCAGATAAACAGTACCTACCTTATAGCTATAACGCTTGTACAGACTTTTTTCATCGGCTCTTGTACCCAAGAAGAAAACCTCACCGAAGGCCAAGTATTGACAACCGAGCGTTCCACGGAGGATAACGAAGCACAACACCAATCAAGCACGGTAAAATTTATTGATGAGTTTGTACTTCCGGATGGTCAGGAATTCGGGAATACAATAGTGGGCGGATTATCCGGTATTGATTATGAGAATGGGAAGTGGGTGGTCATTAGCGATGATTCCAAGAGACCAAGATACTATACCCTTAATGTAGCTTACGATATAGATGGGTTCAGTTCTTTGGAAATTACAAGCGTAATTACGTTAAAGGATACCTTGGGGCGAGACTTTGGGTTGGAAACCGTAGATTCAGAATCCATTCGGATAGATGGTGATAAGTTCGTGTGGTCTAGCGAGGGGAATATCGGGGCCAAAATAAATCCCTTCGTACGTACGTCGTCATTAGAAGGCGATTTCATAAAAGCAATGAGCTTGCCTTTAAAGTACAGCGCATCAGAGGAAGAAGAGAACGGACCTAGGCAAAATGGCGTTTTCGAAGGATTGTCACTAAGTTCGGACAAAAAAGGATACTGGGTGAGCATGGAATTGCCGTTAAAGGAAGATGGGGAACCGCCAACGACCAATCTAGGAGCCCCGATTAGATTAGCTTATATTGATAAAGTTACGGGAGAGTTTGGAAAAGAGTTTGCTTATCCGTTGGACCCAGTAGCAAGGCCAGCGATAAACGGTTTTTCCTTTGAATTGAATGGCTTGGTAGAGTTATTGGAATATGAGGAGAATAAATTCTTGGCCTTGGAACGTTCCTTCTCTGCCGGATATACGGATGGTGGAAATATAGTAAAAATCTACGATGTAGACGCGAGAAGGGCAACCGATGTTAGCGCCATTACAACGCTTAAAGAGGCCGATATAACGATGGTGAAAAAGAAGCTACTTTTAGATTTTGATACCCTACGACCACAATTGACTAATGGAATAGTGGATAATATTGAAGGAATAACCTTTGGTCCAAATTTCTCCAACGGAAACAAATCGATCGTTGTGGTATCCGATAACAATTTTAGTAGACTTTATAAGCAATTGAATCAGTTTATACTTTTAGAACTTCGCGAATAATCTAACAATTGAAGCTCGGTTTTGCATCTCATTGCAATAAAATAGTCATAAATAGTGTTAATTTTTAGATGAAACTATTCGCTTCCGAAAGAGATTTTTAGTCTGTTAACCTATGTTTTCATTATAAAATAATAGTAAAACTATTGAAATATAATATATTAACTGTTATTTAACGGATTAATACTATTAAAATAATTTTTACGTTGTATTTTTGTCATGTGAAATAAGCTATCCAATATTGGAGAAATAGAAAAGCATGAAAAAGAGAAGACCAGTATTTTATCCTGAGTTCAATGTCGAGGAAAAGGAATCAAAAGTAGAAGTGTTGGAATGGCAGCATATGAGGCCGGGTCAAAATTTAAAAATTGGGGACCCTTCCAATAAGTACTATCAATACATCTATACTTCGTTAAACTTTGATGATCATAAGGTAGAGAACCTAAAGAAGTTATTGAATTTTAAAGGAATGGAAGTAGTGGTCATCAGTATTCTAAAAATGAAGGATGGCAGTTTTTTCGCCGTATTGGAAAGAAAAGGAGAGGTTTTTACCGATAAAATTTCGAGAGTTTATGCAGATTTAAAAAATGCTTATTTAAGAAAAGAGTTAGTAGTATAAATAGATAAATATAAAAGTATGATCAATAAAATGAAGTCAGTTGCAATAGTATTTGGATTACTGTGTACGTATAGCCTTAGCGCGAAACCGGGAGAAGGTTCATCTTCGGAGAATACCGTTCCCATGAACAGTTGCTCAGCAGAGCAATTGATGCAAAAGTCACAATTAGCTACTGAAGATAGCTATGCATTGGATTTAATAGAGATAGAGGAAGAAGAGGTAGACTTGGGTTATGATACCTATTTCTATCTGCCGGACAATTTTGATCCATATCAAGGAATGATAATCGATTTGGAGGAGATTACGGTTGAGGAGCCAGAAGAAAATATAGACCTAGGTTTTAGTACGGATAAATACTTACCAAAAGGATTCAACCCCTATTCTTGTTCAAATTAGCTTTTAAAAGCCCTAACCTAGGTTAGGGCTTTTTTAATATATTTAGTTTTTACGGTCTTCTCCGAAAAGTGCTGTAAGGTTTATGAATAATTACTACTTATAAGAGCAATAGCGACTTTTAACGATTGACGCATAATAACTTAAGAGGTCATTAAGATTGTAACAGGATGAGCATTAATACTATGATACGAAAGGAAGATACGCTGGTTACCGCTTTGGGTAATAGTTATTCTTATGAAGAATACAGGAACTTAGTAGAAAAATTAGCAGCGGAAGGAAAGTCAACCGGCCCTGTACAAACAGAAGCATTGGCCAATTATACCCAACTTAACGACAGGCGCATGAAACGTTGGGACAAAACCTTGAGATTTAGTGAGGAGGCGGTCTCTAAGATTACCGCAGTTTCAAAAAAAATGACCTGGACGGTTCTTACGGAGAGCTGGTGTGGTGATGCGTCTCCGGCATTACCGGTAATGAATAAGATAGCGGAACTTAATCCAAATATTGAATTACGGGTTGTGCTGCGTGATGAAAATACGGATTTAATGAATCAGTTCTTGACCAACGGCGGAATGTCCATTCCCAAACTCATCGTACGAGATGATGTAAGCAATGAAGTGGTAGCGGACTGGGGCCCAAGGTCGGCTAATGCTACTAAATTAGTGGAAGACCACAAAGCGGTACACGGTATGATAAAACCTGAATTTAAACAGGATATTCAAGTTTGGTACAACAGGGACAAAGGACAAAGTATTTTGGCCGACCTGTTGTTGCTACTTCCTTTGGAATAGGTACGTAATCGTTCCTTTTTGAGTAGTTTTGTCCGAAGCACTGAACTTTGCTCTTAGTGCATAGGTAATAGCATTATCTACCAAGCAACCGTTAGAGGTACCGGAGCTTTTTTCATTGAAGTCTGCCTCGGTTACATTTCCGTATTTATCCACTTTAATGTTGATAACAACCTTACCTCCCTCAATGCAGGTGTAAATAGGCGGCGGCAACTTATAACTGTTTCGTTCTACCAGAGAATAGGAGATAGAGGTTCTTTTCGCTGCTAGATTATTGGTGAACTCTTGTTTTTGAGCTTCTTTTTCTCCAAGAAGCTGTTTCTTTTCCTCTCTCTTTTGGGCAAGTTCTTTTACTCTGGCGGCATACTCGGAATCTGAAATAAACTCGTCCGTTTGCTCTCCATCGCTCATCGCAGCTTTCTCCTCCAAAATTTCATCAAGGGTTTTCAATGGCTCTGGATTACCGTAACTGGGTTTTGCAGTTTCATTAAAAGCCATATGGCTCTTAATGGTTTCGGCCTTTGAAATTTCCTCTAGTAGTTTTTCTTCTTCTTCGGTGAGTTCTTCCAATAGCTCCTCTTCCAAAAGCATTTCAACGACATAATCGTCTTCTTGCTCTTCCTCTGCACCTAAATGAATGTTATAGAGCACCAATACGATAATCGCCATGGAGAACATGGTAATGATTAGCGATAGTTGTTGTCTATTTAAATTCATGTTTATATAACCTTTTTTTGTGGAAATTAGTATGGTATAGCTTCCAAAGAAACTAAGCCATAGCATAAATTCTCTATGCTTTTCCCAACAGTTGTTGTTCAAAGACCTCAGGGTCTAGGGCTATATCTACGTTATAATCTCCTATTTTGGTTCTTCTTAAGGCGGATAAATATCCGCCAGAACCTAAAGCAAGTCCAAAATCATGGGCAATAGAGCGAATGTATGTGCCTTTGCTACAAACAATTCTAAAATCAATTGCAGGAAGCGTTACCGCTGTTATTTCAAACTCCAAAATACGTACGGCGCGCTTTTTAATTTCAATTTCTTCTCCTGCTCTGGCATATTCGTATAAACGTTTGCCATCCTTTTTTAGGGCTGAGAATATGGGTGGTGCCTGTTGTATGTCGCCCAGAAATTGCTCCGTAGTTATGCGGATTAATGCTTCGGTTATGTGGGCCGTTGGGTAGGTTTTATCCAATTCTGTTTCCAAATCATAGGAGGGTGTGCTTGCTCCCAATGTAATTGTACCGGTATACTCTTTTACCAAACCTTGGAATTCAGGTATCCGTTTCGTGAATTTCCCCGCGCAGATAATAAGAAGCCCAGTTGCTAAAGGGTCTAAGGTTCCGGCGTGGCCAATTTTGATTTTTTTTAGCTGAAATTTTTTACGAATGGCCCATTTCAGTTTGTTCACGGCTTGGAAAGAAGACCAGCCTAAGGGCTTGTCTATAAGAAGTACTTGACCGTTTAAAAAATCTTCCTTGGTTTTCAAATTTTTTCTTCTCTGGTCAAATTTTTTTCTTTCATAGCTTTATGGTATCCAGCTTTTTTTCCAATAAAATAGGCCAAAACAAAAAGGCCGATAGGAAATATCAGTGCAACTAAAAGTACTATTAAAACTTGCCAAGGACCAATCACTAAACTCATAGAAGTTATTTATTAGGTAGAACTGTAGCCGTAAACAATGGCGATTAGGCCAACAACAAGACAGTAAATCGCAAAATAAGTCAGCTTGCTTTTACGCACTAATTTAATCATCCACGTACAGGCTGCTAGTCCCGCGACGAACGCAGCAATAAATCCGGCACCCATGGCTAAATTATTGTCTCCGCTAAAGGTCAGGTCGCCGCTAAAGAGGTCCTTGGCGATTTTTCCAAAAATTAACGGAACCACCATTAAAAATGAAAAACGGGCGGCCTTGGACTTATCTACCCCCAATAAAACGGAAGTTGATATGGTAGCGCCGCTACGGGAAATACCGGGAAGCATAGCTATAGCTTGTGATATACCAACGATGAAGGCATTTTTGAAGCTTACCTTCTTTTCGGTATCCTTAGCTTTATCGGCAAAATAAAGAAGTACAGCAGTAACCAACAGCATAAAACCCACAAAACGCACGTTACCGCCAAAAAAGGCCTCTAGTTGCTCTTCAAAAAAGAGTCCGACTAAAACAGCGGGTAGCATGGAAATAATAATTTTAAGGGAGAATTGACCTTCTTCGTTCCATTGAAATTGAAACAATCCTCTTAAGATTTCCCAAACATCTTTTCTAAAAACTACAATGGTGCTCAAAGCGGTAGCAAAGTGAAGTACAACCGTAAAAAGTAAGCTCTCTTCGGGAACGGAATTATCACCTAAAATAGCCTTGCCAAGTTCTAAATGGCCACTAGAGGAAACAGGAAGAAATTCTGTTAATCCCTGTATTATACCAAGGATAATAGCATCTAGGGTATCCAATTAGTTTTTCTTTTTGTGAGGATTCAACAAAATTGCGTACACCTCGATTCCTAGACCAATGAGTACTAATGTAGGTGCTAGTCTTATTCTTCTAAAGTTGTATATCTCAGGATTAAAGACATTGGGGTCGTCCGTTCCCCCGCCACTCATCAAAATAAAACCTAAGGCAATACAGGCCAAACCAATGAACATGAACAAGTAGTTTTTCTTTTGAAAAATAAACTCCTGTTTAGGTGCTTGCTCAATTTTATTCTTTTTACCCATGAAGCAAATTTAGTAATATAATTCGTCCGTTCTTAAATTTAAAAAACGCTGTGTAGCGAAATAGGTACTTATAAGGGAGATAAGGATGCCTAAAAGAAAAACACCGACCAATAAAATTATCAGTATGGACGGTTCTTCCAAAAGGCCTAAATCCTGAAAATTAGTATTAACGTAATAAACCACACCTCCTATGGCAATAAGCGCTAATAAAGCACCAAGCATACCTAGTTTTATGTTTTGCCAAATAAAGGGCCTTCTTATAAAGGTTTTTGTAGCGCCCACCATTTGCATCGTTTTAATGATAAAGCGTTTAGAGTATATAGATAGGCGTATGGAACTGTTGATGAGGAGTACCGCTATAAAGGTAAAAATGCCACTCGCCACCAATATCCAAAACCCGATTTTCTCAACACTTTTGGCTACCATGCTCACAAGTACCTTATCATAACTTACTTCATCGACATAACTTTTTTCGGAAAGTTCATCCGCTATTTCCGTAACTTTTTCAGCAGTAACAAAGTCAGCGTTCAATTTTACATCAATGGAGTTTTTAAGCGGATTGTAACCTAGATAGTCTACAAAGTCTTCCCCGATTTCTTGGCTATGTTGTTCCGCAGCTTCCTCTTTGGATACATAGGTTGCTGATTTCGTATAATCGGACATGGCTAAGGTTTTCCGAAGTTGTTCAACTTCGATTTCTTTAGCGTCTTCCTTTAAAAAAACTGAAATCGTAATCTGTTCTTTAGACCGATCGGCCATCTTTTTAGTGTTGAGCACTAAAAGACCTAATATCCCTAAAAGAAAAAGTACCAAAGCAATACTCAGTACTACAGAGAAATAGGATGAAATAAGCTTTCGCCTTTGATAATTTTCAAAAGAAGTACTCATAGCTAGTAATCGAATTGTAAAAATAGCAAAGTAATGTGAAATGAGCGAGAACTCTAGAATATACCGTTCAACGCTTAAGCATAAAAGCTCCCTTGAACTCGGAATCCTCAATCTTAAGTCGGTACCAATACGTGGTGGCAGGTAAATTTTGGCCTTGAAAAGTCCCGTCCCAACTTAGATTATTTTCATTTGTACTTCTAATCAGTTTTCCAAATCGATTAAATATGAAAAGGCTACTGCTATTAAAAAACTCAACCCCTTGGATTTGAAACACATCATTGATGTTATCACCGTTCGGAGTAAAAAATTTAGGAATGACCAAATGGATAAAATCTTGTGTTACCACACCACAATCTTCTCTTCCCCTAGCGTAAATAGTGTATCTGCCTCCTGGTAGCGCATCAAATATCGGGGTGCTTTGATAACTAATATTATCTATGGAATACTCGAAATCTCCCTGGTTGGCCGTAGTTATTATTATAGATGGACCGTCAGAGATGATAGTTTGTATCACAGGAAGGTCTATCTGTTCTAGAAGGATGAACTTGGTGTTGGAACAGCCATTGGTGTCCGTCACCAAAACACTGTATTCACCTGGCGTAGCAACGACAATCTCCTTTGTGTTTTCTCCAGTGTTCCATACGTAGGTGGCATTATCCAAATCTGCAGAAAGTGTTGCGGAGCCATCTTCGCAAAAACGAACAGTCTCGTCCTCAACTTGTGGAACTGGGTTTATGGTCAAGGAAACGGCAGTTCTATTCGTAGATGGGCATGTTATGATCGGGGAATTTACCTCTGCGTAGTAAGTGCCTGCCTGCGAAGGAGAAAAACTAGTACTATTCTCTAAAAGTAGTGTGCCCCCAATCGGCGCATCGTACCAATTAACGATCAAGTCTCCGGGAACAGTTACGGTTAAAGGTGTATCCTCATTTTCACAACGAATTATATCGCCTTCGCTTACGGCATCAAGTGGTATGGGGAGTATCCGAAGTTCAAACACGTCAGACAAAATATTACAAAGATCGTTGTTCACATTAATGGGGTCTTCTGCAATTTTAGCCCTGAAGAAGGTAGTGCTATTTACACCTGTTGCGGTGTAATTATTAGCTGTAGCACCAGATATATCAGTCCACGTTAACAAATCAGGACTTTCTTGCCACTGATAGGCATGAGACGTAAAAATGGAGAAGTCGGGTGTAGCGGTTAGCGTGGTGGTTACAGAACCTTGATCTTCGCATAAAATGATAGCACTTTCCTCTTGGTCATTGGCCACGGAAACGGTATCACCGCAAGATATAAATACTATATCGTCAATGGCCAAATCATTACCACATCCACCATTACTATTGTTTCGCATTTTTAGAATCACCGAAGTTTGGCCGGGAAGTGTTTTAAAGACGAGGGCATATTGTTCCCACAATGGGGTAGTTCTGTTCGGAATATCACCGGTATCTCCTTGCGCTAGCAAATTGGTATCCGTTTCATCCCAGATTTGAAATCTTACATTTACAGGGATTCCATTTCCTTCACATCCAGTTTGTCTTTGTAGGTTTATAAGCCAAGAGGAGAATTCATAAGTAGTATTTTCACATAGTCCGGAAACCTCTCTTCTGTAAAACTCACCAGCGGTAAAACTTGCGTTTACGATAAACGATTTGCCATTGTTGTCGCCAGGGGTATGGTCTTGTACGCTGAACCAATCAAAATAATTGGTAGTACTAGATATCGTATAGTCCCCATCGTTTGGTGTAAAGTCGGCATAATTGTATGTGGTTGTTCCAGCAGGTAATGCTGGACCGTTGGTTAGACCAGAACCAAAATCTTCCGAGAATATAGGGTCGCCAGAACTACCACCACAGAAACCTAATTGCGCGCTGAGTTCTGTTGTTATACCACAAAGAATAAAAAGGATGCATACGAAAGATTTGAAGGACCGGATTTTCACGATTATAAATATAAGTCTTTTGTGTAAACCTACCTGTTTTTAAAGGGTTAAGGGCTAGAGTGGTGTAAATCGGCATTATCTTTTTAACTTTCGTCGAATACACCTATTTTTGCGAGAATTAAGGGAAGGATATGTAAAAGATGTGGTACACTGCATTGAAAGCATGATCCTTTATTTTTTACAAGTATTTTATGATGTACGATTTCAATAAAATAGAGCAAAAGTGGCAGGATTATTGGGCCAAAAATGAGACCTTTAAAGCAGAAAACAATTCTGAAAAGGAAAAGTTTTATGTGTTGGATATGTTTCCTTATCCTTCAGGAGCTGGATTGCATGTAGGGCATCCTTTAGGGTATATTGCCAGTGATATTTATGCGCGTTACAAGAGGCATAAAGGTTTCAATGTCCTGCATCCACAGGGATATGATTCTTTTGGTCTGCCTGCGGAACAATACGCTATACAAACGGGTCAACATCCGGCAATTACCACGGAAGCCAATATAAAGACCTATAGAAGGCAGTTAGATCAATTAGGTTTTTCGTTTGATTGGAGCCGCGAGGTGCGTACTTCTGACCCTAGTTATTATAAATGGACACAGTGGATTTTTATACAATTGTTCAATTCTTGGTACAATCTAGATTCCGATAAGGCGGAAGATATCACTACTTTGATTGCGATTTTTGAGGCTGATGGCAATGCTGGGGTACATGCGGTCTGTGATGATGATGTAGCGCCATTCTCGGCTTCGGATTGGAAAGGATATGCTAACAAAGAGAAACAACAGTTATTACTGCAATATAGATTAACCTATTTAGCGGAGAGCGAAGTGAACTGGTGTCCGGCATTGGGAACGGTGTTAGCGAACGATGAAATAGTAAATGGAGTTTCCGAACGAGGTGGTCACCCGGTTATCCGGAAAAAAATGACCCAATGGAGCATGCGTATCTCGGCGTATGCCCAACGTTTGTTGGATGGTTTGGAGAAAATTGATTGGCCACAGCCACTTAAGGATTCCCAGACAAACTGGATAGGTCGTTCGCAAGGTGCTTCGGTAATCTTCTCCATTCTACCCCCGTCTTCCTCCAAAGGAGGGATTGAGGTCTTTACGACCCGCCCGGATACTATTTTTGGTGTTTCTTTCATGACTTTGGCTCCAGAGCACGAGTTGGTGGCGAAGATCACGACAGACGAGCAAAAAGCAGAGGTGGAAGCTTATGTTGAGGCAACGGCAAAACGCTCTGAGCGCGATCGTATGGCAGATGTAAAAACCATTACCGGCGCATTTACAGGTGCCTATGCAGAGCATCCGTTTACCAAGGAGGCCATACCAATCTGGATCGGGGATTATGTCCTAGCAGGGTATGGAACCGGTGCGGTGATGTCCGTTCCTTGTGGAGACCAGCGGGATTATGATTTCGCCAAACATTTTAATATTCCAATCCCTAATATTTTCGAGGGGGTAGATATTTCTGAAGAAGCCTTTGCCGATAAAGAAAAAACGGTTATTACTAATTCTGACTTTTTAGACGGATTGGGATATAAAGAAGCCTCTAAAATTGCCATACAGACGCTGGAGACCTTAGGCCAAGGAGAAGGTAAAATAAATTACCGTCTGCGGGATGCGGTATTTAGCAGGCAGCGGTATTGGGGAGAACCTTTTCCGGTGTATTATGATGCGGATGGCATGCCACAGATGTTGGACGAAAAATTCTTGCCTTTGGAACTTCCTGAGGTCGATAAATATTTACCTACTGAAACCGGTGAACCCCCTTTAGGAAATGCAAAAGAGTGGCACTGGCTACAATATGGCGATGAAGGAAAAGTAGTTTCGGAAGAAGCGTTCAACAAAGCCATCTTGGATGCTGAGCGTAGTCGAAGTACCGAGATCAAGGGAGGCCCTCTTGAACTGAATACCATGCCCGGTTGGGCAGGGAGTTCGCAGTACTTTAACAGATATATGGATCCGCACAACACGGAAGCTATTTTCTCTGAAGAGGCCATTAATTACTGGCAAGACGTAGATTTATATATTGGGGGTAGCGAGCATGCTACAGGACATTTATTGTATGCCCGTTTTTGGCAGAAGTTTATGTTTGATAAAGGTTTGGTGCCCAAAGATGAGTTCGCCAGAAAACTTATAAATCAAGGTATGATTACGGGAACGAGTGCTTTTATTTATAAAGAAATGGAGTCTAATAAGGTCTATTCTAAAGGAAAATCAAAAGGTAGAAATGTTATTCCTATTCATGCAGATGTTTCGCTAGTGAATTCTTCGGATGAATTAGATATTGAGGCTTTTAAAAAATGGCAACCCGATTATGAAAATGCAGAATTCATCTTAGAGGATGGAAAATACGTCGTGGGTCGCGAAGTCGAAAAAATGTCCAAGTCCAAATACAATGTTGTAAATCCCGATGCTATTTGTGAGGAATATGGGGCGGATAGTTTGCGTTTGTACGAGATGTTCTTGGGGCCTTTGGAGCAATCCAAACCGTGGAATACGGCAGGTATTACGGGAACACACTCTTTCCTGAAGAAAATGTGGCGTTTGTATCATCAAGGTCCGGATAATTCATTTCACGTTAACGATTCTCCTCCTTCGGAGAGGCTAGGAAAGGCTTTGAAAACCCTCCACAAAACCATTAAAAAGGTAGAAGAAGATATAGAGCACTTTAGTTTCAATACCTCCGTATCTACTTTTATGATATGTGTTAATGAGCTTTCTAGTCAGAAGTGTACGAGTCGTGCTATTTTAGAACCGTTGGCTATTCTGGTTTCGCCCTATGCGCCTCATATTGCCGAGGAGCTTTGGGAAAAGTTAGGACATTCGGAATCTATCGCCACGGCGCCTTTCCCAAAATTTGAAGCGAGTTATTTAGTGGAAAGCGCTAAAGAATACCCTATATCCTTCAACGGAAAAATGCGCTTTAAGCTAGAACTGCCTTTAGACTTGAGCAAGGAAGAGATAGAGGCCAGGGTCATGGCACATAAAAAAACACAGGAACAGTTGCAGGGCAGAACACCCAAAAAGGTAATTGTAGTTCCGGGGAAAATTGTAAATATCGTAGGTTAGCCAAAAGCGAAACAGGAAGAATGGATTATATTGAAATTCTAGGTCTAGTTGCGGCCACATTGACCACCGCCGCCTTTATCCCACAAGTGTATAAAACCTGGAAAGAAAAATCCACCAAGGATATTTCCTTAAGTATGTATGCTGTGCTGTTAACGGGGTCATTACTTTGGTTAACCTACGGATTTTTCATAGAAAGTTTACCCATCATTTTAGCCAACACCATTACTGCAGTTTTGCTGATATGTATGGTATTAATGAAATTAATTTATAAATAATATCCCCCACCCCCTAAAAAATAGGGGGTGTATATTCAAAAAGATTAATTTATAACCAACAACCCCTGCATTTTATCGAAAAATTCTTTCAGTATTGTTTTAATTGTCACAACTTAGCGACTTAATTTAAAACATGTAACAATGATTGTTGGTATTCCTAAAGAGATTAAGAATAATGAAAGCAGGGTTGGTATGACGCCGGCCGGTGTTTTTGAACTGGTTAAAAATAACCACACGGTTTATGTACAATCCACCGCAGGCGAAGGCAGTGGTTTTTTTGATCAAGATTACCAACAGGCGGGAGCGTTAATATTGGATACTATTGCTGAGGTCTACGCCATGAGCGAAATGATCGTAAAGGTCAAGGAACCTATAGCAGAGGAATATAATTTGATTAAAGAAGGTCAGCTACTGTTCACTTATTTCCATTTTGCTTCTAGTGAGCCTTTGACGAAAGCCATGATCAAACAAAAAGCGATTTGCATTGCTTACGAAACTGTTGAAGATGAGGAAGGAACTTTACCGCTATTAACACCAATGTCCGAGGTGGCCGGTAGAATGGCCATTCAGCAGGGCGCAAAATACCTAGAGAAACCGGTAAAGGGCAGAGGGGTGCTTTTAGGAGGTGTGCCAGGAGTTGCTCCAGGTAGGGTTTTGGTCTTAGGAGCGGGCGTAGTGGGGATACAAGCTGCTAAAATGGCAGCTGGTCTAGGTGCTCACGTAACCATCATGGATATTAATATGAAAAGACTCAGGTATGCCAATGATGTAATGCCGCCACATGTAGTTACGGAGTTTTCCAATGAATATAATATCAGAAAACATATTAAAAGTCATGACCTTATTATCGGAGGAGTTTTGTTAAAAGGAGCCAAAGCGCCTAACCTGATTACTCGGGATATGCTTAAGGAAATGCGTCCGGGAACGGTTATCGTAGATGTTGCCGTGGACCAAGGCGGATGCGTAGAAACGACGAAACCCACGACACATGAGGACCCTGTGTATATCATAGATGATGTAGTACATTATTCTGTGGCAAATATGCCAGGTGCCGTGCCGTATACCTCTACCGTGGCCTTAACCAATGTTACCTTGCCTTATGCCTTAAAACTTGCCAATTTAGGCTGGGAGGCAGCCTGTGAAAAAGATGCAAGTCTTCATAAAGGGTTGAACATCGTTTCGGGAAAAGTAGTTTATAATGAGATAATTGAAGCATTTGGCTGGGAAGAGGCTTTTGCCTAACCGTACATTTTGTCAGTAAAAATAGCCTCGCCAGGCCCTTTGTTTAATTAAAAGGGTTTGGCGGGGTTTTTGCTTTTCCATGATTAGATTTCGTTTAGAAGCCGGAATCTTTAGTATATTTAATAAGTTTTAAAATTGAAAAGTTATGATGGGATATTATATTTTGATAGGTGCAATCGCTTTGGTGAGCTGGTTGGTGAGCAGTCGCTTAAAAAGCAAGTTCAAGCACTATTCAAAGGTTCATTTACAAAATGGGATGAGTGGAGCAGAAATTGCTCAGAAGATGTTGGATGATCACGGTATTAGAGATGTAAAAGTGGTTTCTACGCCTGGGATGTTAACGGACCATTACAATCCAAAGAACAAAACGGTAAACTTGAGCGAGGGTGTTTATAACCAAAGAAATGCATCTGCCGCTGCGGTAGCTGCGCATGAAGTAGGTCATGCCGTACAGCATGCTACGGCCTATGAGTGGCTGGGAATGCGTTCCAAGTTGGTTCCTATAGTAAGCGTAACATCCAGCATGTCTACCTGGATAGTTTTTGGTGGTTTGGCACTTGGAGCGGCCGCTGGCGTTGGACTTGGATATTGGGTAGCGGTCGCCGGATTGGTGATGATGAGTTTCGCTACCTTGTTCAGCTTTATCACACTACCCGTAGAATATGATGCTAGTAATAGGGCGCTTGCTTGGTTAAAGAATAAGAATATTGTTACGCAGGCGGAATATAAAGGATCTGAGGACGCTTTGAAATGGGCTGCTAGAACCTATTTAGTTGCGGCTATTGGATCCCTGGCCACTTTGGTCTATTGGGGTCTACAGGTTTTTGGTGGAAGAGATTAAATTTTTGAACGTATAGATTAAAGAAAGGCCTATTTGAATAAATAGGCTTTTTTTTGTTAAAAACGATAACCGTAGGCGAGTATAATGTATTTATGTGCTTTGGCCAAAGGGCTTTCTGCGGTATTGTAGCGAATACCGAATTTAACGTCGCTCCGCTTGAACCGATTGTTAAAATCTAAACCAAGTCTCAATACGGAATTTGTGGCAGGCGTTGTGAAGGCCGCGTTATTGTTAATCAGGTTGCCTTCTAGAAGGCCATTATGAAAAACCTGCCGATACGAAAACCGAAATCCTACATATATTTCCCTATCTACGGATCTTATCCTGTCATAAGCAATGCTTTGGGGAAGTTCATTTCTTTTTCCAAAATAAAATATTCCTTCGGGTTCTATGTATATATCGCGAGTGCCTAAGGCAAGATTTGACTTAAAGGCAAAAAGAATGCCTAAGGGCGCTGAAGAGATATTCCATTCCTTAATCTGCGAAAAGTATAGATTTGCATGAAAACTATTCGGTAGTTCATCTATCCATAAAGGAGATTCGGAGATATCCACCACATTATGAAACCATCTTTGAAAACCACCTGCCCCAGAATTAGGCCCTGCTACACCCAGTAATACACTTGCTGATATTAGTTCGTTTTCTTTTGCTACAGACCATGAAGCGGTCAGGCCCGAAAACCCTGCGTAGGGTATATCAAAAACTTCTGGATTTGTAGCTTGGGTTTGAGAGGGAGTATATACTTCTTGACTTAGGCTAAATGACAGTTGTTCTTCACCTTTTTTTAAAAATCCCTTATTCAAAAGGGTGCGATAGGTTATAAAAAGTCCTGAGGAATAATACCTGTCCGTTAAAAATAAAAAATCATTATCATGTCTAAATTCTATTTGGTGACTAGGGCCAGAATTATCTGCAAGACCTTGAGATATGATAGCTTCGGGGGCAAGTACACACCAAATACATAAACTCCAAAACAGGATTGAGTTGTTTAACATTACCCCATAAGTCGTCAAATAGTGATCTGCCTATCAATCTGTTGGGCTAAAGAGATAAAAGTTTCCGTTCTGGATACACCTTCTATTTGCTGTATCTCTTTGTTCAATACATGCATTAGGTGTTCGTTATCCTTACAAAGTATTTTAATGAGGATGGACCAATTTCCAGTGGTGTAGTGGCATTCCAATACTTCGGGTATTTTTTCTAATTGTTTTACGGCAACGGGATTGCTCATGGCTTTATCCAGATAAATACCGATATAGGCCATAGTAGTATATCCAATAATTTTAGGATTGATGATAAATTTAGAACCCGCCAACAGTCCGGAAGCTTCCAATTTGCGAAGACGTTGATGAATAGCTGCTCCGGAAATTCCGATACTTCGGGCGATTTCCAAAACGGGTTTACGGGCGTCGCTCATTAGAAACCTTAGGATTTTTTTGTCTATTCCATCAATCTTAACATTAGTGTTATTCAACTTCATACTTCTGCTTTCAAATTAAGCTCAAATGTAGAAATTAAATACGAAAATGATAGATTGCCTTAAGAAACTGATTTCCTATTACTGGTCCACGACATCAGGATTATAGCCAACATAGGGAACATCAAACTCCTTAAATCGAATGCCATAATGTTCCAGCTCTTTCAATATGGGGTCGTACACTTCTTTGGTTATCGGAATCTGAACTCCGGGAGTACTAATTTTTTTATTAAGAATGAGCAATGTTGCAATGGCGACGGGCAAACCCACTGTTTTTGCCATGGCCGTATGGGTCTGGTTTTTGCCGATTACCGCCATATTCGCATCAATTTGTTTCTTTTTACCTCCTAGCTCGTAGCCAAATTTATGGTACATGACGATCATATCTTTGTCGTCTTCTTCTAGCGTCCAGCTATCTTCCAGAATTTTCTGGAGCATCTGGGCGGGGGTAGCATTTTTAAGGGCTATCTTTTTATTGGCATCGAATAAGTTAAGCTCCAGTAGCTTTCCCCACATAATATCATCCTGGTCGATTTTTAAATAATGACGTAGTTTCAGTTCCACGGAATCCGTCGGGGAATAGGGTAGAAAAAGATTTACGAATTCTCGGTAGCTCATATTTTTGGAGTCCTTTACGGTATAACTATCATCTGTCATTCCAAGTTGTACGAACATGTTCCAAGCTTTTGAAAACCCTACACGTCTCATAGTTCCCCTATAGATGGTCAGGGCATCTTGCAGGCCGTAGGCATCCCTATAATTTAAGGAATCCCTGTTGGCATACCCTTCAAAGGTTCCATATCCTTCAATTTTAAAAAACTCGGTACGTCTAAAGAGTTTGTGGTACGGAATATATTTATAGGTACCTTCTTGAATAAACTGTGCCGTTCCACCTTGTCCGGCTAAGACAACGTTTCTAGGGTTCCAGGTAAATTTATAATTCCATAAGTTGTTGTCGCTCTCAGTAGCTACCAGACCACCGGTAAATGATTCGAACAGCACTATTTTGCCACCTTCCATGCGTATGCGGTCAATGACCTGCATGGCACTCATATGATCTATGCCAGGGTCCAGACCTATTTCGTTCATGAAAACGAGGCCATGTTCTTTGACCTTTTCATCCAAAGCTTTTATTTCTTCACTCACATAGGATGCGGTCACCAAATGCTTTTTGAAGTGTACACAATCTTTAGCCACCTTTATGTGAAATCTCGCGGGGAGCATAGATACAATGATATCCGCTTCTTGTATGGCCTTGGCCCTGTCCTCGTCATTGAAAACATCTAATGTAATGGCCGAACAATTATTATGGGAACTGATATGTTCCGGGATGGCCTTTGGATTTAAATCACCTATCGTAAGATGCAACTGCTCTTCTTCTGATTTTTCTAGAAAGTAATCCAATAAATAAGAGGTGGACTTTCCTGCACCTACAACCAAAATTTTTCTCGACATGAGTATTGCTTACTTTTGTTTTAATAACGATGAACTAAGATATCAAATTGTTACATTTATAAAAAAACACATCTGTTAAGTTATGAACAAAACAATTTTTGGAATAGCCTGTCTTCTAGGAATGTTGACTATTATCCTTGGGGCTTTTGGGGCCCACGGTTTGGAAAAGCTCATAACTGCTGATGCTATTGAAACATTTGAAACCGGGGTGCGCTACCAAATGTACCATGTGTTTTTACTTTTTATTTTGGGTGTTTTACCCGGTTTGGCTCGTAATATAAGGCGTATAGTTTTCTATTTAATTGTTTCTGGGATTATATTGTTCTCTTTCTCGTTATATCTTTTAGCCATAAACGAATTGGTTGATTTTGATTTTAAGAAGATTGGTTTTTTAACTCCGATAGGAGGAACACTTCAGATAATGGCATGGGGAATCTTGGCCTATAATTTCTTGAAAATGAAGTCCAATACGCTCCAAAATGAATAGAACAAGACTGCTGGGCCTAGTTTTAGGGCCTATTTCATTTTTTCTGATATTATCATTTTTTCATCCAGAAGATTTATCAAAAGAGGCGAACGCCGTATTGGCTACTACGATTTGGATTGCCATTTGGTGGATTACCGAAGCCATACCAATTGCGGTCACCGCTTTGTTACCTTTAGTATTGTTTCCGTTATCGGGAGGTTTGGATTTACCGACCACTTCTGGCTCTTTTGGCCA
The DNA here is from genome assembly GCF_003970695.1 of Maribacter sp. MJ134. Lineage (NCBI taxonomy): Bacteria > Pseudomonadati > Bacteroidota > Flavobacteriia > Flavobacteriales > Flavobacteriaceae > Maribacter > Maribacter sp. MJ134. The sequence goes on from NZ_CP034570.1 coordinate 3,584,933, forward strand.
TAAGTATGTCTTCCTTTATATGGGAGGATTTATTATCGCCATAGCCATCGAGAAATGGAACCTTCATAAACGTATTGCGCTGAACATTATAAATTTTATTGGCTCGGACATTCGTAAAATTATACTGGGTTTTATGATGGCAACGGCATTTCTGTCCATGTGGATTTCCAATACCGCCACCGCGGTTATGATGTTGCCCATAGGAATTGCAATAATTAAACAGTTAAGGGACAATCCAGATACCATAGAAGATGAGAACCTCATATTCGGAAAAGCCTTGATGCTTGGTATAGCTTACAGCGCTTCTATCGGTGGGGTCGCTACCTTGATTGGTACGCCACCTAATTTGGTCCTGGCCGGTGTTGTTTTGGATACGTACGGTTATGAAATTACCTTTATGCAGTGGTTTACATTTGGGCTTCCCATTTCTATCATACTCCTCTTTATCTGTTGGAAATACCTTACCCGATATGCATTTTCTTTTAAACAAACGGAGTTCCCTGGCGGTAAAGAAGAGATTAAAAGACAATTACAGCTTCTGGGAAAAATTAGCTATGAGGAAAAATCAGTTGGTTTTATTTTTGCGTTCACCGCTTTTTGTTGGATTACAAGGTCCTTTCTTTTGCAACAGTTTTTACCAGGATTGGACGATACCATAATTGCAATCTGTTTTGCCATAGTGCTATTCCTAATACCTGCCAGAAATAGAAAAGAACAATTGATCAATTGGGAAGAAGCGGTACAAATGCCTTGGGGGATTATTTTACTGTTCGGTGGCGGAATGGCCTTGGCCAAGGGTTTTGAGGTGAGCGGTCTGGCCGTGTGGATAGGAAGCCAAATGACATCCTTGTCCGGGCTATCCATTATAGTATTGATATTGGTATTGATTGCCGCGGTTAATTTTTTAACCGAGATTACCTCAAATTTGGCTACAACGGCTATGTTGCTGCCCGTTCTTGCGCCCATGGCACTAACGATAAATGTACACCCCTTTGCATTAATGGTGGGAGCAGCCGTGGCAGCATCCTGTGCCTTTATGTTGCCTGTAGCAACACCACCCAATGCCGTGGTATTCGGATCGGGGTATTTGCGCATCCCGGACATGGTCAAAAAAGGTCTTTTTATGAATATAATATCCATTCTTATACTTACCTTATTTGTTTATTTCGCCCTCCCGGTACTGTGGGACTTTGTTATTGAAGGGTTTCCGAATAGCTTAAAAAAATAGCAGATTTAGGTCTATTATATATCAAACTATTAAAAAAAAATAGTGATTTTTATCATAATCGTAAATTATGCATTAGTAAAATGCTAAAGAATTTTCAATTTCATTAAAATAAAATAATGGATTTCCTGATAATCCGTCTAAAATTTTAAGAGATATATCCATACGGTAAGGATATAACAATTCAACGTGTATATTGGCTAATAAAACCTAAAATTAAGGCGCTTGGTATATTAATTATATAGCTTTGCACAAACTAAATTTTATTTTTATGAGTGCAATAGACCAGAATACGAAAACGTTTTCGTTGAATGATTATGGAATTACGCATCGTAATGTGCATTATCAATTAGATCCCATAGATCTTCAGAAGATAACTGTGGATAAGGATATGGGGACTGAAACCGCTAATGGCACCTTGGCCGTTAACACCGGAGAATTTACAGGTAGGTCTCCTATGGATCGCTTTATCGTAAAGGATAAAATTACAGAAGATAAAATTTGGTGGGGACCGGTCAACATTCCTTTTGATACCGATAAGTTTGATAAGCTATATGATAAGGTCATTGCTTATCTTAACGAAAAAGAGTTATTTGTTAGGGATAGTTATGCCTGTGCAGACCCTGAATATCTATTAAATATCAGGGTGATTAACGAGTATCCCTGGTCAAATATGTTTGCCTATAACATGTTTCTTAGGCCTACGGAAGAAGAACTACATGACTTTGATCCGGAATGGACGGTCATCAATGCACCTGGATTTATGGCCGATGCTGATGAAGACGGAACGCGTCAGCATAACTTTGCCATTTTAAACTTCACAAAAAAAATTGCCTTAATAGGTGGTACGGGATACACGGGAGAAATTAAAAAAGGCATTTTTTCCGCTTTGAACTTTATATTGCCCGTTTATAAGAATACGCTACCCATGCATTGCTCCTCTAATGTTGGTGTTGATGGAGATACGGCCATATTCTTTGGTTTGTCGGGAACCGGTAAAACTACCTTATCTACTGACCCAAACAGAAAACTAATAGGAGATGATGAACATGGTTGGACAAATGCCAATACCGTTTTTAATTTTGAAGGCGGTTGTTACGCCAAGGTAATCAACCTTTCAAAGGAGCAGGAGCCTGAAATTTATGGGGCCATAAAACCAGGGGCAATATTGGAAAATGTGGTCTTGGACAATAATGGTAACGTAGATTTCGCGGATACGTCCATAACGCAAAACACAAGGGTAAGTTATCCCATACATCATATCGATAATATCCAAGAGCCTTCCATTGGTGAGAATGTTAAGAATATATTTTTCTTGACTGCCGATGCCTTTGGTGTACTACCTCCAATATCTAAACTAACACCTAGCCAAGCGGCTTATCACTTTATATCTGGGTATACCGCTAAAGTTGCAGGCACTGAAGCTGGCGTTGTTGAGCCGGTGCCTTCCTTTTCGGCCTGTTTTGGAGCGCCTTTTATGCCTTTACATCCTACCAAATATGCGGAGATGCTTAGCAAGAAAATGAAAGAATCCGGTGTTGATGTTTGGCTCGTTAATACGGGTTGGACAGGCGGACCTTACGGGGTGGGAACACGAATGAAGTTAAAATACACTAGGGCTATGATAAGTGCGGCCTTGAGCGGACAATTAGGCCTGTATTCCTATGACAACTATCACATCCATTCCGTTTTTGGAGTGGCACAACCAAGGGAATGTCCAGGGGTACCAACGAGCGTGTTGAGTCCCAGGGCTACTTGGAACAATGACGAAAAATATTATACTACAGCCTTTAAACTATCAAACGCATTTAGGGAGAATTTTAAAAAGTTCGAGTCCTATGCAAGCGAGGAAATAAGAAGAGGAGGTCCGCAGCGATATGCCTTTTAATCACTAAAAAAGCCCGGTCAAATAAATGACCGGGCTTTTTTATGATTACTTCTATCTTACTTATTTACACTCGTGATATATTTTTGCAAGGCCATGGTCATGGAAGGTGTTTCTGGCGTCGGTGCTTTTATATCTATTCTGAGTCCAGCATCTGTGGCTGCGTCTACCGTGGAGTTTCCAAACACGGCTATTCTTGTGTCGTTTTGTTCAAAATCCGGGAAATTGTGAAGAAGGGATTCTATTCCGGATGGACTAAAGAATACCAATACATCATAATAAACATCCCTTAAATCCGAGAGGTCACTAATTACTGTTTTATAGAAAATACCACGTTGCCATGAGATTCCTAAGGTGTCCAATGTTTCCGGAACTGCAGGTTTTAGAACATCCGAGGATGGCAAAAAGAACTTTTCGTCCTTATATTTTTTAATCAACGGAACCAGTTCAGAGAATAAACGTTTTCCAACATAAATCTTACGTTTTCTGTACACCACATATTTCTGAAGGTAATAGGCAACAGCTTCCGACTGGCAAAAATACTTCATACTATCCGGAACCTTAAAGCGCATCTCTTCAGCTATTCTAAAAAAATGATCCACCGCATTTCTGCTGGTAAGTATAATGGCGCTGTAATCCTTAAGGTCAATTTTTTGCTGCCTTACGTTCTTGGCATCAACACCTTCTACGTGAATGAATGGTCTAAAATCCACCTTTACTTTTTCCTTGTCGATAAGTTTGGAATAGGGAGAATTTTCCATTTTCGGCTCGGGCTGAGAGACCAAAATTGTCTTTACTTTCATATAGTGCACTATTTAAGGAAGCTTCCCATAATTACTAAGGGTGCAATTTCGAGTGCGCAAAGGTACAAAATAAAATAGAAAAAGTAGGAAGTTATCAATTTTTGGTGATTCTTTAAAACTGTAACCCAACCTATTATGTTAACTCCTAAGAATAAAATTAAGGCCAATACCACAATTGTTTTGGAATCTACATAAACGAAGCTTAAAACGATATTGGCAATAAATAGGATTAATCCCGAATAATTTAAATACGAGAGCTTTTTAAAAATAATTTCCGAAAAAGTCTTTTGAGAACCGAATATGAAACCATTGGTAAGTTGCAATAATACCTTTACCGTCAAAAAAAGAAAAAACACCAATAAAATGATTGGAAAAATAAAGGGATAGTTATTTGATTCTGGCTTTTCATAGCTTTTCCATGCCAAGAATAAAAACAGAGACGTATTGATAACCTGAAAAATGGTGAACAATATATGGAACCAGTTGTATAGCTTTTCCTTTTTATTGTACATAAAAATGTACTTGTTATTGAAAGGTAAAATCATAAAATTTAGAAAACGGGAATAGAACATAGTTTTAGCGGCCAACACAAAGAGAAGGCTACCAAAAAGAATTATGGTAATCCAATCTTCAGAATTTGCCGCTCTAAGTATAGGTTCCATTACTGCAAAGGTATGGGTTTACCGTTAAGACCAAAGTATAGGCCGTTCTCTGATATTACGATTCTCACATAGCCAAGACTATCTTTTTTAGTTTTGGGAAGTATTGTAGTGAAATTTGTAGTGTCCTTTGAAATTAAGACGGTCGTAGTGGAATCCATTGGAGAAACCAAAATAGGAATTACATGTTGCGTTTTTTTATAATTGTCCAGGTAGGCCGCTGCAAATTTTAAGGTGTTAAGCTTAATGTCAAATTCATAGGGATTATAGACTTTTAGCGATATCTCCTGCCCGACACTTACTTTTTCTTCACTCGTCTCTACGATACATTCTAATTTGCGATAGGAATTGAAATTTTCAATGTAATTGGCGTGAAATACACTACCATCAGTTTTGGTGTAGTCAAAAGTTCCGTCGGTAATATATTTTGAAACGTAAAGCACCTCTCTATTCCTGACCTCTTCTTCCGTATCTTCTATGGAATATTGATTTTTGCGGTACTGTACGTTATTCAAGGAAAAGGAAGTGTTTCCGCCAGAATAAAAGGCGTACATAGGTGCCCTTCGATAGGAATTTTCGAAAACCACGGGCATATCTCCAACCTCATCTTTAATCTGTTTTACCCAATCTTTATTCCCGTGGCTTTCATAGAAAACATTAAAGAGTAAAGGTTGGTGGACTAGGCCCACTCGCAAATACAGAATAACGACCACATTGGCCAAACCCAGTCTATAGATCCATCGCATAGAAGTTCTGTTGACTAGCATATAATTAAACGTTATAATAACCATTGGAATACAAATAATAATTATCCATTGCGTTTGTATTCTCCTGTTAAAACTGGAAATGAAAAAGAAAATAAGAACTCCATACGTTAAAAATAACAGCGCTTTGTTGAACAGGGAACTTGCTTTGGTCTTGAATAAAGCATAATAGATAAAGGGGAAAGTCAACCCAAAAATAGCAACGAGATTTACAAAATAACCCAATGTATATTTCTCAAAACTATAGGCGCCATTAGGGCGTTCATAGAGGTGATATTTAATGGAAACCAAGTTATTGTCATATAGCCAATAGAAATGAGGCATATAGCATAGTAAGGCCACGATTACGGCATACCAGGCAAATCTGTTTTTTAGAAGCTTAAAGTTGGATAATAACACAAATAAGATGACCAATACGGCATGGTATTTACTGTACATTAAACAGGCCATGACAATGCCTAATAGGACGGACAGCCCTAAGGAAGGCTTTTCAATGAACTTTTTATAGATCAATAAAAAGCATGATGTAAAGAATAGCAACGGCGTATCTGGTAGAGTGAAAAATCCGTACGCGTTAAGCAGCGTCATGGAGAACGTTAGTACAAAGAAATGAACAACGTAGTCTTTCTTCTTAGGGTGGTCTATCAGCAACCAAAGAACGATTAGGTTTGCGGCGGAAAGAAGGCAGCTCATAAAACGTACGCCCAGTTCTCCATCAAAAAAAAGACTGCTTATTTTAATGAGGAGTGCTACCATAGGAGGGTGGTCAAAGTACCCCCAGGCCATGTTCTGACTATAATACCAGTAGTAAGATTCATCAAAGATGAGTTCCGTAAAATAGGATTGAACTAGGTTGAGTAACAGAAAAACTGAAAGAAAATAATAAAATGGTTTGGGTATTTTCTTAAACATTGATGGTTGTTGAAGGTGCAAAATTACGAATTCATTTTTTTAAAAATATCATAAAGCCGGCGAAGGCATTTTACCACCACCATTAAAGTAGTACTTTTGTTGATATACGTTATTTTTTTATGTCTAACAGTATTGTAATAATTCCGACATACAACGAAATTGAAAACATTGAGGCTATCATTAGAGCGGTGTTTCAATTACCGAAACAGTTTCATGTTTTGGTGGTAGATGATAATTCTCCAGATAAGACCGGAGCATGTGTAATAGGTTTACAGGAGGAATTTAAGGGCCGCTTGTTTTTAGAGACAAGAACGGAGAAAGCTGGTTTGGGAACGGCCTACATACATGGTTTTAAGTGGGCAATAGCGAAGCGGTACGACTATATTTTTGAAATGGATGCCGATTTTTCACATAATCCAACGGATTTACTTCGCTTGTTGAAAGCCTGTGAAAATGGCGCTGATGTTGCGGTAGGGTCTAGATATAAAAAAGGAGTAAATGTTGTAAACTGGCCATTATATCGCGTGTTGTTATCCTACGGCGCATCCTTTTATGTAAAGATGATTACGGGGATGCGGGTACATGATCCAACAGCGGGTTTTGTTTGTTATAAGAGACATGTATTAGAGCATATTAATTTGGACTCCGTGCGTTTTGTTGGTTACGCATTTCAAATAGAAATGAAATTTAGGGCGTATCTAAAAAACTACAGGATAGAGGAGGTTTCCATTATATTTAAGGACCGTGTATTGGGGAAATCCAAAATGAGTTCTTCCATAATCAGTGAGGCCATTTGGGGAGTCTTGTCAATGAAATTAAGGAGTTTGTTTCAGAAAAATAGATTTTAAGTATGGGAAGAATACTTTTGAAAAATGGAAAAGTTGTCAATGAAGGTGCAATTCAGGAGCTAGATGTTCTGGTTGATGGGGATATAATTTTAAAAATTGCAAGGGACATTTCCGATACTTCTGCAAAAGTTATAGATGTACAAGGTAAACATATTCTGCCTGGTGTAATCGATGACCAGGTACATTTCCGAGAACCGGGATTAACCCATAAAGGAAATATAGCCACAGAAAGTAGAGCGGCCGTAGCTGGCGGTATTACTACTTTTATGGAACAACCCAATACCAATCCGCAATCTACAAGTATTGATGCTTTAGAAGCTAAGTTTGCTACAGCGTCTAGAAGTTCCTTTGCCAATTATTCTTTTTTGTTCGGCGGCACGAACGACAATCTGGAAGAGTTGAAGCGGTTGGATAAAAATTCCTGCTCAGGAATAAAATTATTTTTAGGTTCGTCTACGGGAAATATGCTTGTAGATAATGAAAAAGTCATTGAAAGTATTTTTAGAAATACGGATATGGTCATTTCCGTGCATTGTGAGGATGAAACCACCGTGCGACAAAATTTAGAGCAATACAAGGCAGAATATGGAGAGGATATACCTGTAAAATATCATCCTTTGATTAGGAGTGAAGAGGCCTGTTACTTATCATCTTCTAGGGCTATTGCCCTTGCGGAGAAAACAGGGGCACGACTCCATGTTTTTCACTTGTCTACGGGAAAAGAGACGGCATTGTTCAGAAATGATATTCCCCTGCGTGATAAAAAGATTACGGCAGAGGTTTGTATTCATCACCTTTGGTTTTCCGATAACGATTATGAAAACAAAGGAACATTGATAAAGTGGAATCCCGCTGTAAAAACTGCCCAAGATAGGGATATGCTCTGGGAGGCACTCTTGGACGATAGGATTGATGTAGTTGCTACGGACCATGCTCCGCATACCATGGAAGAAAAAGATAATGTATACACCAAAGCTCCTAGCGGCGGTCCTTTAGTACAACACGCATTACCCGCTATGCTAGAAAAACATTTAGAAGGTAAGATTAGCTTGGAGACGATTGTTCAGAAAATGTGTCATAATCCTGCCATATTATTTCAAATTGATAAAAGAGGTTACGTTAAAGAGGGTTATTTCGCCGACCTCGCCGTAGTAGACTTACAAGAATCGTGGAAAGTGACCAAAGAAAATATAGCTTACAAATGCGGATGGTCTCCTTTTGAAGGAACTTCATTTAAATCTAAGGTTACCCACACTTTGGTCAATGGTCATTTGGCCTACGAAAAAGGTGTTTTTTCAGAAGAACGTAATGCGAAGAGACTTACATTTAACAGATTATGATGAAACGGGTAATGTTATTCGCGAGTATTGTCTTTCTTGTTTCCTGCGGCGAGAAATTAATAGAGCAACCAGAGAATTTAATCGCTAGGGATCAGATGGTACTTATATTAAAGGACATGGCCATCGTAAATGCCGCTAAAAGTACCAATATCGGAAAATTGAAAGAAAATGGTATAGATCCTACCACCTATGTCTTTGACAAATATAATGTTGATAGCACTAGGTTCGTAGATAGCGATAGATACTACGCATCCATACCATTGGAATATGAAGGTATTTATAAAGAGGTAGAAAGTTTACTGGAAGAGGAGAAACAACGGTTAAAGGAATTAAAAGAGCGTAACGATAGTCTAAAACTCCTGCAACGGGAAGAAAAGGATTTACTGGATAATCAAGATTTATGATGTTCCGAAGCTTGCGTCCAAATAAATGTTGGCTCTGCTTCTAATGGCTCTGGAGCTTTACCCGAGGTCATTTACTACAGCAAAAAGATGTTCAACTACCTACGCATACTAAGACTGTTCCTCAATATATTTTTGACAACTCAATTCAATCGTATCGTTAAGGGAATCAAATTTGAACTCTAATGTTCGCTTAATTTTTTCGTTACTGTAGGTTTCCTGATGTAGTAGGGAGTAGATGGTATTTTTTGTAATTTTTCTTTCACTTCCCGTAATTAGGGCCTTTAACCAGTCAACAATTCTTCCTATTTGTAGTTGCCAAACCTGCAATTGTTTTGTTGGCTTTGGTCGCCCGAATTCTTTGGCTAAACGGATTAGGATTTCCTGATAACTAAGATTTTCCCCTACAAGTATAAAACGTTCATTAACAATTGAAGAATCCATTAGTTCTAACATCGATTTTACTACATCAAAAACTGTCACGAAACCTGTACCACCGGGTGGAAAATAGGAGTACCCTTTAAATGCGGTGGAGAATAACTTCCCGCTACCACTTTCCCAATGGCCGGGACCTAGAATTACGCCAGGGTTTACAATAACTACCGGTAAATTTTCTTGAGAACCGCGCCAGACCTCCAACTCGGCATCATATTTGCTCAGGGCATAGACATTGGTATGTTGTTCCGTCCATTCGTTTTCTTCGTTGGATACAAGACCAGGTGTGCTTCTTCCTATTGCCCCTATGGTACTCACATAGCAGAGTTTTTTTACGCGATATGCAATACAAAGATTTACAACATTAGCGGTGCCTTCGACATTAACTTTGCGCAATAATTTATAGTCTCTCGGGTTAAATGAAATTAGGGCGGCGGCATGGTAGACCTGATCTATTTCTTTAAATGCCAGTTCCATGGACGGTAGGTCTAAAATATCTGCTTTTACCCATTCAATTTTATCAAAGAGAAGTTCTGGAATATCAGTGTAATAGGAGAAGGTCTTCTTAACCCGTTCCAATGTAGCATCTGACCTATATATGGCCCTAACGTTTTTATTTGATGACGTTAATCTATAAAGTAGATGTGCACCCACCAATCCAGTACCGCCGGTAACGAGAATCATAAGCCAAAGTTATGCATTACTACTGGATAAATTCTTGAAGTGTTCAGTAAGAGCGACAGCATTTTTCCTTTTATATTTGTAATTCATATATATTGAAAAAGAATGGCTTCAAATTTTGTCAAGGAATTGGAATGGAGGGGAATGTTGCATGATGCGATGCCCGGAACGGAGAACTATCTTATGGAGGGCATGCAGTCTGCCTATGTTGGTATTGACCCCACTGCAGATTCTTTACATATAGGTCATTTGGTGGGTGTTATGATGTTGCGACACTTTCAATTGGCGGGTCATAAACCTTATGCATTAATCGGGGGAGCTACGGGCATGATTGGTGACCCTTCCGGGAAGTCGGCCGAGCGAAATCTTTTGGACGAGGAGACCCTTAGACATAATCAAGCAGCGCTAAAGGAGCAGTTATCTCGTTTTCTGGATTTTGAAAGTGATGCGCCCAACGCCGCAGTTTTAGTGAACAACTACGATTGGATGAAAGATTTCTCCTTTCTCGATTTTATCCGCGATGTTGGTAAGCATATTACGGTAAATTATATGATGTCCAAAGACTCTGTAAAAAAGAGGCTATCCGCGGAGGCTAAAGAGGGAATGTCCTTTACGGAGTTTACCTATCAACTGGTCCAAGGATATGATTTTTTACATCTTTACAAAGAACACAACTGCACCCTACAAATGGGAGGTAGTGATCAATGGGGAAATATTACTACGGGAACAGAGCTGATTAGAAGAATTGGGGGCGGAAAAGGCTATGCGTTAACATGCCCCTTAATTACAAAAGCAGATGGAACCAAGTTTGGTAAGACTGAAAGTGGTAATGTGTGGCTAGACGCAGACCGTACATCGCCATATAAGTTCTATCAATATTGGTTAAATACCTCTGATGCAGATGCTGAAAAGTATATAAAGATCTTCACGTTTATTTCTAAAACTGATATTGAAGAACTCATCTCAAAGCATCAGGAAGCGCCCCATTTAAGATTGCTTCAAAAGAAACTGGCCGAGGAAATTACGGTGATGGTCCATTCCCAAGAAGATTTGGACAATGCCATAAAAGCAAGTGCCATTCTTTTTGGAAAATCTACATCGGAAGACTTAAAGGGGTTGAACGAGAAAACGTTTTTAGACGTTTTTGAAGGTGTTCCGCAAGCAGAGGTTTCTGCGGCCGATTTGGAAGATGGTATGGATATGATCGCTGCTCTCGCCGCTAAGACAGGTTTTTTGGCCTCTAATGGCGAAGCGAGGAGAGAGCTCAAACAAAATTCAATATCGGTAAACAAGGAAAAGGTCAAAGAGGATTTTTTAATCAAGAAGAACGATCTAATTGACGGTAAATATGTGTTGCTTCAGCGTGGTAAAAAGAGTTACTTTGTGCTCGTAGTAGCCTCGTAATAATAACTTAAATTGTATATGATGAAGAAATGGTTGGTTTTAATGGGTATACTGTGTATTTCGTTTTCGTGCTCTAATGATGAGGTTGGCGACCCGGAAGACGATGCTCTAGCAGGGGAATGGGTATTGACTAACATAACTTGTTTCTGTTTTTTTGAGGAGGGCACCGATTTCTCCACCACAAGACTAATTTTTGATACCGATGCCAATAAAGTCACTGTTGAGAATTCTGGTCGCGACACCTATTTTAAAGAATCAGGAACGTACGCTTATAGTGGTGAAGAAAGCCGGTTACAGTTTTCCGACGACGAAGCCTACACATTTACCGTTAAAGGCACTTCGTCGCTCCAATTGGTTTTCGAGGACAACCCTAATCTCTCCGATGATGAGGTCACGTATTCTTTTAGAAGATGAACGAGTGCTGATTAAACCCTTTTATATTCAATAATCAGGGCTTTCTGGCGTTAGTGTACTATAAAACTGTTTATATGTTGCGCCATACACTTTTCACTTTATTTATTGTCATAACATTTTATAGTTGTGATAAACTAGACGAGCTCACCAAATTTGATATAGAATACAGCCAAAGGGCCACCATTCCTTCTTCAACCGGTGTAGACTTGCCTTTTGATGTTTTTACTCCAGAAACGGAGACGAATTCGGAATCAGAATTTGAGATTAACGATACAAGAAAAGACCTCATAGAGGAAATAAAATTAACACAATTAGAGTTGGTCATTATTTCTCCGGATGGGGCCGATTTTAGTTTTTTGGAGTCAATTTCAGTTTTCATTTCTGCAGACGGTCTAGATGAGATTCAAATTGCGTCACTGGCGGAGGTTTCAGATAACACCGGAACAAGGTTAAACCTAGATACTTCGGATATAGACCTTAAGGATTATATTAAGTCCGACAAGTTTAGCCTTCGTCTGAACACCGTTACGGACGAACTACTTAGCACAGATCATGAACTAGAAGTGAATTCTATGTTTTTCGTAGATGCAAAAATCTTAGGGCTTTAGAGGTATTATTCATAGACAACGCAACTAATCCTGCCATTCCGCATCTTAGTTTAAATTGCAATAGTCTTCTTTATGAGAAATAGCCTACTAAGTATTCTCTTAAGTATCTGCCTTTTCACGTGTTCCAATTCTGAGGACTTGGAAACTGGTGAGATAGATGTGCTTTATACGGCACAAAAATGGCAATTGGTACGTATGTCCGGAAGTTTTGAAAACGCTGAAACGACGGGAGAAAATATGGAATGGCAAGAATTTTACGTGTTTAATCCGGACGGCTCTTTCCTTAAGAGAAGAGAAACAGCGGGTGCTGTTTTTGAAGCTACGGGAACATTCGTTTTAATGGAGTATGGTAATGATGAGGCAGACTATCTAGAGCTCACCTATGCTAGTGGTGAAAACTTAATAGGAAGCTGCAATGGCGATAGAACCGAGGTTCTGGTATTCCGCTCCTCAATTGCTCTCTCTAACACATGGCAGGCTTGTGATGGACCAGGCTTGGACTATGTGCTTGTGAAAGACTAAAGCGCCATTAAATTGCATCCCCTTATATCGGAATGGTCAAAACGGCCAAGAATTTCAAAAGTACCATCAGCATAGGTTTTTCCTAAATCTTGAGTGGCGATAAAGGAGCAAGAATTTATATTGGCCAAATCTATAATATTTAGTCCCCCTGTTTTCTTAAATCCGTTAATGGTCAGGGCGTCTTCAGTATCCCTGGAGAGTACTTTCATCCATGGCGGACATGCAAAAATTCCCTTGCCCGTAGAGTAGGCCTGTGAGAGTAATTCGGTCATACCGTATTCTGAATGAATTTGGTCTACCCCAAACCCAAATTTTAGCTTTTCATGAAGTTCCGGTCTTATCATTTCTTTTCGACGTCCTTTCATGCCGCCGGTCTCCATGATAATGGTTTCTTTAAGTTCTAGATGATACTGTTCGGAGAAATCTAGAAGGGCAAAGGAGACCCCTATTAAAAGTGTTTTTGTTTTAGCAACTTTTAACCCTTCTAAAGTATCTTTGAGATTTTCAAAATCATTGAGGAAAAAGCCGCTTTTGGGGTGATTGGATTTTTCAATAAGATCATTCACCATATATATCAACGATGAGCCTTCTCTCTCTAAATAGGAGGGCAGCAGCGCTAGAATACAATAGTCCTCCGGAGATCCATAAAATTGCTGAAAGGCACAATAATAACTCTGGGTATAAAGATTGATATCGGTAACGAAATGTTTGCTAGTTGAGGTGCCCGTGGTGCCGCTACTCGTAAAGGTTATTTGTGGGGACTCAGTCGTGCTTAGTATTTGTTTTTCCTTAAAAAATTGAATGGGTAAAAAAGGAATTTGATGTAAGGTCGTAACCTTTTTAGGCAATACGTTTAAATGTTGGCAAAACGCTCTGTAAACGGAATTATTAGCATATTGATGGTGAAATACGGAGAGTGCAGTCGATAAAAATTCGTCCTCCGTTTTAATCTTAAAAATATTCTTATGATTCATCAGCAATGCCTAGAATAGCAAAGGTACTGAAGGGAACGAAATCAATGTTAGAATTTAATATGGAATCTTACTGTTTTAAAACCGATAATTAAGCTTCTTTATTTTACAACCAGCTTTCGGTTTATAGACTTCTCGTTTTCCGTGACCTGTACTACATAAACTCCTGGTGCAAGACGTGAAATGTTCAAGGCTTTATTAGAAATCCGATCGGTTAAGACCAATTCTCCAAAAACGTCATATACTTTTATCTCTTTGGTATTATTGCGTTCTGTTGTCACGTATACCACATCTGCAGTAGCAGGATTTGGATAAAGCTTAAATCCGGTAATTTCGTCATTCCTTAGATTTCGGAAATCAATCGAGTCTTGACCAGACGCGGTAAGGGAAAAACCAATAAAGAGGATAATGTAGATTATTTTCATTTGGTATTGATTTGGGATCAACACGGTAAAAGTAATCCTATGCTAGATGAATTGCACAAAAATGTTGTGAAAGCTAATAATTTGTAGGTCAATAAAATAGACTAGGTAATTGGTCGATTTTTTTGACGGATAATCGATGTTTTAAAAAAGAGATTAATGCAGTGAAGCTAATTATTTATACGATAATCTAGATTTTTAATGTTCTGATGATTACCTCAAAATAAGTATTGACTTTCCTTCTCAAGTCCAATACGATTGGCCCGTAGGTCATTTACTTAATGACAAGTTTACGTGTAGCCATTTTGTCTTTTTCGAATACCCTTAGCACATACACTCCGGCGTCCAAATCTGTAAGTCTTAGTTCTTTTCCAAGAATAGTTGTCTTTAAAACCAAGGTTCCGAGAACATCATATATTAAAATTTCCTTGGGATTGTTTTCAGCAGTAGAAATATAGACCTTTCCACTAGTAACCGGGTTTGGGTACATGTGAAAACCTTCAATATCCCCTGTACTTCCGGTACTCTGACCGTAACTAAAGGATATAAATAAGAAGAAAATTATAAGGTAAAGGTGCTTCATATATAGCTGGTTACAAATGCTATGCCACAAATATAGGAATTATAGCCCCTGAACGTCAATAGAATAAGAGCTTTATTCAAATTTTTCGATGAAATGTAAAAAAGCCTACAAAATGTAGGCTTTTTAATAATTCTCAAGGTGTATTTTTTAGTTAATCCCTGCTGTCCATCCTGCTCCCCAAGAAGAAACATTGGTACCTGTTCCATTTCCTATACCGCTTACCAGCTCAGCTTCTGTTGCAGTGCCGTCTATAGCGGTATTTGCGCTAACATCTGTAAATGTAACATCGGTAAAACTTAATGTACCGTCTGCAATACCACTAGAGGTAGGTGTAGAAGCCTCATCGTCATCTACGGAAATACCAGTGTTTTTCCCGATAATCAGAATATTGCTAAAAGTACCTTGTGTGCCCGCTCTAAGTAAAAATCCTCTTGTGCTATCGTTAGCACCACTTTCACTTTCGATGGTTACATTGTTCACCGTAGGATTGGAAAAAGCTCCTGAAGCATTTGTGAAATCCGTATTGAACCCATCGCATTCAAAAGCTTCATCACCAATACCGTTTCCTTGTAAAACATAGGCATCCGTGATAGTTCCGTTATAGCCTTCCGTCCAATCTATGGAATCATCTTCCGCATTAACTACGGCAACGAAGCTAGCATTTACAGTACCTCCAAAAAATTCTACTCCGTCATCAGCACCTTCAAAGGCTTGTATGTATTCTATAGTAGTTCCGTTACCTACACCGTAGAAGGAAAAACCATTGTTTTCTGATTGACCATCCGCAGCACCACCGGAGTACTGTACACGCACATAGCGTAGAACACCAGAGTTATCATCGGCGATATTACCTCCGTATGGCAAATTTCCAATTTCTGATGTTGCTGTGGAAGTTCCC
The DNA here is from genome assembly GCF_003970695.1 of Maribacter sp. MJ134. NCBI lineage: Bacteria > Pseudomonadati > Bacteroidota > Flavobacteriia > Flavobacteriales > Flavobacteriaceae > Maribacter > Maribacter sp. MJ134. The sequence goes on from NZ_CP034570.1 coordinate 3,600,708, forward strand.
GTAACCGAGTTAACAGGAGCTCTGCCTAAAAGAATGATACCTCCCCAATCGCCAGCTGCGGGCGTAGTGGAATTAGAGGTAAAAATAATGGGATTAGAAGCCGTTCCGTTGGCTATGATTTGTGCACCCTGTTCTACGGCTAAGTACACGTTAGGACCTGCCTCTGCCTTAATGATCGTTCCAGGCTCTATGGTAAGTACCGCGCCAGAAGCTACGATTGTAGCACCGTTAAGAATATATTCTTTGCTCGCTTCTAAAGTTAAGTTCTCGGTTATAGAACCGGAAGCTGGTGTTAATACTACCGTTTCTTCCTCGTTACCGTTCTCTTCTCCCGTTGTATTATTGATCGTTGTAACGCTATTATCTGTAATCACGATATCTGCCGTGTCATCACGTTCACAGGATAAGAATAGTGATGCTACTATACCAAGTACTAAAAGTTTATTTTTCATTGTTTTGTGTTTAAAATGTAATTATGGAGTTTTAAAATTTATATTTAAGAGTTAATCCTACGTTGATTCCAAGATTGTATTCCCTGATAGCGATATCACCATTGCCCGTATTTTCCCTAACTAGTGAGATATCCGGATTTAATAAGTTGGTGGCACTTAGATTAGCTTCAAAATGTTCACCAATCGGGTTTTTCCAAATGAAATTTAGGGTCGGAACCGCTTTTTCTACAATATTTCCTAAAGAACCTGCCCCGAGCGCAGCTATCCGGTCAGAAAAATAGGAGAAAACGAGAGTTGCCTTTGGGTTGTAATTTTCAAAAGACGGGCTATAATTTAAATCTGTATTTATAATGAAGGGCGATGCTCCTTGCAGTGCATCAGAATCACGGTCAAAGGTGGTCCCAAAAGTATTTTCATCCCCTGCTTCTATATTTCTCAGGTCTTGGTTGGTATAGGTATACGCCGCATTTAGACCTAAAGACAATATCGCTTTTTCATCTTCGTCAGTAATCAAGTTTTTTCTAGCCTCTACCTCAAACCCGATTACCTGCGCTTGTTCTCCGGTACGGAAAAGACGTTGTGTTCCCGTAGCATCTGCGGCAATGACTAGGTTTACCGGGTCGTTTATGAGTTTTCCAAATGCAGCTAAAGAAATCAGCTCACCACGCTCCATGAACCACTCGTACTTAAGGTCAAAGTTATAGATATCAGAAAAGTTAACACCATCTCCGTTCTTTCCTCCGAACAAATCCGGATTACCACCAAAACGCTGCGTAACACCTTCGTAAACAAAGGGAGCAACCTCCTTAAATTCGGGAAAGGATACCGTATTACTAAATCCAAACCTTAGATTGGAGTTCTCCGTTAATTTATAGCGCAGGTTTAAACTAGGTAGAAAGATATTCTCATAGATATCTCTAAATCCGGGGTCCGAAGGAGGAAGGTTAATCACATCATATGTTATGTTCTGGCTTACGGATTCTGCCCGTATTCCGGGTACAACCAAAAACTTATCGTTTACGCTCCATTCAGCGGTTAAGAATCCTGCGTGTATATCCAAATTACCCTGATAGGTGTTATCCGGTAGACCAGGTCTGTTAACTGCGCCAATGTCGTTATTAATAGGGTTAAGGTTCCTTATTTCATAAAGGGCACCTTCTGCAGTTCCAAGGCTACTATTTTCAATGGTGAAAAAAGAATCGAAATCATTGACATCCGTTACAGGTGTTGTACGGTCAAAAACTCTATATCCGTAGCGTATACTGCTGAAATTTCTTTCCTTGGTTCTACCGTTGTAACCAAATTTTAAGGTGAATTTTTCAGAGATAACATTGGTTAGGTTGATAAAACTATTGAGTTCGTCGTCTTCAATACTTTGAAAGAAACGTTGATTCTCAAAAGCGGTGTTCGTAAAGAAAACGGGATTCGTGGTTGGGTCGTTATCCAGTGCAAATTGATAATTTTCCAAAGTAATTCGTTTTCTATCCGGTTCGTCGGAAAAGACTTTGTTATATCCGCTACCCCAGTCTAAAATCCATTTTTCATCAAATCGATGCTGCCCTGTAATCTGGTTTACAAAAATCATATCTTGATTAAATTGGATGTTGGAAATGAAGAATCCGTCATCCGAAGTAATACCATCACGATTAAAACCCTGACCTTGCGACCCAAAGAAACTAACTGCATCAGTAGCACTGTTTATGAACAGGGAACTATATTTTAGTTTGTGCTCGTTGTTTATTTTGTAAACGATGTTACCAAGAGCAGTAGTCGTGGTATTATATGCATATTCTTCCGTGTTAGGGAAATCAAACTTTAATACATTGGTAAAATCCCTGGCGGGTCCTTCTAAAAATTCATAACCATTGCTAAAGCTCGCTGTTCCAAAGAAACTAAGTCTGGATTCTTCGCTTAAATTGATAGAGTAACCACCTTCAATAGCCCCGTTAATATTAATAGGGGCAGCCATGCTTTCGGGGTCTATTCCATGTGATAGGATTACCGCAAAAGGGTTGTTATTATATCTGTTGTAAAAGCCAAAAAAGCTAGTGCCTTCACTTTGTAAAAAGTCTTCACCAATGGCGTTGGAATTGATTCCGCTACCTAAAGCCACTTCTAAATACCCGTCTCCTGTATATTCTTTAGAGTCAATATTGACGTTTCCAGCGGCAAAATCTCCATAAAAAGAGGAGTTGTACGCCTTGCTCACAGAAACATTTTCAATAATGCTAGATGAAAATAGATTCAGGTCTATATTCTTTTTATTGACATCATTAGAGGGTAAGGACAAACCGTTCATCGTAGTGTTCTGGTAACGATCTCCAAGTCCACGGACGTAAACATTACTAGAGCCTTCTTGTTTTGAGATACCCGAAATTTGAGAAACCGCCGCTGCGGCATCGTCTATTCCCTTTAGGGTCAAGGCCTCTGCGCTAATGGCTTCCTGCATTACCGTAGCATTTTTTTGTTGTAACAAAAGTGCTACCTCGGAATCTTTTCTAGAGGAAACGGTAACTACAACTTCATCTAAAGAAACCCCGGCTGAGGCGCTCATGGGAACATTTATCGTTGAAACCTTTCCCGCGACAACTTCAACAGCGGGGATTTCTACAGTTTCATATCCTAGGTAACTATAAACTACGGTGTAGGTTCCTGGTTCTAGGTTGGCGATTTCGTATAATCCGTCAAAATCGGAGGTAGTTCCTTTTGTTGTACCCTTGATCAATACGTTAGCGAAAGCTAACGGCTCATCATTGACCTCTTTGTCGATTAGCTTTCCTACAATACTTCCCGTATCCTGCGCGGCAGCATTGAATAAGCCTAATAACAACACTAAAAGTAATAATTTCTTCATCGAATATAGTGGTTCTAAAATCCGAGGCAAAGAAAGACGCCTCTTGTAAAAGTGGGGTTACTACCATGTTAAACCTTTATTTTTTTAGTGTTACCTAATTGTTACTATATTAAATCAATGTTAAGCCATAAGTAGGTATGTGTATTATCTTTACTTTTGGTAAAACAACCTTACTGAAACCAATGAAAAAGAAGGACATTAAAATACTTTTAGTAGATGACGAACCGGATATTCTTGAGATAGTTAGTTACAACTTGTCTGCCGAGGGTTATGAGGTATTTACCGCTAAGAATGGAGCGGACGGAGTAGCTAAGGCCAAAAAGAAGCTTCCGCACCTAATTATCTTGGATGTAATGATGCCGGAGATGGACGGGATTGAGGCTTGTGAGATCATGCGAAAGACCAATGGGTTGGAAAATGCCATAATCACTTTTTTAACGGCTCGCGGTGAGGATTATTCACAAGTGGCAGGATTCGATGCCGGTGCAGACGACTATATTACAAAGCCCATTAAGCCTAAAGTTTTAGTAAGTAAGGTAAATGCACTCCTTAGAAGACGTTTAAAGGAAGATGATACGCAGGAAGACATTAAAACTGTAGGCGATATCGTAATTAACAGGGAGGAATATAAGATCATCAAAGGAGGCAAGGAAATTATATTACCTAGAAAAGAATTTGAACTTTTGGCCCTACTCACTTCAAAACCGAGTAAAGTTTTTAAAAGAGAGGTAATATTGGATAAGGTGTGGGGCAATGAAGTGGTAGTCGGCGGTCGCACAATAGATGTTCATATTCGCAAACTCAGGGAAAAAATTGGGGAAGAACATTTTAAAACGATAAAGGGCGTAGGTTATAAGTTTGTGCTCTAATGGCGATTAAGTCAAAAAGGTCATATCGTTTCGCTTTTAGGAGCGCTATCTATATCACACTAGTTTTTACGCTTATTTTCGGATTGGTTTCTAGGTATTTTGGAGGATTGAACTGGTTGTTTCTAATCTTCAATTCCCTCACCATATTTCTAATCTCTTTTTTCGCACTTCAGTATAGAATAGAAAAATTCATCTATAAAAGGATAAAAAAAATCTACGATGATGTGGCGCTACTGGAATCAACTTCCCTTGCTTCTGACCCTATTACTACGGACATGAGGACATTAACGGCAGAAATAGAAAAATTCGCACAGGATAAAAAAATCGAAATCGATACTCTTAAGATTAGGGAAGAATATAGAAAGGATTTTTTAGGTAATGTTTCGCACGAGCTTAAAACCCCACTATTTACGGTACAGGGCTATTTAGAAACCCTTTTAGATGGTGCTATGGACGATAAAAGTATTCGTAAAAAGTATATTACACGAGCCAATAAAGCGGTAGATAGACTCATTTATATCGTAAAAGATTTAGACCTGATAACAAAGTTAGAGGTGGGCGACCTAAATCTAGAAAGACAAGATTTCAATGTTATAGATTTAATTCAAAGTGTTTTTGAACTTCTAGAAATGAAGGCAGCCAAGAAGAATATAATCTTAACCTTTGACAGCGCATATGATGACCCGATAATGGTCAATGCCGATATGGAGAAAATACAGCAGGTACTCACCAATCTTTTGGTGAACTCTATAAAATACGGTAATGATAATGGTACTACCGAGGTAAGTGTAGAGAACTTAATAAAGAACAAGGTAATCATTAGGGTAACGGATAACGGGGAAGGGATTCCCAAGCAGCATATCCCAAGGCTTTTTGAGCGTTTCTACAGAGTGGACCAAAGTGGAAGTAGGCGTGAGGGCGGCTCTGGCTTGGGACTTGCTATAGTTAAACACGTTATTGAGGCACACGGAGAGAAAATATACGTGGAAAGTGCTCCGGACGTTGGCTCGGAGTTCTCATTTACATTGGAGAAGAGCACCATGGAAAATACAAACGTAGAATAAGCTGCTACCCTTGTAATTTTCTTAGCTTTGTGCTTTTATAGCGGAATACAGTGGGAAGCAAGAATAAGCTTAAAAGATTTAAGGAAAACGATACCTTTAAAAACGTTGTTCAACCAACAAGGGAAGAAGTTCAAGAAGGTTTTGCGTTAAAGGGAAAATGGGAAGAACATTTTGGCAACTCAAATCCTATTGTACTAGAATTGGGTTGCGGAAAAGGGGAATACACCGTTGGTCTTGCCAAACAAAATCCAAATAAGAATTTTATCGGAATTGACATTAAGGGTGCTCGTTTTTGGAGAGGAGCAAAAACAGCTCTGGAGGAAGGGTTGAACAATGTGGCATTCCTACGAACGCAAATAGAGCTATTGGATTTACTCTTCACCAAAGATGAGGTTTCCGAAATCTGGATAACGTTTCCGGACCCCCAAATCAAATATAAGCGTACCAAACATCGAATGACCAATGAGGTGTTTCTGAACAAGTATGAGAAAATTTTGCAGCCCAATGGTCTGGTTCATCTAAAAACCGACAGCGAGTTTATGCACGGTTATACCTTAGGGCTGTTACATGGTCTGCGTCATGAAATTATTTATGCCAATCATGATGTTTATAAGAATGAAGGTAGCCCAAAGGAAGTTTTGGAGATACAAACATTCTATGAAAATCAGTACCTTGAGAAAGGGAAAGCCATTACCTATATCCAATTTAGGATAAACTAGTACTATGCAGCAACTTGGAATTTTACTGGTATTCACTTTTGGTGCCGCATTCTTTGCATCCCTACCTCCTGGGTTGTTAAATATGAATGCAGCTAAGACCAGTGTAGAGAAGGGAAAGGCCAATGGTGTAATTTTTGGCTTGGGCGTAGCTATTATGGTCATGTTACAGACCTATCTAGCGGTTAGAATCGCAAGATTTTTAATGCGAAATCCAGATGTAATAGGAATGCTGCTTAAAATAGCACTTGTAGTATTTGCAGTTTTGGCCGTGTTCTTTTTTGTCAAAGCAAAAAAATTAGATAGTCAACCTTTAGAGATAGTAGCAAGTAAAAAGCGGAATAGCTTTTCAAAAGGGCTTTTTTTAGCGGCCATTAACTTGCTTACCATACCATTTTATAGTGGTCTGAATACTATTTTTCACGCCCAAGGTTTTATGGATTATAGCGTTATAGATGAGGTTGTATTTATTTTGGCTGCTGGTGGGGGCACTTTTTTGGCCATGTATCTCTATGCTTTTTATTTTAACAAGATGGAGCGTAAAACAAATAGATTCTCTAAAAACAGTAATTATATTTTAAGTGTGCTGATGATTGTTTTGATGGTGATTACCAGTATAAGGCTGTTCAACCAAAGTTAAAAGCATTATGAAGGCCGACAATAAGAATTTTTTTGAAAAAGTGTATGAGGTTGCCGAACAGATACCGTATGGGAGAGTTACCTCCTATGGTGCGATAGCAAAATACTTGGGTGCCGCTCGCAGTGCTAGAATGGTAGGTTGGGCAATGAACGGTGCTGGTAATATGGAACATGTTCCGGCACACAGAGTGGTGAACAAAGCCGGCCTACTTACGGGGAAACATCACTTTGAAGGAACCAATCTCATGCAACAACTCCTAGAAAGTGAAGGAGTAGAGGTCATAGAAAATCAAATACAAAATCTAGAAAAGTACTTTTGGGACCCGTGGAAAGAGTTGGGATAAGGCTAAGTTTTCAAATCAATCAAAGGTCAGGGTAAATAAAGTATTGTTGTCGTTAGATACAACTCGTATCCTACCACCATGAAGTCTCATGATCTGTTTGGAGAGGCTTAAGCCAATGCCAGTTCCAGTATTTTTTGTGGTAAAGAAAGGAACAAAAATTTCATCCATCAACTCGGGCGGTATTCCAGGCCCGTTATCCCATACTTGAATGTATTTTTTATTAAGGGTATCTATTCCTGCCTTAAATCTGATGATTCCATTTTCTTGACCTTCTAATGATTGTTTTGCGTTCTTTCCTAAATTCAACAAAACTTGCGTTATTTGTTTCTGATCTATGTAAAGTTCTAAGTTTTCAGGAGCTACAATAATTTCAATGGCTACTTCTAAAGTTTCGGCCTGCTCGTCTAACAAGACTTTAACGCGTTCCAATAATTTATCCGCTGGAATAAGACTACGGTCCGGTTCCGGAACACTTAAAAAAGTTCTATAGCTCTGTACAAAACTCATTAAATCTTTACCCTGCTCCTTTATAACCTCCAAGCCCTTTGCGGTATTGTTAATTTGTTCAATATTGAAAGCTCCGGGTGAAGTAAGTTCTTTTCCTTTTTTAAAATAGTGCAATATAGATTCTGATATGGATGTAATAGGCGTTATGGTATTCATTATTTCATGGGTCAGCACACGTATTAGTTTAACCCAGGAATCGGTTTCCTTTTCATCGAGTTCTTTATTGATATCATGCGCAACCACTAATAGTAATTGCTGCTCCTCAATAGTTATAGGGGTGCATTTTAAACTAAGCTCCCTTTTACCTCGTTCATTTCCTAAAGAAAAAGTAGTATTGTCAAAAGGCTTCAAATCTTTAAAGAGTCCGTACAGTTCATGGTCCACCTGGTTCAATTGTTTCACATGGTTTAAGGGTCTGTAATTAAGTAAATCCTGTACTGTAGGATTTGCGTAAAGAATATGGCCTTTAGGATTTATGGTGAATATGCCTATATCAGCCTGTCGTAATATTTCTTGATAGTACTGTTCTTGCGCCTGTTTTTTCAGATGGATGTCCTGTATCATGCTGTTTAACATGTTAAGGCTGTGGTTTAATTCTTCTAATGATTTAACACTTAATTTTTCAGGAAAACGAAGGGTGAAATCTTCATTTTTGATAGCATCAAAAAAATAGGCTATTTTACGATTGGTTTGGTTTACATAGTTGATGAGCCCGTAGGTAAGTCCAATTAAAACCAGAAGTCCTATGGCACCGGCTATATATTGCCGGTTAAAGAAAAAATAGGTAGTCACAATAACTACTAGAACAATGAAAATGATACGAAAAACCAGCTGTAAATAAATGTTTCTACTTACCATTATTTACTTGATTTTTTAAGTTTGTTGTAGAGTGTCTGCCTAGAAATACCAAGCTGTTCGGCAGCAGCACTATAGTTTCCATTATTTTGATGAAGCGCATTGGTGATCATGAGTAGCTCCATTTCCTCCAAGGTATTGGGTTGGTTTTCCATCTGGCCACTGTCATTCACCTCCAACAAAAAATCCGTTGGTTTTAACACGTTTCCTTCAGAAAGGATTACGGCTCGCTCCATGGTGTGCAATAGTTCCCTTACGTTACCCGGCCATTTGTAGGCCATTAATTTTTCTTGTGCGGCCTGGTTTATCTTAAGCCCTTGCTTACGATATTTGTTTATAAATTTGGTAAGATAGAAGTCTGCCAATACAAGTATATCTTCCTCTCTTTCCCGCAAGGGTGGTACGTTAACGCGAATAGTATTAATACGGTAAAGTAAGTCTTCCCTAAAAAGACCATCTACAACCATTTTATCCAGATTACAATTTGTGGCACAGATTAACCTAATATTCACCCCTATTGGTTTGTTAGACCCAACACGGACAATGACCCTGTTCTGTATGGCAGATAATAATTTTGCTTGGGTCTGTAAGGACAGATTCCCTATTTCATCTAAAAAGAGGGTGCCTCCGTTGGCAGCTTCAAACTTACCGGCACGGTCCTCTTTTGCATCTGTAAAGGAACCTTTGACATGACCGAACAACTCACTTTCAAATAAATTTTCAGAAATAGAGCCCATATCTACGGAAATAAAGACTTCGTCGTTTCTAGCTGAGGATTGGTGTAATTCTCTGGCAATAAGCTCTTTTCCCGTGCCATTTTCACCTGTAACCAATACGTTTACATCCGTCTTGGCGACTTTCTGCACTAATTTTAAAACGGCGTTGAGCGCTTTGCTATCGCCTACAATATGGTTTTTCTTTTGATTAATTACCTGTTTTAGGTTCGTCTCCTTTTGTTTAAGTTGGCTTAGCTCTTTCTTTGATTTTCTGAGTTCATAGGCAGATTTAACGGTGGCTAAAAGCCTCTCGTTGTTCCAAGGCTTTAAAATAAAATCGGATGCACCTTCCTTTAGGGCTTCCACCGCCAAATCTATGGCGCCATAGGCGGTCATCATTATTACGGAAATAAAAGGAGATTTCTTTTTGATTTCGCGCAGCCAATAGAGTCCCTCGTTACCGGTATTTACACCTGCGGAAAAATTCATATCCAACAATATGATATCCAAATCACTAAAATTTGGGAAAGAAGAAATTTGATTGGGATTGGATATGGTTTGAACACTTTTGTACTCAAATTGCAAAAGAATTTCCAATGCGCTTAACACACTCTTGTTATCGTCAATGACCAGAATCTTTGCGTCAATCATGTAAGTACCTTTATTAGATAGGATAAAGCTACAAATTGAAATTAACAACTAGGATACACCTGTCCAAAAATTTGACAATATCTGTAAAACTATTTTACACTCAAAGTAGTTTATGCTTTTAAACAGAATCTTAAGTAGCTGATAATCATAACAATAAATTTATGGCACATATATAGCAAAGCTTTTGGCATACCAATAGTAATATGAACATTAAAATTAAAATAACACTGTTTTTCTTCTTAGCCATAGTACTGAAAAGTGTGGCTCAGACAAGCTGGACTTTAGAGGAATGTATAGACCATGCATTGGAGCACAACCTTTTGTTAAAAGATTTTCAATATACTAATGACGCTAACAAAGAAGACTACAAGCAATCTATACGTAATCTTTTGCCGGTACTGAATGCAGGATCCAATTATCAGGTGAATTCGGGTAGGGCGGAAGATCCTAATACGGGAACTTTTGTAGTACAGGATTTCTTCTCCAACAACTATTCCATCCAGTCCAACATCGATTTATTTCAAGGCTTTCAAAAATTAAATTCAATTAAGGCTTCCAAATTCTTGTACCAGGCGGCTAAGGAAGAGCGCACACAACAACGATATCTTTTGGCTTTTAGAGTAATGCAAGCATTTAACAATATTCGGTTCTTTGAAGGTTTAGTAGCAATTGCCACGGAACAGGTAAACGTATCAAAAACGAACTTTAAACTGGTAGAGAAACAAATAGAATTAGGTCTCATGGCCGGTGCGGATATGTATGAGGCCAAGTCCTCTTTATTGTCAGACGAGTTAAACCTTACGCAGAGCACGAACCAATTGGCCGCAGCGAAACTGGCATTGATTCAAGAAATGAACTTGGAAAATACTTCGGATATTGAAATTGTTGCGGACTTAAAAATCAGTGATGGGGATACCGTCTCTTCAGAAATGGAATCCGATACCATTTATGCTAAGGCGCGCGAATTCCTGCCATTGATAAAAGCACAGGAATTAAGGGCGCAGGCGGCAAAAAAACAAGTTGGTGTTACCAGAGGAAGACTATACCCTTCTTTATCGTTGTTTGCTGGTATGGGAACGGGCTATTTTGAAACCTTTAGAGATAGTTTAGGAAATACACTGCCTTTTCGGGAACAGTTCAGGGATAATTTTTCCAGATTTTATGGACTGAGCCTTAATGTACCGATTAGTAATGGATGGTCCGCTAGATCTAGGGTTAAACAAGCAAAGATTGAAAGATTAAGACAAGAAAATAATTTAGAAGTTCAAGAACAAGTACTTTTTCAGACCATTCAAGAACTGGTACAAGAACATAATGCACTCTTGGTAGAGAAAGGGCAGAGTGATCAGAATGTAGAGGCCCAACGGATGGCTTTTACCGTTGCCCAAAAGCGCTTTGAAAACGGAATGATCAATGGAATAGAATTATTGACCGCAAAAAATCTTTTTGCCAGTGCCCAGAACGAAAATTTACAAGTAACCTTACGGTCGGCAATAAATAAAAGTACTTTAGACTTTTACCGCGGCCTTCCGGTATTTAATATAAACTAGAAACATAAATAGGATTTCCTTTTTGGGGAATTGAAACCAAAAGAATAATAATTAAGATGGATATTAAAATAGAAAAGAAGAAAGGGTTACGTCCAAAACATTATGGGTACATCGGTATTTGTATATTGGTGCTTTTTGTGGGGTATCAACTCCTTTTTGCAAATTCGGTTTCCACATTCAGAACAGAAAAAGATAAACTCTCCATTGCCGATGTGTCTCAGGGTAAGTTTGACGATTACATTACAATTAATGGAAATGTTGCGCCGATTGCTACGATATATATGGATGCTTACGAAGGTGGTCGTGTAACGGAAAAACTAATTGAAGAGGGTGCTACGGTTAAAAAGGGTGATATAATCCTGAAGTTGGAGAACATGAACCTCTATGAGCAAATACTGGCAAGTGAAAGTAACTTGGCCTTAAAACAAAATGATTTGCGTTCTACTAAATTAACCTTTGATTCGCGCCAGGTAGAAGGTCGTAGATCTCTGGCCACCGCTAGTACGGATTTGCAACGCTTAAAGCGGAATTATGAGCAGAACAGTGCGTTGTATAAAGAAGAATTAATCTCTAAGGAGGTTTATCAATTATCAAAGGAAAATTATGAGCTTTCCCAGAAACAATATGATATTGTTAAACTACAGACAGAACAAGATGATGAGTTGAGAAAAACATCTTTGACAGGTCTCGATGCAGATTTAGCCCGTATGCAGAAAACTTTAGGAATGGTATACCAGCGTTTAGACCACTTAAACGTAAGGGCGCCGTCAGACGGTCAGTTAGGATTTTTGGATGCAGAGATAGGTCAGAATATTTCACAAGGCCAAAGAATAGGACAAATAAACGTACTAACAGATTATAAGATTGAGGCAGATATAGACGAGCATTATATCGATCGCGTTCAGCGAGATTTAGTAGCTGTCTTGGAGCGTAACGGAACGGACTACCCTTTGCGGTTAAGAAAAGTATACCCAGAAGTACGTAACGGTAGGTTTAGAGTAGACTTGGTATTTACAGGAGATAAGCCAGAGACTATTAGAGCTGGGCAAAGCTATAATATAAAACTTCAGTTAGGAGAATCTAGCGATGCTTTGTTATTACCCAAGGGGAGCTTCTTTCAGAGTACTGGTGGTCAGTGGATTTTTGTCGTAGGACCAGACGGGGATGAAGCTATAAAACGTCCCATTAGAATCGGAAAGCAGAACTCTAGATATTATGAAGTTTTAGAAGGACTTGATGCCGGTGAAAAGGTAATTACTAGCAACTATGATAGCTTTGGGGAGGCAGAAAGAATAGTACTGAAGTAAAACTTTTTCTTCCCTATAAATAAGGAGGGATTGAGCGGTGTTTTTGAAGTATATCAATAAACCCCAATCAGGAAAGGTTCAAGTAAATAAAGTATATAATAAAAGGATAAAATAGAAATCAAATAAGCAAATAATCGAAAAATGATAACAATCCAAAATTTAAAAAAGAGTTTCAGAACCGAGGAAGTAGAAACCTTGGCTTTGAACAATGTAAATCTAAAGGTAGAAGATGGTGAGTTCGTAGCCATTATGGGACCATCAGGGTGTGGTAAATCTACCTTATTGAATATTATCGGAATGTTGGACAACCCTACTGAAGGTAGCTACAACTTTGCGGGCAATGAAGTTGGCGGTCTAAAGGAAAGTCAACGAACACAACTACGTAAAGGCAATCTAGGATTTGTATTCCAGAGCTTTAACCTTATCGATGAATTAACAGTATATGAAAATGTAGAGTTACCACTTATTTATTTAAAAATGGGTAAGGCAGAGCGTAAGGAGAAGGTAATGAAGGTGTTGGAACGTATGAAAATAGCGCATAGGGAAAAGCATTTTCCACAACAATTATCTGGTGGTCAACAACAACGTGTAGCTATTTCCAGAGCGGTGGTGACCAATCCAAAATTGATATTGGCAGATGAGCCAACGGGTAATCTAGATTCAAAAAATGGTATCGAGGTAATGAACCTGTTGACCGAGCTAAATCAGGAAGGGACAACTATTGTAATGGTAACACACTCCGATAGGGATTCACATTACGCTCACAGAGTAGTGAATTTATTTGACGGTCAAATTGTGACGGAGAGTCAGAATAGAGCTATAGGGGCAATGGTCTAATCAGCCAAAAAGTTGCATCTACAGGTTAAGGGAAGGAGTTTATTCATCAATCAATATTTTTTAATAAGTATCAATCAAAATCATCAATTCATCCGTGCCAAGCACAGTTGAAGAACCCTAATACAATAATTATGATTAAAAACTATCTAAAAATCGCATTCAGAAACCTTTGGAGAAACAAAGGATTTAGTGCGCTGAACATCTTTGGGCTATCCATAGGCATTACCTGTGCCTGTTTGATATTACTTTGGGTAGAGGACGAGATAAATTTTGATAGTGTTTTCCCAAAACAGGATCTGGTCTATTACGTGCCCACCAACCAAACTTTTGAAGGGGAAGTATATACTTATAACGTTACCCCTGGACCGCTTGCCAAAGATTTAAAAGAAGAAGTGCCCGGAATTGCAAAATCTGCCGCAACATTTGGGGAGGAGATGTTGCTCACCAACGGGGAAACGGGAATCAATAGATTTGGAAGGTATGTGCAACCGGATTTTTTAGAAATCTTTAGTTTAAATTTTTTGGAGGGAGAAATGAAGACAGCTCTTTCCAGACCGGACGGAATTGTGTTGACACAGAAAACCGCAATAGCACTTTTCGGCACCGATAAAAACGTCTTGAATAAAGTACTACAATTGAATAATGAGTTTTCCTTTACCGTAACGGGCATCATACAAGATTTACCAAGTACGATTACCTATAGATTTGATTGGCTTATACCCTTTCAGCGTTTCCAATTAGGACAAGAAAATATGGCTTGGGCCCAACAATATGGTGGAAATTTTGCTGATACTTTCGTAGAACTTACTCCAAATACCGACTTTAAAACAGTAGATAGCAAGGTCAGGAAAATGATAGCTTCCAAAATAGAATATGCTACGGAAGTTCCAAATGAAGCGTTTTTACATTCCATTAAGAATTGGCATCTACGTTCCGAGTTTAAAGAAGGCAAAATTGTTGGAGGCAAGATTACTTTGGTAAGGTCGCTGGCCTTCATCGCTTTAATCATTCTATTGATTGCCTGTATCAATTTTATGAACCTCTCAACAGCTCGAAGTGGGAAACGCGCCAATGAAGTTGGGGTTAGAAAAGTATTGGGTTCAAGCAAAAAAAGATTGGTAGGTCAGTTTATGACAGAGGCCATCATTATGGCAGGTATTTCTGCCTTCTTGAGTATTATATTTTTGATTGTTTTACTCCCATCGTTTAATACCTTAGTAGAAAAACAGATTCAACTGAGACTGTTTGAACCTATTCATATACTATCTCTTTTAAGTATTACGTTGATCTGCGCTATTTTGGCGGGCTGGTATCCTGCATTATATCTTTCCTCCTTCAGACCGGCCCATGTGCTAAAGGGGGTCGACAGAGGTCAAGGCAGCGCAACGATTATTAGAAAAGGTCTTGTGGTTGCCCAGTTTGCCGTTTCTATAGTTTTTATTATTTGCAGTACGATCATCTATCAGCAAATACAGCACGTTAGAGCCAGAGATGTTGGCTACGATAAAGGAAATTTATTAAATGTGCCTGTTACCGGGAATATGATTGATAAGTTTCTCCCTATCAAACAGGATATGATTGCTACAGGTACTGTAAAGGATGTAGCATTGACCAATACAAATATGCTTTCGAGTGGAAATAATGGTCCGGGGCTTACTTGGCAAGGCGGACAGGACACTGAGGATGTGCTTGTCAGATTCAGATATGTAAGTCCAAATTATTTTGATACCGTTGGGCTGAATTTATTGGAAGGGCATGGTTTTAACAATGATAATGCCGTAGATAGCACAAACGTGATTATAACCCGATCCTTCGCAAAAATGATGGGAGACGGCAGTGTTCTTGGTAAAACTATCACACGCGGCAATACTGAATACAATGTGATTGGTATCGTAAACGACTACCTTTATGGTGACATATACGGCAATGGAAAAACGGGTCCAGTAATGTTTTTCAATTATTCAAATTTTGCCAATACCATGTATGTTAACATAAAACCCAAATCATCTCGAAGAGATGCGCTGGCAGCTATCAAGAATGTTTTAAAAAAATATAACCCTGCATTTCCATTTGAATATCGTTTTGAAAACGACCTCTTTAATTCTAGGTTCAGAAACGAAGAATTGGTTGGGGATCTGGCCAAGATATTTGCTATTCTAGCCATTATTATTTCATGTTTGGGTCTCTTCGGTCTGGCAGCATACACGGCAGAGCAACGAAAAAAGGAAATTGGGGTAAGAAAGGTGTTGGGGTCTAGTGTTTCCGGTATTGTTCGGTTACTATCAAAGGACTTTATGCGTCTGGTGCTGATTGCCCTTTTTATTGCAATCCCTTTAGCGTGGTGGTTTATGAGTGAATGGTTGGAAAGTTATGCCTACAAGGTCACTATTGATTTATGGGTCTTTGCAATCGCTGGAGTGGTAGCCATTAGTATCGCATTGTTTACGGTAAGCTTTCAGGCCATAAAAGCTGCAATGGCCAACCCTGTAAAAAGCCTGCGGACGGAATAATCATCATCAAAAAACAAACAATCATGTTTAAGAACTATTTGAAAATCGCTTGGAGGAGTTTAAAGAAACAGCCCTTTTTTACCTTTTTGAATACTTTTGGGCTAGCCATTGGTATGGCAGGGGCATTACTGATTTCATTGTTTATCCATGACGAACTTAGTTTTGATAAAATGTTTGCAGATGCCGACCGCATCTATCGGATAGATACGGACGTGAAATTTGGAGGGGCTGAAATTTTAGCTTCTGAGTCTTCGGCACCAATGGCAGCAGCAATGCAAAGAGATTTTTCCCAAGTGGAATCTACCCTAAGATTAAGAGACCGAGGTAGCGCGCTCATTAGAAAAAGTGGTACAAAGACCAATACCAAAGAGTTAAGGGTCACTTTTGCGGATTCTACTCTCTTTGATTTCTTTGGCTTGAAATTGCTTGTGGGAGATGCTAAGACTGCATTGACGGAACCGAACACATTGGTATTGACCAAAACAGCGGCAGAGAAACATTTTGGAGTACAAAATACACTTGGTCAAAGCCTACTCTTAAACAATACGGATACGTATACCGTAACTGGTGTGATTGATGACCTACCTCAAAATTCTATGTTGCGAGAGCATAGTGTTTTTATGGCCATGGCCGGTTATGCAGACTCACGGGAAAGTAATTGGGGAAGTATGAACTATTTCACGTTTGTCAAACTGATACCTAGTGTTAACGCTGCTGATTTTAATGAGCCTTTGCAAGAAATGTTTACGAGATATATGATTCCATGGGTTCAAAAAATATTTCCAGGAATGACGGCAGAATCATTTGCTGCATCGGGTAATTATTGGGAACATAAAATCATGCCATTGACAGATATCCATTTACATTCTAATCGGCAATCTGAGTTAAGTGCTAATAGTAGTATTCAGAATGTTTACATCCTTTCATTCATTGCGTTGTTTCTGATTATATTGGCAACGGTTAATTTTATGAACCTCTCCACAGCTCATTCCCTCAAAAGGTCAAAAGAAGTAGGTATCCGAAAAACCTTGGGTTCAAATAAGACCGAACTGATTCGACAATTTTTAACCGAATCGGGAATGGTTGCTTTTATCTCATTGATAATAGCTCTTAGTATAGCAATGATTGTGCTTCCTTTTTTCAATGACCTTTCTGGGAAGGAGATTACAATTCCCTATACCAATTTTATTTTCTGGTTAATAGTTCTATTTACTACGCTCATACTGGGGCTTTTGTCAGGAAGTTATCCAGCTTTTTTTATGTCACGGTTTATGCCTGTAAAGGTGCTTAAAGGAAGCGGACAAAAGAGTGTAGGAGGTGGAAAAATCCGAAATTCCTTAGTTGTTTTTCAGTTTGCCATTTCGGTTTTCTTGATTGTAAGCACCTTGGTTGTTTTTCAGCAATTAAAATTCATACAAGGAAAGGATCTTGGTTTTAACAAAGATCAAATTCTACTTATAAATGACACCTATGCAGCAGGCAACCAAGTACAAGCATTTAAAGAGGAAATTACTGGTCTGGGTCAAGTAGCGTATGCATCATTGAGTGATTACCTACCAACACCGTCATCTCGTTCCAATAGTTCTTTGTTCAGGGAAGGAGCCATGGAGCAAGAGAACGCAATTCAGATGCAAGTTTGGGAAGTTGATCATGATTACCTCAAAACGCTAAATATGGAATTAGTTGTAGGGCGTGATTTCAATCCACAATATGCTACTGATTCAACCGGGGTTATTATCAATGAAGCAATGTTGCCTGTTATGGGCGTAACAGCAGAAGAAGCCTTAGGCATTCGAATAACCGGTGACCTTGACTTAGAAGAGAAAGTGTTCTACACTGTAATCGGAGTGGTCGAAGACTTTCATTATGAATCGTTGCGAGAAAGCATCGGTGCTTTAGGATTGTTTTTAGGTAAATCAACTGGAACCATGGCGGTAAAATTAAAAACAGGTAATTACTCAAGCACCTTAGCCAGTATAGAAAATATATGGAATAAAATAGCTCCTGGCCAACCTTTCAGCTATCGCTTTATGGACGAGTCTTTCGATGCAACCTATAAAGCGGAACAGAACTTGGGTAAGATATTTATGGTCTTTACCATACTCTCTATTTTTATTGCCTGTCTAGGTTTATTTGGTCTAGCCGCATTTAATGCCGAAAAGCGAACCAAAGAAATTGGAGTCAGAAAAGTATTGGGGGCAAGTGTGAGTCAAATATCCTATAGATTGACCTTAGACTTTTTAAAACTTGTTGGAGTGGCAATTATAATTTCATTACCGATTGGATGGTTTGCGATGGATAAGTGGTTAGAAGATTTTTCATATCGAATCGAAATTAATTGGTGGATTTTGGCCTTGGCCGGTTCATTTGCCATTGCTATTGCGATTATTACCGTAAGCTATCAAAGTATTAAAGCTGCAATAGCTAACCCGGTAAGAAGCTTGCGGACGGAATAACATCGATCATTAAAAACAAAAACTATGTTTAAAAATTATCTAAAAATCGCTTGGAGGAACCTAGGTAAGAACAAAGGGTATTCTGCAATTAATATCGGTGGTCTTGCCATAGGAATGACTTGTTTCTTGCTTATAGCTATGTTCATTAAAAACGAACTGTCCTATGATACGTATCACGAGAAAGCAGATAATATTTATAGGATAGTTCACCATGGTAGTGAGGATAATCTAGAGGACAGATGGGTTTGGGGTAATGCTCCCGTAGGGCCAGCATTAAAAGCAGATTTTTCCGAGGTCATAGAAAAAGTACAGTTTTCTGGAAGGTCAGATGTTCTATTGGAATATAATGAACGTACTTTTCAGGAAGGAAATACTTTTTATGTAGATGAAACAGTCTTTAAGGTATTTAGTTGGCCTTTATTAGCTGGTAATCCGGAAACGGCATTGAAAGCCCCTTATTCTATAGTACTTACGGAAAGTACTGCAAAAAAGTACTTTGGAAATGAAGACCCTATCGGTAAAACCATGGATGGTAACGGTGGTAGAGCCAATGACGGTATTTATACCGTTACAGGAGTAATGAAGGATGTTCCTGCCAATTCACATTTTTCGTTTGATGCGCTAATGTCCATGAGTTCTTTTTACCAAACAAGACCTGAGATTTTTGAAGCATGGGGTTACGTAGATTTTTATACATATTTTTTGGTTACGGATAACTTTGACCAACAGGCTTTTCAGGCTAAAATGCCAGAGTTCTTAAAAAGAAATAGACCGGCGGAGAATGCTGAATATTACTATGACCTTTCTTTTGAACCTTTAAAAGATGCCTATCTAAATTCTGAAGCTGCAAGACAACCTGGAATAACGGGTAGTCTATCCAATATCTACATATTTGCCATAATAGGGCTATTTATTTTGATTATTGCTTGTATTAATTTTATGAATTTGGCTACAGCCCGTTCTTTGGAAAGAGCAAAAGAGGTTGGCGTTAGAAAAGTGATTGGAGCGGACAAACAAGGATTGCGGTATCAATTTCTTGGAGAGTCGATGCTTATGGTATTTATAGCCTCCTTGATTGGGTTGGCATTAGTTGTCATCTGTCTCCCTGCCATGAGGCAAATTACGGGAAAACTATTCTTAAGTCATGAGATTTTTAACAGTTCTACATTATTGGTCTATTTTGGAATGGCTTTGATAACGGGTATCTTGGCCGGTTCCTACCCAGCATTTATATTGTCAAATTTTAAGCCTTCAAGTGTTCTAAAAGGTGTGTTCAGGACCTCCCAAAAAGGAAACAGCCTTAGAAAGGGCTTGGTCATTTTTCAATTCAGTCTTTCTATTGCACTGATTGCTAGTACGGTAATCGTGTATTTTCAATTAGGTTTTATGTTGGACAAAAATTTAGGGTTCGACAGAGAGCAGCAACTAGTGATTGACTTCAACTGGGACGGTCAGGTACTGGATAATATGGAAACCATTAAAAGGGAGTTCATGAGCCTACCAGAAGTGGTTTCGGTTGCTGGCTCGCGAACGGTACCGGGCGGTCACTTTCCAGCTGCAGGAACAGAAATAGAAACCTCGGAAGGAAAAATGGAACACTTTGAGCCCTTTTTATATGAAATCGATTTTGATTTTATTCCTCATTATGAGATTGAAGTAGTGGCGGGAAGGCCCTACTCCAGAGAGTTTGTTACGGACTCTCTTTCTGCGATGGTGGTGAACGAGTCTGCAGCAAGAAGTTTTGGATACGCAAACCCTTCCGATATAATAGGTAAAAGTTTTGAGCAATGGGGACGAGAGGGGAAAATAGTTGGTGTGGTTAAGGATTTCAACTATTTATCCCTTCATCAACAAGTGGCGCCTTTAACCTTGCGTTACTCGCAATTTGGAAAGTACCTGTCTATAAAGATTAAATCTGCCAATATGCAACAGGCCATAACTAAAATTGAGCGCAAGTGGTCAGAAATTGCGCCTCACCGCCCTTTTCTTTATAGTTTCTTGGATGAATCGTTCAATACACAATATGAGGCAGATTTTAAGTTTAAAAACCTATTTACCATTTTTTCATTTTTGGCTATTCTAATTGCCTGTTTAGGTCTTTTGGGCTTAGCAACCTATAGTGCCGTGCAACGAACAAAAGAAATAGGAGTGCGTAAAGTTCTGGGCGCAGAGGTTTCAAGTATTGTAACACTGTTATCTAAGGATTTTATGAAATTGGTATTGATTGCCATTTTAATTGCAACTCCGTTTTCTTGGTACGCTATGAGTAAATGGTTAAACGTATATGCATATCAAATAGAGATAAGTTGGTGGGTTTTTGCGTTATCGGGAGGCATTGCCCTTGCTATTGCTGTAACTACGGTAAGCTTTCATGCCATTAAAGCGGCAAGAGCAAATCCGGTAAAAAGTTTGCGAACAGAATAATTCATCAATCTAGGCCAAGCTTGGATAAATCATCAAAAAACGAATAATCATGTTAAAACAAAACATAAAAATAGCGTGGAGAAATCTGCTAAAAAACAAGCAGCAGACCATTATAAATTTATTAGGGCTAACCGTTGGTACTGTTAGCTGTTTGGCCATTTTGCTATACGTATTCTCACAATTTGGTTATGATGATCATCATGAGCATGCGGACTCGGTCTACAGAGTGGAAACCATTATTGAACGGGATGGAAAAGCGTCTTTTAATACTGCGGCGGCATCACCACCAATAGCGTTTGCTTTAAAGGAAGATTTTCCAGAGGTACAGGAAGCCACACGAGTAGTACTAACGGATGTTTTTTCTAGTAATTTAATAGGTGCTGCGGATAGTGAAGACGCTTATTACGAACCACGGGTTTATATGGCAGATTCTACCTTTTTTAAAGTGTTCAACTATAAATTTGTTGAAGGCAGACAAGAAACTGCCTTGAATGAGCCCAATGCCTTGGTGCTCTCTTCCTACTTGGCGAATAAACTGTTCGGCACTCAAAAAGCTTTAGGTAAAGCAGTTACATGGGGTAGTGGTGCAAACGCTCAAACCTTAACTGTAAAAGGTGTTTTTGATGAATCCTATGAAAAATCACACTTAGACCCAAACTACATTGTAAGCATGAGTACCCCTGGTATGGGAACTTTTGTTCAAAATTTTCAAAGTTTTGCAACTAACAATTTTGTGTATAGCTACGTAAAACTACAATCTAATAGTAATGCGGCTGGGTTACAGAATAAATTACCTGGATTTATTCAGGAAAGAGGAGCCAAAGACCTTAAGGATGCAGGAATGGATAACAAGATTCAAATACTTCAGCCTGTTTCAGATATTCATTTATATTCCTCAGGAAGAGATAATCAAATTCATGAAGTATCCAATATCAAATACCTTTATTTCTTACTAACGCTAGCCTTCTTTATTCAACTGGTTGCCTGTATTAATTTTATAAACTTAAGCACGGCACGGGCAAGTAAACGAGCAAAGGAAATAGGAGTACGCAAAGTAGTGGGTGCTGGAAAAAATAGTTTAATGCGTCAGTTTTTAGGCGAATCTTTGTTATTGTCCTTATTTGCGATGCTTATTAGTATTCCTATTACCATTCTTCTACTCCCTTTGGTAAACGAACTTACGAACGCCAGTTTGGGACATGGGGACTTAATGAATTGGAGTATTGGCCTAATATTATTAGGATTAGGGGTATTTACAGGACTAATTTCCGGTATTTATCCAGCAATAATATTGTCATCTATAAAACCGATTAAAGCGTTAAAAAGCGCTACAATTTTACAATCTGGTAACGGGACTTTTCGCAAAGCACTGGTCGTATTTCAATTTGTAGTTTCCATAAGTTTAGTGGCTACCGTGATTATCGTAACGCAGCAGTTTCGTTTTGCACAGAACAAGGATTTGGGCTTTCAAAAGGAAAACCTGTTAGCCTTAAGAATTGGCACAGATGAAGCTTCCAGCAAGTTCGAATCTCTAAAAACTTCTTTCTTGAATATCCCAGGAGTCCTAAATGTATCCAGCGGAAATTATGCCCCGTCCGAAGTAATTTTAAATGATAATGGACTGTATTTGCCGGGAGGAAATCGAGAAAATAATACGGTGGTTAAACGACAGGGAATAAGCGAGGGTTATTTTGAAACAATGAATATTCCCTTATTGAAAGGGAGGGATTTCACCGTAGCCGATACAACGGATCAAATTATTGTAAATGAAGCCACATTAAAGATTTTTGACATTAAGGAGGAGGACGCTCTAAGCGCAAGACTGGTGCAAAGCTTTGGAGATGAAACCTTTGAAATGCGCATTGTAGGCGTAGTAAAAGATTATCATTTTGCCTCCTTGAAAAATGAAATAGCACCGCTATTCTTATATAAGGAAAATGAACCGAACTGGCTGTTTGTGAAAACTCAAACTAAAGATTACCAACAATTATTGTCAAGTCTAGAAAAACAGTGGAAAGCTACGGTAAGAAACGTCCCTTTTGATTATAGATTTGTAGATAAAGAAGTTGAAAAACTCTACGATGAGGAAAAGCGTTTGGGGCAAATTTCAGTGGTCTTTACCATTCTAGCGATTCTTATAAGCTGTTTGGGTTTATTCGGTTTGGTGTCGTTTGTAGCGGAGCAGAAGAAAAAGGAAATAGGGATTAGAAAAGTACTAGGTGCCAGTATTCATTCTGTAGTGCAATTATTAACCAAAGACTTTATAAAGCTAGTTGGCATTGCTTTCTTAATAGCATCTCCATTGGCTTATTACGGGATGCAACATTGGTTGGAAGATTTCACCTATCGTATAGAAATACAATGGTGGGTATTCCTTTTAGCAGGTGGTTTCGCTTTGGTGATTACCTTCTGTACGGTAGGTTTCCAATCACTTAAATCTGCCTTGGCCAACCCGGTAAAGAGCTTGCGAACAGAATAACAATTATTGGTTATACACATGCTAATAGTCTTGTTTTTACCATTAAACGAACTTGTAACAGTTTCCTACAAGAATAGTCTTTGTAAATATATTGTACATATAATGTCCAAATATTTTACAGTTAAAAAAATTGATTTTATGTAATTAAATGATTTTCAACATGTTGAATGTTTGGCATGAAAATAGAATTTAATGATATGTTATCGTTTGATAACCAATCAAAAAACGAACAATCATGTTTAAGAACTATCTAAAAATTGCTTGGAGAAATCTAATCAAGAACAAAGCGTATTCCGCGATAAATGTCGGTGGTCTGGCTTTAGGAATGGCCGTAACACTTATTATAGGGTTGTGGGTGCAAGATGAGCTCACTTACAATAGTTATTTTCAGGATAAAGACAAAATAGCACAGGTTTTTCAGTCGCAGACCTTCAACGGCACTACGGGAACCGGACCTGCCATTCCAAGACCTTTAGAAAAAGCTTTACGTGAAGGATATGCAGATAACTTTAAGCATTTAATAATGGTCACTTGGACCAATGATCGCTATTTAAAATATAAAGAAACCAATCTTTCCCGAGCCGGAAATTATGCCCAGAGAGAATTTCCAGAATTATTTGATTTGCAAATTATCAAAGGGGAAAAGGATGGTTTGAGAGAGATAAACTCTATTATGCTTTCTGAATCAACGGCTAAAGCTTTATTCGGTGAAGAAGAGCCAATAGGAAAAGTGCTTAAGGTAAGTAATCAATATGATTTGATGGTAAGTAGTGTTTATAAGGATATACCTGTAAATAATTCCTTTAATGATACAGACTATGTTATTCCTTGGGAACAATATTTAGCTACTACGGAATGGGTGAGAAATGCAGAGGATAACTGGGGTAATAACTCGTTTCAAATGTTTGGTCAGTTAGCGGATAACGCCAATATGGAGAACGTAAGTATGGCTATTCGAAATGTGAAAAAAGACTTGAATGAGGATACTGCCGAGTTTAATCCTCAAATTTTTCTTTTTCCTATGAAAGATTGGCACTTACGTAGCAACTTTGAGAATGGGAAACAGACCGGAGGTAGAATAAAGTACGTATGGCTTTTCGGGATAATCGGTGCATTTGTATTGCTTTTGGCTTGTATCAATTTTATGAATTTGAGTACTGCACGTTCAGAGAAGAGAAGTAAAGAAGTAGGTATTCGAAAATCTATTGGATCACAACGTGGACAACTAATTTATCAGTTTTTAAGCGAATCGTTTTTGGTAGTTGTTTTTGCCTACTTTTTAGCGTTGGTAATCGTGTTGATATCTCTTAACGGGTTTAACGAATTAGCGCGTAAGGAAATTATATTTCCGTGGTTGAACCCAACTTTTTGGATAATTTCTATACTCTTCATTCTGTTCACAGCTTTATTGGCAGGGAGCTACCCGGCACTTTATTTATCATCATTTAGACCGGTAGATGTATTAAAAGGAACTTTTAAGGTAGGCAGGTATGCTGGTTTACCAAGAAAGATTTTAGTGGTCGTGCAATTTACCGTTTCCGTTGCCTTCATAATAGGTACGGTCATTGTAATGCAACAAATAAATCATGCGAAAAATAGACCAGTTGGTTATGACAAGGAAGGTATCATACAGGTACCTACTTTTAGTCAGGATTTTAATGGGAAGTATGATTTAATGCAAAGTGAATTCCTTAATTCCAATGCAGTTGTGGCTATGTCATCTTCAAGCAGTCCTACGACGCAAATTTGGTCTAATAGAGGTGGCTTTACCTGGGAAGGTAAGCCAGAAGGTTTTCAAGAGGATTTGGCCTGGACCGAAGTATCCCCGGAATATGCTAAATCTTTAGGACTAAAGATTGTAGAGGGAAGAGATTTTTCTCGTGATTTTGCTTCGGATTCCTTGGGCGTACTAATCAATGAAACGGCCAAAAAATATTTAGGAATGGAAAACCCGGTAGGTAAGTTTTTAAAGGATGATGATATAGAAGACCCTAATCCTCCATTAAAAATAATTGGTGTGGTCCAAGATATGATTACACAGTCTCCCTATGAACCAGTAAAACAAGGAGTTTACGTATATGACCGTTATGATAATTCAAGCTACTATAACCTTAGATTGAATCCTACATCAAGTGCCTCGGAGAATATAGCTACGGTTGAGCGAGTATTTAAAGAGCATTTTCCTGATATACCTTTTGAATATGATTTTATAGATGATCAGTATGGCGAAAAGTTTGCATCGGAGGAACGTATTGGTCGTTTGTCAGGAATTTTTACTGCGCTGGCCATACTCATTAGTTGTCTTGGACTATTTGGACTTACTTCTTTTGTTGCCGAACAGCGCACCAAAGAGATAGGAGTTAGAAAAGTCCTTGGAGCATCGGTCTTCAATGTATGGAATATGCTTTCAAAAGACTTTTTAAAGCTAGTTATTATCTCTTGTTTCATTGCGGTTCCCGTAGCTTATTACATCATGAACGGTTGGCTACAAGAGTATCCATATCGGGTAATTTTAAAATGGTGGATATTCGCATTGGCCATGGTGGGTGCTATGGGAGTAACGGTATTAACGGTTAGCTTTCAAGCCATTAAGGCTGCCAAACAAAACCCTGTAAAAAGCCTAAGAACGGAATAAGACATAGATTATGATAAGTACAGGGTTAAAGATAGCATTCAGAGGATTTTTGAGAAATCGGTTTTTCACAACTTTTAATTTATTAAGTCTCGTAGGCGGACTTTTTGTCGCTTTCGTGGCAATTGGATACATCGGTTTTGAAAATAGTTATGATGAATTTCATGAAAATTCCGAAAATATTTACCGCGTGGGTTGGACCTACCGCTCTCAGGATTATAGTATTTTAGGTTTTGAAAACGGAGCCGATGATAAACAACTCAATGTGGTAACCGGTTTAAAAAAAATTCCCGGTGTAGAAAATGTAGCACAGTTCATAACCTCGGACAATCTTGAATTTATAGAATGGGGAGATAAAAGGGTGCAGGAAAAAGGATTTTTAACAACTAACACGCCGCTGGAATTCGCTTCACTTTTTACGTGGTCACCACTAATGGGGAGTTTTACCGATTTCGGCAAGGATTTTAATAAAGTACTATTGACCAAATCTACCGCCTTTAAAATATTTGGTGGTGTAATGAATAACTCGTCCGAAATTATAGGTCAGGTTATCAATATAGGGCAAGAAAATTACAAAGTGGCCGCGGTTATCGAGGACGTGCCTATGAATTCTCATTTCGACTTCACCTTGGCCTTAAGTAATCCAAGAATTGATTATTGGGGCAGTAGGGTATATATGGGCGTTGCCGACAACATTTCGTATGACGAGGTGGAACTAAGAATGAATCAGGCGATGGCTAAGATAAACCCATCCGTGGTTAAGGATCCTCTTTATAAAGAACATTTTTTACAACCCTTGGAGGATATTCATCTAAAGTCCAATATTTTGTATGAACTGAAAACGCCCGGAAATTATTCGTTCATATATCTAATCGGGGGCTTTGCGGTCTTTATACTTATAATTACGCTGTTCAATTATGCCAATTTTACTTTGGCCATTAAATCCAAACAAGGGAAGTCAATAGGAATCAAAAAGGCCATGGGAGCAAAGAGCTTCGCCGTAGCGAGACAATTTATATTGGAAGGAGTGTTATTAGCGCTATTGGCCGTACCTATTTTGGCTCTATTGCTTGCATTGATAGTGCCTTCGTTCAACTCCTTAATGGGTGTAAATTTAAGTGCTAGTCTCTGGCAGAACCCTCAAACGTTTTTTTTAATAGTTGGCCTGGCAATTGTTCTGGGAGTATTGGCGAGTATAGCCCCGGCGCTATTTCTCTCTACCAAGAATGCTTTAAGTTTATTCAATCAAAAATTAAAGGACAATCGCTTTGAGCATTTTTCCATTCGCAAGTATCTGGTAGTAAGTCAGTTTGTAATATTGATTTCTATTACCTCGGTATCTTATTTTGTTATCCAGCAAATGGATTTTATTGAGAATAAGGATGTAGGCTATAAAAAGAAGGGGTGCTATATGCGTATACGTCATCCGAAAAACAGAATATTTTTCAAGAACGTCTTAGACAAGTTCCTTGGATAGACCACGTGGGCAATGGTTCCTCTTTTGGAATAGGCACTTTCAACCAGACAACGTACAAACTAAAAGGAATAGAAGAAGTTTTTGACGATGCCAATCAACTCTATCTAGACTATGAAGCTTTAAAGGCATACGGAATAGAAACCAGTATAGGTAGTGTTGAAGTAACTGGTAGAAAAACAATTATTAATAGAACTGCAGCAGAAAAATTCGCTAATGTTAAAAATGTTTCCGTTGAAGAACTTATAGGCACCACCGTAATCACAGAACCTGAATATACCTCGGAGGAGGGACAGGTGGGATTCCCCTTTGTAATTGATGGAATATTTGAAGATGTAAATATTTTTTCTTTACGAGAGCAAGTAGAACCTTACTTCATAACACTTTCTCCAAACGTTCGTATGGCTGGGGTGAGTATAATTTCTTTCGATTCTGAGAAAACGGATTTAGTCACTGATAAGATAGCTTCTGTTTATGAAAGTATTGGAGATGTATTGCCTCTAGAGATTGAATTTTTGAGTCAAAATATTTCAAGTCTCTATACACAGGACAAGCAAACGGTAAACCTTATTTTTTGGATGAATATTTTAGCGATAGTGCTTGCTGCAATAGGTATTATAGGTATTACGGTATTTTTGGTAATAGCCAGAACCAAAGAGATAGGGATACGAAAAGTGCTCGGTGCTTCTGAATTTCATATCATTAAATCATCGGTAAGAGAGTATGTACTCTATATAACAATAGCTCTACTCATTAGTTGGCCCATTGCCTACTATGGAAGTAAGCAATGGCTTTCTAATTTTGCGTATAGGATAGAGATTCAGCATCTAGCATTCTTAATAGTTGGTCTGGCAGCATTCTTAGGAACGTCTATTTTGGTAGGTACTGTAGCACTTAATGCAGCGAAGAAGAATCCCGTAAAAAGTTTGAGAACAGAATAAAACGTATAGAATGCTGATAAAATATGCGCTAAGGAATATTAGAAAGAGACCTGTTCTTAACAGTATTAAAATTGTTGGACTCTCACTAGGATCGTGTGGTGTACTATTCATTGTACTATTCATTAAGAGCGAATTAAGCTATGATTTAGCGCATACCCGTACGGAACGTACCTACAGGTTCACTACTACGAATCCTGGCATTCTAAAAGGTAATCACTTTGCAAGGTTCACTGATGCCAAAAGCGTTCCCCAACTTATGGAACAGCTTCCGGAGATTGAGGATCACGTGAGATTAATGCCCTTAAGGGATAGACTCATTCTAAAGGATGAGCAGCACTACGCTATTGATCAGGCTTTTGCGGTAGACGATACTTTTTTTAGAATTTTTAATATTGATTTCAAAGAAGGTAACAAAGAAACTGCGCTAAAGGAAATCGGCGGGGCCGTCATATCCCGATCACTGGCCCAAAAAGTATTCGGTGATGAAAATCCAATGGGAAAAATTATCTCCTTGCCACCAGGTCATTATAATTCCATTAAGACAACTTTTACCGTAACGGGTGTTATGGAAGATTTTGTAAAGGAAAGTCACCTTCATCCCGATTTGTTGGTGATGCCCGGCGAAGATGCCATGAACGGTTGGACCTATGTTTATTTGTTACTGAAGGACAAAGCGAGTGCTGTTGGACTTGATGGTAAGCTATCTACCAAATTAAACGAAATCTATGGTATAGCGGAAACTGAGGCGGAAAAATATAAGGCGCACATTACCAATATCAAGGAAATTCATCTAAAATCTAATTTATTACGGGAAATAGAACCCAACGGTAATATGACTAATATTTGGTTGTTAAGTATTGCCGCTTTGATCTTGCTCTTTATATCCCTAAGTAATTTTACCAGTCTAAATATAGGTATGGCTGGTTATCTTACTAAATTTCTAGCATTGCAAAAAATATTGGGATCTTCCAAAAGAGTAATGTCGCGTTACTTTTTATTGGAAAGTGCGCTCATTATTTTTCTTTCGCTCCTTATTGTTTCTGTGATTTCCTTTCGGTTAAATAGTATGGTACTAGAGCGCTACCAAATTGACCTTTTTCAAGGCAACGAGTGGTTTGTTCTGGGAGTTGTAGTGGTTTTTTCGCTCTTAGGTATTATCGCAGGAATGCAACCTGCTTTCAAGCAACGTTTTCAAAATGCTTCCTTAGGTACCCGTATCAAAGCAGATGGCGCGCTAGGCACGCATAAAGTACTTTTAATCGCTCAATTTGGCCTAGCCATGTTTTTATTGGTCGGGGTAATCGTTATTTCTCGCCAAACGAACTACGCTCTGGACAATTCCATGGCGGCCAAAGAGGATAATGTGGTATGTATTCCGTACGTGCATTCTGAAGTGCAAAAAGATTTTGGTCTCTTTAAAAATCAACTTTTAAAGCAAAGTGCAGTGGCATCCGTTTCTGCAATGATGGCACCTCCGGGAGGGGAAACAAACGATATGTTCTCTTTTGAGATGCAAAACGTCCCCAATAAGGAAGCGGAATACATAGGCGTATTTTCATGCGATAATTCTTTTGCCGATGTATTCGGACTTTCATTTCTAGGCGGTAAGAATTTCAACCAAAATAGTGTTGATCAAGACGGTAACGGGGAGTACTTGATTAATAAGACCGCCCTAAGCTATTTGGGCTATCAAGATGCGAATGCCATAATCGGGGAGGATTTCGCTTTGATATCCCCTGTGGAGGGTGTAACCATGCCAAAAGGAAAAATTATAGGAGTTGTTGAAGATTTTCACCTTTCCGGACTTCAGACCAAGGTAGAGCCTTTAGTATTATTCAAAAGGGAGAACAGTTGGTTAGAGAATATAGTGATATCCTATGAACCAACCGCTCGTGCAGAGGCCGTAGCATCGATTAAAACTACGTGGAACGAGTTGTTTCCAAAATATCCCTTGACCTATTATCAGGTAAGTAGTCTCTACAAAGAGGTGTACAAGACAGAACGGCTACAGAAAAATCTGATTTTAATATTTGCGTTAACAGCTGTTTTTATTTGTGCTATGGGCGTATTGGGACTCTCGTTAATGGTAGCACAAAGAAGGGTTAAGGAAATTGGGATTAGAAAGGTGAACGGGGCCACGATTTCTGAAATACTGGTGATGCTAAATACCGATTTTCTAAAATGGTTGCTCCTTGCCTTTGTGTTGGCTACTCCGATTGCTTATTTCGCGGCAAGCAAATGGCTAGAGGTATTCGCATATAAAATAGATATAGAGATAGGAATGTTCTTGCTTGCAGGAGGAACAGTTATGGCTATAACCATATTTACTGTTAGTTGGCATAGTTATAAAGCGGCGAGAGTTAATCCTGTGACAAGTTTACGAACCGAGTAAGTCATCAACCTGTGCTGAGCGATGTCGAAGCATCAAAAAACGACCAATCATGTTAAAAAACTATCTAAAAATTGCCTGGAGAAATCTTCTTAGAAATCGAGGGTTTTCGGCATTGAATATTGCAGGACTCTCTATAGGTCTTGCTGCTACCGCATTAATTGTATTATGGATAGATTATGAGTTAAGTTTTGATAAATTTCACGAACGTGGTGACCGTATTTATCAAGTCTATAACAAATACCCCGTTGATGGTGAAATATGGACCTGGAATTCTACGCCAAAAATTATGGGACCTACCATTAAAAAAGACTTTCCTGAGGTAGAGCGCGTTTCCAGATATAATTATGATGATACTTATTTGTTTTCGGTCGGAGATAAGCGTTTAAAGGCAACAGGTACAATTGTAGATAAGGACTTTTTGTATATGTTTAGTTTCCCATTGGTAAATGGAACCAATGAGACGGTATTTGAAGATGTAAATGTTGTTGTGGTAACGGAAACTTTTGCCAAAGAACTTTTTGGGGATAAAGACCCAATGGGCCAGGTCGTTAAAATTGATAATGACAATGTATTTAAGGTTACAGGGGTATTGAAAGACTTACCCGAGAACAGTGAATTCCATTTTAAGTTTTTGATTCCTTGGTCCTATTTGAAACAGATTGGCCATGATGACAAGCACTGGGGTAATAACTCTATTGCTACCTATATTATGCTTAAGGAAAATGCGAACTTTGCCTCTTTTTCTCAGAAAATTAGTAACCTGCGAAAAATTCATGACAAGGATGCCGCAGATATGGTAACCTACCCATATCCTTTCTTTAGGAACTATCTCTACGGCGAATTCGAGAATGGAGAAGAAAAGGGCGGTAGGATAGGAGTCATCAGGGTATTTAGTATAATCGCTATCATCATTCTTCTGATTGCCTGTATAAATTTTATGAATTTAAGTACGGCACGAAGCGAAAAACGTGCTAAGGAAGTAGGCATACGCAAGGTTATAGGTGCCCAAAGAGGAGGGCTTATAAGTCAGTTCATCGGTGAGTCCGTATTACTTTCCACGGTAAGTGCACTATTGGCATTTGTGCTTTTATTACTAGTGTTGCCTAAATTTAACGAGTTACTGCATATAGAGGCGCGTATAGATTATGCAGACCCTTTGTTCTGGGGCTCGGCTCTTGCCATTATTCTCTTTACGGGTATCTTGGCGGGTAGTTATCCTGCTTTATATTTATCCGCCTTTAAACCTATTTCGGTTTTAAAAGGAACTTTTCAAAAGTTGAATTCTAAATTTAGTGCTAGAAAAGTATTGGTCGTAGTACAATTTGCTGCAGCCATTGTCTTTATTACCGCTACGCTGATTGTTAAGCAACAACTGAACAAAGTTCAGAATAGACAAATGGGATATAGCAAGGATAATCTTATCTATACCTATATGGAGGGTGATGTAAAACAAAAATATCAGGGGATTAAGAATGAATTACTTGCTTCAGGTGCCGTTACCTCGGTTACACGCACCGTTTCGCCGGTTACCGAAAACTGGAGCAATTCTTGGGATATGGAGTGGCAGGGCAAGGATTTAGAGGATAAAACATTAATTCTACGGTTTACGGCCGGTGAGGCTATTGCGAAGACCTTAGGATTGGAAGTGCTTGCGGGGAGAGATTTGAACCATACCCTTTACCCATCCGATAGCACGGCGATGATAATTAATGAGACCGCTGCCATACATATGGGTTTTGAGGACCCCATAGGTCACATAGTGAAGGATATGGGAATGGATTGGCGCATCATAGGCGTAGTTAAGGATTTTGTGTTTACCTCTCCGTTTCAAGACATAGAACCTGTAATTATTCATGGTAACGGAGAATGGACCAACTTTATCCATTTAAAACTAAACGCACGGCATAATACTAGTCAAAATCTTGGGAAAATAGAAAACATATTTAAAAAGTTTAATCCGGAATATCCTTTCAATTATGAATTTGTAGATCAGCAATATGCATACAAGTTCGCGGATGAGAAAAGGACCCAAACCCTAGCAAATCTATCTGCACTGTTGACCATATTTATATCATGTTTAGGTTTGTTTGGTCTGGCTAGCTATATGGCTGAGAACCGAATTAAGGAAATAGGTGTTCGTAAGGTATTGGGAGCATCGGTTCAGAGCATAACAACGCTTCTTTCGATAGACTTTCTAAAACTGGTCTTAATTTCTATTGTATTGGGCGTACCTGTTTCTTGGTATCTAATGAGTAAATGGCTACAGGAATTTGCCTTTAGGATACACATTTCTTGGTGGACTTTTGCCCTGGCGGGAGTTTTAGCCTTGGCCATAGCTTTCGTAACAGTAAGTTATCAAGCAGTAAAGGCGGCCGTTGTAAATCCCGTAGACTCTTTGAGAGACGAATAGTGTAACCTTCAATAAACATCAATCAAAAAATCGAATAAAACATGTTCAAGAACTATTTGAAAATTACCTGGAGAAATTTAGTAAAGGATAAGACCTTTACCCTTATCAACGTACTTGGGCTTTCCGTGGCTTTTGGAGTCGCTATTCTCTTATCGATGGCAGCGTTTTTTGATTTAGGGTACAATAACTTCCACGAGAACGGTGACGATATCTATCAGGTTTATACCGTTGTACAAGCGCCAAAAGGACCAGAAGCAACAACAAGTCAGCCAGCACCTTTAGCGAGTGCTTTAAAAGAAGAGGTTCCTGGAGTGGCGAATATCACCCGTTTTCTTGAACAGGAGGCCTTGACACTTTACAAGGAAAAGGAGATTAATTTTGATGCTGCGTGGTTAGACAGTGCATTTTTTGATATGTTCACATTTCCGGTGCTAAAGGGGAATAAAGATAATCCGCTTCAAGAAAAGAATTCGGTCGTAGTTACTGAAAATACAGCCAATGCCCTATTTGGAGCGGAAGAAGCCGTTGGAAAAACCGTTGCTATTTTAATTGATGGTGTTGAGGAACCCTTCACGGTATCAGCGGTAATCGGTAATCACGAAAATCAGAATACATTGGAATTTGATATTGCCATACCCTTTGAAAATCACGAAGGCTATGCTAATAGCATAGAAACTTGGAACGCTCAATACCACGCTGTTTATATGCAACTACAGCCTGAAATCTCCGTACAGCAGTTTGAGAATAATACGCTTCCTCTTACCCAACTACATTACAGTAGCAATTCTGAGCGACTAAAGCGGGATGGTGCGGTACCTAACGAGGCAGGTCAGTTTTTTCAAATTAGATTACTTCCTTTAAAGGATATTAGATTTACAAGTTTTGGAAAAGGGTTTGCAGAAGTAAGTCGCGCTGTTCCCTTTTTAATTCTTGGCGTGGCATTTCTAATATTGTTCATTGCTAGCGTAAACTTTATCAATATGAGTATTGCCAAAAGTGCACAACGTCTCCGAGAAATTGGGATGCGAAAAACGCTAGGGGCCCAAAAGATGCAGTTGTTCTTTCAATTTTGGAGTGAAAGTCTCCTCGTGTTTTTAATATCCGTGGCCATAGGTGCCGCACTTAGCTTTTTATTGATAGATGAATTCAGGACCATCTTCAGGACGGCTATTTCATTTGAAATGCTGATGTCACCTACGATTATTATCGGTTTTTTTCTGGTAGTTTTTGTTATTACACTAGTAGTAGGAGGGTATCCGGCTTTATTGTTAAGTCGTTTGGGTACCATTCAATCTTTGAAAGGAAAATTGGAAACTTCTGGTAGTAACCGTGTTCGTAATGTACTTATGGTAGTACAGTTCGGTATTGCTATTTTACTCATTAGCGGGACTTTGGTATTGTGGAGCCAAGTAGACTATATGCGGAATAAGGATTTAGGATTTGATAAGGAACAGGTGCTTTCCTTTCCCATAGATGGCAAAAAGAATCCTTATGATGCAGTTCAATTATTAAGAGAAGAACTCGCCGGAAACCCTAATGTTCTTGGGGTTTCTGCTTCTGACAATAATTTGGGAAGAGGAAAAGATGGTAGTCAATCTACCAGTGTATGGGGCTTTGATTATAAGGGAAAAGGAGTGCGTACCCATGCGTTAACCGTGGATTATGATTATTTTGAAACTTTAGGGCTAGAGTTGATTGCAGGACGTTCTTTTGATAAGAATTATCCCGGGGATACCCAAGCCGTTATCATCAATGAGCGTATGGCAAAAGAAATTGGGGAAACAGACCCTTTAACCGCCTCATTGCCCATGAGTGAAAGTCTTAGGTCTCCCATAATCGGGGTCGTAAAGGATTATAATTTTCAGGATATCTCAAAGGCTATAGCGCCCTTGACATTCTTTCTGGATAGGGAATCCGGTCTGTCCTACGCTTTTGTTAAGGTAGCCCCGGTGAACATGGCCAAAACCTTTGATGCTGTAGAGGCGGCTTGGAAGAAAATTGAGCCGAACGCAGCATTTCTAGGTTCGTTTTTAGACGAGAATATTGACAATACTTTTGTTAGGGAAAAAAAGATGGCGACCATGATTACCAGTGGCTCTATTCTGGCAATTGCTCTAAGTTGTATTGGTCTATTTGCCATGTCCTTGCTCATCGTGGCACAACGAACTAAGGAGATTGGTGTGCGAAAGGTATTAGGGGCTAGCGTTTCCTCTATAACCGTATTGCTGACTAAAGACTTTTTACAGTTAGTTTTAATTTCATTCGTGATTGCAACACCCATTGCTTGGTGGTTTTTACGAGGATGGTTGGAAAATTATGAGAACAAAATAGAATTGAATGTCTGGTTTTTTGCAATAGCAGGAATATTGGCAATGGCCATAGCTTTTTTTACCGTAGGAAGTAGAACAATTACTGCTGCTATGCAAAACCCGGTACGAAGTTTAAGAGATGAATAAGAAACAATTAAAATAAAATCATGCTACTACAATTAAACAATATTTTTAAGTGGGTCAATTCAGGAGGCCAACGTATTTTTTTGTTAAAAGACATTAATCTAGAGGTTAAAGAAGGAGAGTTTATTTCGGTTATGGGGCCTTCGGGTTCCGGCAAATCTACCTTGCTAAACGTGATAGGTATGCTAGATGGTTTTGATGAGGGAGAATATCATTTTTTGGAGGAGTCCGTACATACCTTAAAAGAAAAACATAGGGCAAACCTGTACAAAGAATATATTGGTTTTGTATTTCAATCGTACCATTTGCTAGATGAATTAACGGTACAGGAAAATTTAGAAATGCCCTTATTATACAAAAAGTATAAAGGCGCAGAACGAAAGGCTATGGTGGCAGATATGTTAGACCGTTTTAATATTGTTGGTAAAAAAGACCTTTTTCCGGCCCAGTTGAGTGGAGGACAACAGCAATTGGTCGGTGTGGCAAGAGCTTTAATTGCCAATCCTAAATTGATCCTGGCGGATGAACCAACCGGTAACCTGAATTCCCAACAAAGTGAGGAAATCATGTCATTATTTAAAAAGTTGAACGAGGAAGATGGAGTTACGATTATACAAGTAACCCACTCCGAAAAGAATGCCGCCTATGGAACTCGTATTATAGATTTATTAGACGGACGGAAGGTTTAGATGCAGATGCGGTGATTTGTCCTAAATTTCTAAAAATTAGGATAAATCATCATATTTTTTAATTTTCTTACCATCAACCATCAACCATCAACCATCAACCATCAACCATCAACCATCAACCATCAACCATCAACCATCAACCATCAACCATCAACCATCAACCATCAACCATCAACCATCAACCATCAACCATCAACCATCAACCATCAACCATCAACCATCAACCATCAACCATCAACCATCAACCCTTGTCCTGAGCGTAGTCGGGAATCGACCATCAACATAGCCTATTGTAACATACTACATTTCAATCCTACAGCTTCTTATTCTCGCCGTTAACGACTATCTTTGTTGTTTAGAATGAGTATACATAATGAAGTTAGATAAAAAGGATATTTTAAAGGCATTAGAGCAAATTACCGTTCCTGGTGAAGGTCAGAATATGGTAGAGAGTGGCGCCATAAAGAACATACAGATTTTTGGTGATGAGGTGGAGATTGATATAACCATTGCTAATCCAAGTTTACAGGCCAGAAAAAAGACCGAAGTAGAGATACTCAAAATAATACACAAAGAGGTCTATGAAAAGGCGAAGATTAAAATAAATATTAAAGTAGACGCTCCGGCGAAACCAAAGACCAATGAGATAAAGGGAAAACCCTTGCCGGGTATTCAAAATATTATTGCCGTAGCCTCTGGTAAAGGAGGTGTAGGGAAATCTACGGTTACCGCCAATTTAGCCGTAACACTGGCAAAAATGGGTTTTAAGGTAGGTTTATTGGATGCGGATATCTATGGTCCTTCTATGCCCATCATGTTTGATGTTGCCCAGGAAAAGCCCCTTGCGGTAACCATAAACGGCAAATCGAAGATGAAACCAGTAGAAAGTTATGGCGTAAAATTACTTTCTATAGGATTTTTCACACAGCGAGACCAGGCGGTGATATGGAGAGGCCCCATGGCGTCCAAAGCATTAAATCAAATGATTTTTGATGCGCATTGGGGAGAGATAGATTTTATGTTGTTGGACTTACCACCAGGTACCGGAGATATTCATTTGAGTATTATGCAGGCAATGCCCGTAACAGGTGCGGTAGTCGTAAGTACACCACAAGAAGTAGCACTGGCAGATGCACGTAAGGGTGTAGCCATGTTTCAACAGGATTCCATTAATGTACCTGTCTTAGGGATAGTAGAGAATATGGCCTATTTTACTCCTGCAGAACTTCCTGATAATAAATATTATATATTTGGTAAGGAAGGCGCTAAACATCTGTCAGAAGATTTAAAGGTTCCTTTTTTGGGCGAAATTCCTTTGGTACAGAGTATCCGGGAAGCTGGTGACGTAGGTCGCCCAGCAGCTTTACAGACAGCAACAGCTATTGAAAGTGCCTTTGAGGAGATTACCAAGAACGTAGTACAGGAAGTAGTAAGAAGAAATAAGGATATACCGCCGACTGAGGCGATTAAAATAACAACAATGGCGGGTTGTGCCGCTGTTAAAAAGAAGTAGCTATGGCAACAATGACCGCAGATGAACTAAGAAGTAATGTGGAAAGAGCGTTGGAAGAAATCCGCCCTTTCTTACAGAGCGATGGTGGCGATATTTCTTTAATTTCCATTGATAACGACAATTCTGTAAAAGTGAAATTAGAAGGTGCTTGTGTTGGTTGCTCAGTAAATCAAATGACGCTAAAGAGTGGCGTAGAAATGACCATCAAGAAATATGCGCCCCAAATAGAAGAAGTAATTAATGTAAGCTAGTTTACTGATATAAATCATATATAGTTGACTTACCTATCCGTTAATTTTACGAGCCATTAATTACTTTACCAATGATTAAAACAGACATACTGATAATTGGAGCGGGCCCCACGGGTCTTTTTGCCGTTTTTGAAGCAGGTTTATTACAATTAAAATGTCATCTTATCGATGCCTTGCCACAAGCGGGCGGTCAATGTTCTGAAATATATCCTAAAAAACCTATCTACGATATTCCTGGTTTTCCAGAGGTGCTGGCAGGAGATTTGGTAGATAATCTTATGGAACAAATAAAACCTTTTCAACCAGGTTTTACTTTAGGAGAACGTGCACAAACGATTGAAAAGTTAGCGGACGGAACATTTATCGTTACCACCAACAAGGGTACAAAGCATCATGCGCCAATAGTGGCCATTGCCGGGGGACTAGGTAGTTTTGAACCTAGGAAGCCACTTTTAGAAAATTTGACAAAGTACGAGGATAACGGTATCGCTTACATCATTAAGGATCCGGAAGTCTATAGGGATAAAAAAGTGGTCATTGCCGGTGGTGGAGATTCTGCCCTGGATTGGAGCATCTTCTTGGCCGATGTGGCCAAAAAAGTAACATTGGTTCACCGTCGCAGTGAATTCAGGGGCGCTTTGGATTCCGTCGAAAAAGTACAGCATCTTAAGAATGAGGGTAAAATAGACCTGATTACACCTGCGGAGATTGTTGGCTTATATGGAGAAAGTAAACTGCAATCTGTCAGTATTAAAAAAAGTGATTCAGAAGACCTAATTACTCTAGAAGTAGATAATTTTATTCCCTTGTTTGGACTGTCACCAAAATTAGGACCAATAGGGGACTGGGGTCTAGAGATTGAAAAAAATGCCATAAAGGTGGATAATACTTTGGATTACCAAACCAATATTCCCGGTGTTTATGCCATAGGGGACGTAAATACATATCCAGGCAAATTAAAATTGATACTTTGTGGTTTTCATGAAGCAACGTTAATGTGCCAGAGTGCCTATCAACGAATTTATCCAGATAAAAAGTACGTAATGAAATATACTACGGTCGGAGGTGTTACTGGATTCGATGGTAGTAAAAAAGAAGCTCCAAAAGCGGTAGTAAAAGCGATAGATTAGTAATGACAGATATAAAGATCAAGATTACGGATAGAGAAGGCGTTCTTCACGAAATTGATGCCCCGACCGATATGAACATGAACCTTATGGAAGTAGTGCGTTCGTATGAACTTGCTCCAGAAGGTACCATAGGCATATGTGGTGGTATGGCCATGTGCGCTTCCTGTCAGTGTTACATAGAATCTAATCATGAGCTTCCAGAGAAGTCCGATGATGAAGAGGCCATGCTTGCTGAGGCTTTTAACGTAGAGGAAAATTCCCGATTAGGTTGTCAACTTCACATAACTGAAGATATGGCTGGGCTAGAGGTAGTGTTGGCTCCAGAGGAATCTTAGACCTCAACACTATATTTCCTTTGTTAAAACTCATTTGCATTACCTACTTTTATGGCGATGACAGTCAATAAAGAAAGTACTTTACTACCATTACTAAAGACACATTTCGGATACGACAATTTTAAACCGAATCAATTGGCGATTATTCAGGACGTCATGGCCAAAAAAGATGTCTTGGCCATTATGCCCACAGGTGGCGGCAAATCTTTATGCTATCAGTTGACCGCATTGGCACTAGAAGGCACGGCAATAGTGATAAGTCCGTTAATTGCCTTAATGAAAGATCAGGTAGATGTGCTCAAAGCCAATGGTATTTCAGCCGCTTATTATAATAGTTCACAAACCGAGGAAACACAGCAAGCCATATTTAAACAACTGAAGGAAGGGCAATTAAAACTATTCTATATAGCACCGGAAAGTTTAGGATTTGTACACGGCGTTTTGGAAACCATACCCATAAGCATCTTTGCCATAGATGAAGCGCATTGCATCTCTTCTTGGGGGCATGATTTTAGACCTGCCTATACGCAACTTGGTGGCCTAAAGAAGCGATTTTCGAACGTTCCCATCATAGCCCTAACGGCAACGGCGGACAAGACCACACAAGAAGATATAGTGGATCAACTTAATGTTCCGGAAGCAGAACAACACTTGGCCTCATTCAATAGGCCTAACATATTTTTAGAGGTAAAACCCGCTCAAGACCGGATACGTCATATTCTCGAATTTCTGCAGGAGCGGCCCAATGAAAGTGGTATTATTTATTGCCTGAGCAGAAAAAGTACGGAGACTATCGCGGCTAAACTGGTTGCCTCAGGTTTCAAGGTACAGGCCTATCATGCTGGCATGTCCGCTGAGGAGCGTAATGAAGCCCAAGAGGATTTTATAACGGATAAAACACCTATTGTAGTCGCTACCATTGCTTTTGGAATGGGTATTGACAAAAGTAATGTACGTTGGGTGATACACTACAACCTTCCCAAAAATATCGAGGGATATTATCAGGAGATTGGCCGCGGAGGGCGAGACGGACTTCCCGCTCATGCCTTATTATTCTATAGTTTTGGTGATGTTGCGCAACTGCGTCGGTTTATCTTCACTAGTGAAAATGCAACTGTGGAATATGCAAAACTAGAACGAATGCAACAATTTGCAGAAGCCCTAAGTTGTCGTAGAATAGCGTTGCTCAATTATTTTGGTGAACAGGTTACAGAGGGCTGTGGCAATTGTGATATCTGTAAGCAGCCGCCTGCATATTTTGATGCTACGGTATTGGCGCAGAAAATTTGTTCTGCGGTTGCCCGTTTAAGGGAACGAGAGCCCATGGGCGTCGTTATTGATGTGCTAAGGGGAGCTCAAAATGCCCAAGTTCTTGAGAAAGGTTATCAAAACATTAAGACCTACGGGGCCGTTAAGGATATTTCTTGGCAAGACTTGCAGCAATATGTCATACAACTATTAAATAAGGGGGTATTACATATCAATTTTAAAGAAGGAGCTAGATTAGGACTTACTCCGTTAGCTAAAGAAGTGCTTTACAATAAGAAAGAAGTACAATTGGCGACATTGCAAAAAGTAGCTGATAGGCCAAAACGAGAATTAAAGGCGCGTAGTTCCAAAACAGGGCTTTTCGAAAAACTTAGGGTCTTACGTCATGAGATTGCCACAGCGGAAGGAGTTCCTGCCTACGTAATTTTTGGCGATGCCAGTTTAAAGGATATGGAGTTAAAATTACCTAAGAATGAAACGGAGTTTCTGCAAGTTTCTGGGGTAGGGCAGGCTAAGCTGGAAAAATATGCTGCCATTTTTTTAAAAGAAATCGCAGCACATGCGCCGAGTAAGAAATCAAAAGTGGCAACACATCTGAAGTCTTTACAACTATTTAAAGAAGGCTTGTCCATCGCTGAAATTGCCGAGCAAAGGGCTATTTCTGAAAATACGGTCTATGGACATCTGGTAAAAGCAAACATGGAAGGCAAATCAATTGATTTACATCAATTTTTAACAGCGGAAGAATTGGATAGCATAGCCGATGCCAAAGAAGATTTAGAAGGCGTAGAAAGTCTCAAAGCCTTTGTTGAATATTTTGAAGAAAAAATACCCTATTGGAAATTGAAGATAGGATTGTATTTGTTGGATGAATAAGGGTCGCGCACAAAATTATTTTTAACTTTTCACTTGAACTTTAATTACATTGAATATTAGAATGAAAATGTAAAACTTCTAATAAGACTTTACCACGGACAACGAAAAACCAACAACCAAGTTTATATCCTCGCCTGATACGTGAACAGATTATAATACCTACCCTCAGTAGCTATTAATTCATCATGGGTTCCCTGCTCCGCTATTTTTCCATTCTCTATAACCAGAATTTGGTTCGCTTTCCGAATGGTGCTCAAACGGTGGGCAATTACAAAAGTGGTTCTTCCTTCGGTTAGTGCGGCCAAACTTTTTTGTATCAACGCTTCACTCTCTGTATCTAGATTGGAAGTCGCTTCATCAAGAATTAGAATTTTTGGATTTGCCAATACTGCACGGGCAATGGCGATACGCTGGCGTTGTCCACCAGAAAGTTTTACACCGCGTTCGCCGATCAGGGTTTCCAAACCATCATCAAACCGGTCCGTAAACTCATCTACGTATGCTGCTTTTACTGCTGCTTGTAACTCTTCTTCAGAGGCATTGGGTCTGGGGAAAAGGATATTATCTTTTATGGTACCCTCAAATAAGAAATCATCTTGCAATACAACACCTAAAAACTGACGAAAACTGGTCAAATCTACCTTTGCCATATCAATCCCGTCTACTGTAATCTTGCCTGAATCCGGGTTCAAAAAAGTAGCTGCCAAACCGGCAATAGTGGATTTACCTGACCCCGAACTGCCTACCAAAGCTATGACATCCCCTGACTTTACCTTAAAACTAATATTGTGCAGCACATCCTTATCTTCTTCATAAGCAAATGAAACATCTTCAAAAGACATATCACCATGAATATTTGAAAGCTGAACGGTACGCTCTTTTTCGTTTGCTTCGGATACTTCGTTCATCAGTTCTTCTGTCCGGTCAAGACCTGCCAATGCTTCCGTTAACTGACTACCAATATTACTCATCTGTACGATTGGGGCAATCATCAGCGCCAATAAAAAGGTAAATTCAAAATATTGCCCCGTCGTTAATTCTCCTTCCATCATTTTATAGCCACCATATCCCATCATTATTCCTGTTGTGGCCAAGCCTAAAAGAAACGTGGACGAACTTGTCATTACAGCAGTAGCGGTTAAACTCTTTTTTACGTTCCGGTATAATTTGTCAACACCTTTTTCGAATACCTTTGCTTCTTGCGCTTCTGCATTAAATCCTTTGATTACCCGTATTCCGCCAAGAGTTTCGGTTAATCGTCCTTTGACTTCCGCATTTATTTTACCTCGGTCACGAAAAACGGGACGGATAATTTTAAAAGCTTTTAAAGCGATTATGGCAAATAAAACAAGAGGAATAAAAGTAAGCAATGTCATACCCGGACTTATTCTCAATAAAAGTATTAGTGATACGATTGCCGTAATGGTTCCGCCCACTAACTGCACCAATCCAGTTCCAATTAGGTTTCGAACACCTTCAACATCGCTCATAATCCTTGAGACCAAAGCCCCTGATTTTGTATTGTCAAAAAATCGAATGGGTAATGAGAGTACCTGTTTCTGTACCTGTGCCCTAAGCTCGGAAATCATATATTGTGCTTGTATGCTGAGGACCTTGGTCAAAAGAAAAGACATAAGA
The DNA here is from genome assembly GCF_003970695.1 of Maribacter sp. MJ134. Taxonomy (NCBI): domain Bacteria; kingdom Pseudomonadati; phylum Bacteroidota; class Flavobacteriia; order Flavobacteriales; family Flavobacteriaceae; genus Maribacter; species Maribacter sp. MJ134. The sequence goes on from NZ_CP034570.1 coordinate 3,643,941, forward strand.
CCTTGTACGAAAAAAGAAAATATAACTATGGCTACTAGTATTTTGAGAAGGTCATAATCTTTATTGGGTACAATGTCGTCCAAAAAATAGCGAAGAGATACTGGCGCTACGAAACTCGCCGCTTTACTAATTACAATTAATACCAGTCCAAGGAAAACTAACTTTCGTCTGGGCCAAATAATGGTTTTGAACGCGGTAAGAATACTAACTTTTTTTTCGGGCATTAATTCAGTTTTAGTAGGAGTCCGTTCGAAGTTTTATGAGATATTGAAAACAGCGTATAAAGGTAGGTATTATTGAAAAAGAATTTGAATTTATAAAGGTGTAATAGTCATAAGAGGGGTATTTGAAAAAATAAATGCAAGTGGGTCCGTTAGTTTAGATGGGTGGCTTACGACCAAACGGAATATGTAACCAACTAGAACAACCATAGACATGAAAAAAACAACAAAAGTACTTGCCCTACTGTTTTCGTTTAGCCTTACCGCGCTTATGGCGCAAGAGGGTCACCACGCACCGGCAAAAAAAAGAACATTCCCTAAAAATCTTTCGGCTCAGGAAACAAGCGTTGCTAAGTTGTACAATGAAGTTATTGCTTCGGTGGTTACTATTTACACCACCTCAAACTCTTTTACGCAAACCGGCCCGGTACAGAACAAGGGACTTGGCTCCGGAGTCCTAATTTCGTCTGATTGTCATATACTTACCGCAGCTCATGTGGTAGATGGGTCTTCTTCCATAAGTATTAAGACACAAGATGGGAAATTGCGCAAAGCAACCTTGCTTTTCAGTGAAAAATCTGCAGATATTGCACTTTTGAAGCTAGATGTGCCGGACAGTTCCCTTTCCCATGCCACTTTTGGCGATTCCGATACCATGGCCGTAGGTCAGAACGTGTATGCCATTGGTAGTCCTTACGGTATGGAAAATTCATTTTCATCGGGTATCGTATCGGCGTTTCGGAACTTCAATACGCTTTATGACGGGACTGTAAATATTGAATTCATTCAAACGGATGCAGCCATTAATTCTGGGAATAGTGGTGGACCCCTTTTCAATTCTAACGGAGAAGTAGTGGGTATCGCATCTAGTATTTTGACCGTTTCAGGTGGTTTTCAAGGTATAGGCATGGCCGTAACAAGTAATACGGTTAAATCCTTGTTGTCCTTTGAAGATAGGCCTTGGATTGGTATTGAAGGGGTTTTTTAAAGTCGGACGAGCTGGCCAAGTTGTTTAATCTGAATCTTACTGGAGGGCTTCTAGTACAAAAAGTTGCCAAGTCCAGCCCAGCTAGTGCTGCGGGCATTCGGGGTGGTTATATACCTGCTAATATTGGCGGTAAGGAAATGCTCTTTGGTGGTGATATCATATTGAAGATAGGACCACAGGAGACCTGCCACGTAGGCTGTTTGGAAGGGGTAAAAAAATTGTTGGTGAACAAAGAGAAAATTGCGGTTAGCTATTTGCGGGAGGGAAAAGAGCATATGGTTACAGTTGATGCTTCCGAGGTACGCAAGAATTTTTTGACTATCAATTAGAATTGCTCTTAGCAAATATGGGAAATAGAGCGTTTTGGCTCTCTTCTTGGCCGGTTCCAGATTAAAACAAATTCCCTAAAGCTCGTTTCTGAACAGTTAACTCAACACAGTGAGAAGTGTACTATCTTTGGAAAAGATTCATTTTCAATCTATTTATTCCATTGATTCCGATGTTTAAAAAAACACTTGCGTCATTTTTACTCTTCTTTTCATTAGCGCTTGGTGCACAACAGCAATACATGGCGTTGCAAGAAATTGTGACCGATAGCGCGGCCATTTTCAATGCAAATGAATTACTGGAATTAAAAAATAGGCTTACCGATTTTGAATCGGGTACAACCAATCAATTAGTCGTGGTCACTATAGAGCGTTTAGGTTTTGAGACCATAGAAACCTATGCGAACGGGCTTTTTAATGAAAATAGACTAGGACAACAGGGGAAGGATAATGGTTTACTTATTTTATTCGCAGAACACGATAGGGAAGTGCGTATAGAAGTGGGTTACGGACTAGAACCCTATATTACAGATGCGGTCGCATCCCGTATCATTAGGAATACGATGATTCCCCATTTCAAGGAAGAGCGGTATTACAAAGGTATTTCTGAGGCAACTGACCAATTAATTTCGTTTTTGCAAGAACCTGAGGCACTGGAAGAGTTTAAAGCTGAAATTGAAAATGACGAAAAAAGAGACAGGCGCATAGGCTACGGATTTTTATTCTTGTTTTTATTGTTATTTGTCGGTTTTGGGGGGTTCTTTTTCTTTAAATCATATAAAAGTTTGGTGGAGGTTCTCAGGGGGATTTTAATTGGCAAATTAGGATTGATTCCCGGATTGTTCATGATTTTAGGAGTGTCTTTATCTGCGCTTTTCGGACTGGTGTTTATGGCGGTTCCTCTAGTGGTTTTTATATCAATATATAAGGAAGAATTTTTACCTAGAGCGTTACTTTTTGAGCACCCGGAAATGTTGTTATTACTGCTGATCCCCTTCTTCGGGATAGCCACGCTCATTGCTTTTTTTAAAATTAAATTTTTTGGGAAAGATGTTTTTGAACTTTCCTTGATTAAGAACGACAAAACCTATTACAGAAAAACCTTTTCATCTTCAGGAACCCATTCTTTTGGCTCTAGCTCGTCAGGCAGCAGTTCTAGTGGTTTCTCTGGAGGCGGTGGTAGTTCTGGCGGAGGTGGTGCTAGTGGAAGTTGGTAATTTCAGACCAATTACCGTATCTTCATTCGCTTAAAAATTAATCCATATGAAATCTATTGTGCTCATCTTTTTATCCGTTCTACTGTTCACGTCCTGTACCTCTGAAACGAAACCTTTGACGGAAAGTGAAAGATGGGAAAAACAAGCCCAGACCATTGAAATTATTAGGGATGATTATGGAGTTCCGCACATTTATGGCAAAACGGATGCCGACGCCGTTTTTGGATTGCTATATGCGCAATGTGAGGATGATTTTAATCGTGTAGAGCAAAATTACATCTGGGCCACAGGTCGCTTGGCGGAGGTAGAAGGTGATGAAGCGTTGTACAGTGATTTACGGGCAAAACTTTTCATGACGGAGGACGAGGCAAAAGCCAATTATGAAAAGAGCCCGGATTGGTTAAAGAAATTATGTGATGCGTTTGCGGACGGGGTTAATTATTACCTGCACACCCACCCAGAAGTGAAACCTAAATTACTAACAAGATTTGAGCCCTGGATGCCCATGTATTTTAGTGAAGGGAGTATTGGTGGCGATATTGAGCGCATAAGAACTAGCGAAATAAAGGCCTTTTATGAGGGGAACATGGAAATACCAGAGTCGGAAATTATGGCCATTGAAAAGGAAGAGGAAATGGCCGAACCACAAGGTTCTAATGGTATAGCTATTTCTGGAGATTTAACCCAATCCGGCAACGCAATGCTCTTGATTAATCCGCATACTTCCTTCTATTTTAGAGGGGAAGTCCACGTGGTTTCAGAGGAAGGATTAAATGCTTATGGCGCGGTAACTTGGGGTCAATTTTTCGTGTACCAAGGCTTTAACGAGAAAACGGGATGGATGCACACATCTACCTATACCGATGTGATGGACGAGTTCAAGGAAAACATTACAAGCTTAGAGGGGAAAATCCTTTATCAATATGGCGAAGAATTACGACCTGTTGAAGTTTCAGAAATCACTTTAAAATATAAGAGTGGTGAAGGGTTAAAAGAAAAGAAATTTCCTGCCTATCGCACGCACCACGGACCCATTACCCATATGGAAGATGGTAAATGGACCGCTTCTGCGATGATGTGGGAGCCCGTAAAGGCCTTAGAGCAGTCTTTTGTGCGTACCAAAAAAGAGGGCTACAAAGGTTTCCGTGAAATGATGGACATACGCACCAATTCCAGTAACAATACCGTCTATGCAGACGCTGAGGGGAACATTGCCTATTTCCATGGTAATTTTATTCCCAAGCGCGATGTGAGTTTTGACTATTCACGGCCTGTGGAGGGTTGGGACCCCAAAACGGATTGGCAAGGTTTACATACGGTAGAGGAGAATATTCTGGTGCTCAACCCTGAAAATGGATGGATACAAAATTGTAATTCTACACCCTATACTTCGGCATTGGAGTTTAGTCCTAAAAAGGAGGACTATCCCTATTATATGTCACGTGACCAAGAAAATTTTAGGGGTATTCATGCCGTAAGTCTTTTAAAGGATACAGAGGGATACACCTTGGATTCGTTAATTGAACTTGCACACGACCCATATTTGCCCGCCTTTAAAGCGCTAATACCCGGGCTCATAAAAGCTTATTATATGCATGATGATAGAAACCCTAAACTACAGGAGGCGATAGCGGAATTGGCCGATTGGGATTTTAAAACCTCAAAGGAATCTGTCGCAATGACCCTGGCGCACTTTTATGGTACTCAGTATTATAAAGAAGGAAGTTATCCTGAAGGGTTAATCCCTATGGAAAGAGTGCAATATTGGGGAAGTTTATCTCCTAACGGCGAAAAGCTTAGAATATTCGAGACGGTTATAGACCACTTAATTACGGATTTTGGAACTTGGAAACTTCCTTGGGGAGAAGTAAATAGATACCAACGTCTAAATGGCGATATACAACAGCAGTTTGATGATGATAAACCTAGCCTTGCCGTTGGTTTTGCTTCTGGTAGATGGGGAGCTCTAGCCGCTTATGGTGCTCGTTACGAAACAGAGGGAGCAAAGAAAATCTACGGCACCCGAGGCAATAGTTTTGTTGCTGCGGTCGAATTTGGAGATAAGGTTAAAGCCAAAACGATTTTAGCGGGAGGGCAAAGTGGAAATCCTAATTCGCCACATTTTGATGATCAAATCCAAAAATATATTAATGTAGACTGGAAGGATGCGTTATATTACAGGGGTGATGTATTAAAAAGGGCAAAAGAAACATATAGGCCAGGAAAGAGATAATAGTCTTATTCTTTCGTGACGATTAAAGTGGCCTTAGAGCCCGAAGATAGCAACCATTTATTGGAATAGATGAGTTGTCCCGTATCATCGTAAACATCTACTTGCGCAGTGTTGGGCGCTGAAGAACCATGGTTCAAAGCTTCGAAATCTAGTTTGTTAAAACCTTTTTGTAAGTCTACATTAACACCTTTAAAGGCTCCGGTAAGCAACATGTTCGGTTCTACGACCATATCGTTGACCCAAATTTTAACCCGGTCTCCATCAACATATTCGTGATCTCTACAAACAACACCTATAAATTTACCATTACTCTTAACGTCACCTAAATATTGATCGGCAAAGTATTCTCCAGAGCCTCCAAGTCGTTCTCCAGGTCCTATACGCGGGTCTATTTTAAGACCGGTTCCTGCTTGCACCAGTTCCTCATCCGGAATCATTTTAACTGGTTTAGGTTTTTTATAATCCAGTTCCGGTTGTTCTTTTATAACCGATGGAATATTTAGTACCGGCCCGGTTTTGGTGGTGCCCTTCGGGTCCGCCTTTTTTATCGCCTCAATTTTCAAGGGTTTCTGGGTAGGAATATCCGATTGCGCATGAACTACGGTAAAAGCACAAAAGCATAAAGCAAAAAAGAGTATATTTTTAATCATCGATTACCTGTAAAAATCAAATAAAGATAACAAATACCCTGCCATAGGGACTTAAGGGCTTGTTAAATTGTTAAATGATCGACAACGGTGTCCATAATCAGTTGATGTCCTGCCGAATTCGGGTGTATAGGGTCTTGGTCATAACATGTCTCTTGATGTCTTAGTAATGGTGTATGAATGTCTATGGCACCTAAGCTATTTGAATGTTGGACACCTTTTATGATTTCACAGAATTTTAGCAATACTTCGCTCTCGTATTTTGGATATGGATTGGTATAACCATAATCCGTTTGCCCTGAGTTAGGGGAGATGGGTGCTGCTTTCAATGCAAGTGGTGGTGGCGTTAAAAGAATGGCTTTGGTTCCCTTTAATTTTATCTTTTCCAAGAAGGAGTAGATGCCTATGGTATAACCATCGAATAATTTGGGTGAAGGAGCTCCGTAAATACCGCAATTAATGCCGTAGCAGAATAAGATGATATCTACATGGGTACTATTAAGTAGCCCGTCCAGTCTTTCAAATAAATAGGGTCTCGGTCCGGAGTGGTTTTTTTCGGTAAGTCCGGTAATTGTTTCGCTGCTTTTTCCCCAATTCAGGAACCTAATGTTTAAGCTTTTGTGGTTCGTATCCACGTAATTTTGAAGTAGTTGAACATATCCATCTTGTGTAGCTGTAATACTATCACCTAAACAGGCGATAGTATAATTCTTTTTAAGAAGTATTTTCTTTGATTCTGTACAGTTGAGAAGTAAAGTACCCAACGCGCCCAAAGAACTTATAGTTACGAATTGTCGTCTGTTCATGTCCAAGTATGCCGTAGGAAATTAATAAAATTACGATTCATAATATTAGAAATATCATCGGAATCATATCCTTTTTTGGTCAATAATACGGGAATGTTCTGTAAATCTGCAATCGTATCTAAATCCATTGGAGCTTGTTCTTTTCCGAATCCGCCATCTAAATCGGTACCAATACCAACGTGCAAAGAGTTTCCCGCTAGTTGACAAATATGATCAATGTTCTGCACCATATGTTCTAGTGTTACACCCATTTTTTCTGGGGTAGATTTTCCACGTTGCCAGTTGGGAACCATCATCCAAGCATCCAAAGCAGTTCCAATGACCGCTTTTCTATCAATTAATTCTAATAGTTGTTCGTCCGAAAATTGACGGTTGTGATTCACGAATTTTCTACAATTATTATGGCTTGCCCAGATTGGGCCTTCGTAGACTTTCATAGTTTCCCAAAAACTCTGGTCGCACAAATGTGTAGCATCGAGAATTAAATTAAGTTTTTCAATTTTTTTTAGAAGTTCCTTACCCTTAACGCCAATTCCACCTATGGAATCCGTTCCAAAGGCATAGGTTCCCGGTCCGTAATGTGCAGGGCCTATCGCACGTAGACCTTGTTCATATGATTTTTCCAAATAATCTAGATTGATAATGGAATCTGCTCCCTCTAGACTTAGGATATATCCAATTGGAGTATTTTTTTTGTTCTTCTGCCAATTTTCTAAATGAGCGTTCAGTTCTCTTTTATTGGTAATTTGCCTAAGCCATCCGTCATCTTCCATGGATTTGTACCATGACAGTTGCCCCTGCGTTTGGGCCCATGCCTGTTGTGGAGAATTCCAACCAGGTAAGGTGTTTTTTGGTTTTACGTAACGGGCAATCTGGGTGGCAACGCAAAGTCCAATATTACCTTTTCGCATGGCATCAAAAGATACGGTGTTTTTTTCGCGATCAGGTTTGTCCGTCATGCCCTGTTCACTTTCTCTTATTTCCGCTACGGACCATCGAAGGTCACGGTTCCATTCCATGGCATTCATGGATAGGTCTAGGTGGGCATCGAAAATGAACATACTTATATTGAAATTTTTTGATTCCTTGCGGCCACTTTCCATTCTTCGGAAACCTTACCATCTCTTACGACCAATAGCGACTCGTACTTTGCAACTGTAGGACAAATATGTTTAGGTATGGCATAGTGGGGTTCTCCGACTTCTAACACTTTTAGGTCGTCATATTCCATAACCAGATGTTCTTCCGATTGGCTAATTTGTTTGCCATGGTCCAAGGTTAAAAATTGCATTCTAGGGAAAGCCATTTCAGGAGCTATGGATTTGTGACCTAAATCAAAACAAAGAATACCTGCTTTTGGTTTGCTTATAATCCTTGTGAACAGAACCGCAGCTGGAAGGAATTCCATTTCGGGAAACAGGTCTCCGTAGCCGCAATCCCAAAGCAGGGTAGTGCCAGGACTTGCCACTACATTAGTTCTTTTACAATGAAAAGGAAAGGAGGGTGATCCGCCGGCAATTACCGTTGGTTTAGGCAATCCTGCAGAAATAAGCTGTGTTTTGAGGGCCAACACTTTTTCAAAAGCAGCATCACAATCTATCTTGCGAGCTACTGGGTCAGGATTTCTTATATGTCCGTCATACACATGCAATCCTTGAATGGATAGGGAAGAATGCTTAGAAATGCTCTTGTATAGATCAAAAGCTTCCGAAGAAGGTATGATTCCCGTTCGGTTCATACCTGTGTTCAAATCGATATATAAGGCTATGGTTACGTTGTTTTTCTCCGCAACGGCTGCCATTGTATTACTGGTGGCCCTATTATCGACTAGAGTAGCGAATTTTAGCTTTGGAAATTTTTTTATCAGCGAAACAAAGCGGTTTAAATTAACACCAACAGGTTGCATGGCCAATACGATATCAGGCGCATTACAGCTGGCCAATAGTTCCGCTTCAGCAATGGTAGCGCATTTAAACTTTTCAATGCCTTGCGCCATTTGGAGCTTAATAATTTCGGCACACTTATGGGTCTTTATATGCGGTCTAAGGTTCTCGGTGCCTCCCGCCATGTTGATCATGGTCTGAATATTCTGTTGTATCCTTTCCGGGTAGACTAGCAAAGCGGGCGAGATAATATGTTTATGACTTTTTAGTTGGTACCACTGCTCTTGATTCATCTGTCTTATTTGTGAAGTTCAAACATGGCCTCTATTTCAACGGCAACCTGATCAGGTAGCATCATACCGACGGCACTTCTTACCCCTACACCATTTTCAGGTCCAAAAACATCCGACATTAATTCACTAAACCCATTTATTACTAGAGGTTGTTTGCTAAAGTCTGGTGTACAATTGACCATGCCAAGGGTTTTAACCAACCTTTTAATCCTATCGACATCACCAAAATGGGTGGTAATCGTAGCGAGCATGGTTAGTGCAACATGATGTGCGGCTTGCTTACCCTCTTCCAAAGTGAGGTTATCACCAACACGCCCCGTATAGAGCGTACCATCGTTAAGCATAGGTCCCTGACCAGAAATATATAGAAAATTATCTACCACTAGAACAGGTTTGTATAGTCCGGCTGGTGGAGGGGCAGGAGGTAAGACCAATCCAAGTTCTTTAAGTTTTTCTGAAGGTTTTTGAGCCATAGTGATTGTTTTATATAAATAAGTTCAAAATTAGTACGCCCACCAATCCCATAATCCCCACGGTAGTTTCCATAACCGTCCATGTTTTTAAGGTGTCTTTTACCGATAGGTTAAAATATTCTTTGTACAGCCAAAAACCACTATCATTTACGTGGGAGAGCATTAAACTTCCAGAACCAATAGCTAGGACCATTAGTTCAGGGCTTACATCGGTACCACTGATCAAGGGAAGTACAATCCCGGCAGCGGTTAGGCCTGCAACTGTTGCAGAACCAACACAAACCCGAATTACGGTGGCTATAAGCCAGGCTAAAATTAGAGGTGATACGGAAGAACCTTTTAGCATTTCACCAATATATTCGCTTACACCACTATCGATCAAAACCTGTTTTAAGGCACCTGCTCCGGCAATGATCAAGAGCACCATGGTAATTCCCGTAATAGCACTTGCTACAGAGTCCATAACCTCTTTCATCTTTTTTCCCCTTGCTAGTCCTAAGGTGTAAATGGCGACCAAAACCGATATGAGCATAGCTATAACCGGATTCCCTAGGAATACGATTATTTTTGAGATTCCATTATCTACTGGGAGCATTAATTCCGCTAAGGCCGCGATTGCGATTAAAATAACGGGAAGTAAGGCTGTAAAAATGCTAACACCAGTACTTGGCATTTCCTCATCTTTAAGTATAATCGGGTTTAAAAACTCCTTGAGTGGTGTGGCTTCAATATTCCTTATAGTCCTGGATAATAGCGGCCCCGCAACAATAATTGCAGGAATGGCAACGATAATTCCATACAGCAAGGTCTTTCCGATATCTGCATTAAATGTTGCTGCAATGGCCGTGGGTGCAGGGTGCGGAGGCAAGTAACCATGGGTAACGGAAAGGGAGGCTAACATGGGTAAGCCTACGTATAACAAGGGCAAGCCTGTTGTTGCCGCAATGGTAAAGACCAATGGAATTAAAATAACGAAACCCACGGAGTAGAACATTGGTATGCCTACAATAAAACCGGTCAAAACAACAGCCCATTGTATGTTTTTTTTGCCGAATTTTTCCACAAGCTTTGTCGTGATTTTTTGGGCGGCACCGCTGTCGGCAACTAATTTGCCTAGCATGGCGCCCAAGCCCAAAATAATGACCAAAAACCCTAAAATACTACCTATGCCTTTTTGTATGGACGCAACAACGGAAACGGGCTCCATACCTTCGGCGATGCCTACGAATAAAGAAACTATAATAAAGGTTATAAAGGGATTCAATTTAAAACGGGTAATCAAAATAAAAAGAAGCACTATCCCGAATATTACAATAAGTAGAGGCATAAAAAGATTTTCATTGGTTGATGGTTAGTGCTTCTAATATACCACAAAAAAAATTGCGCATCTCTATTCTTTTAAAAAATAGGATGCGCAAAAAACTGTAGTTTGGAAAACTTAATCCGTTACTTCTGGAGATAGAAATTTATATACCAATCCGGCAATAACAGCTCCAACAATTGGTGCAAGCCAAAAGAGCCACAATTGTCCAATAGCCCAATCACCGGCAAACAATGCCTGACTAGTACTTCTGGCAGGGTTCACAGAGGTGTTCGTTACGGGAATACTTATCAAGTGTATCAGTGTTAAACAGAGACCGATGGCCAGACCGGCAAAACCTCTAGGTGCCTTCGTATAGGTAGACCCGAGTATGACGAATAGAAAAATGAAAGTCAGTACAATTTCTGTTATCAAGGCCGAGGTCATTCCGTAGCCGCCGGGAGAGTGTTCCCCATAACCGTTGGCTGCAAAGCCTCCTATTTCAAACCCAGCTTTTCCAGTAGCGATCATATATAAAATCGCTGCTCCTGCAATACCGCCCATAACCTGGGATAAGATATAAGGGACTACATCCTTACCTTCAAAGCGCCCACCGACCCATAGCCCAATAGATACTGCTGGATTAAGGTGGCAACCAGAGATATGTCCTATGGCGTAAGCCATGGTGATAACGGTGAGACCAAATGCTAGGGAAACTCCCACAAAACCAATTCCCAATTCTGGAAACCCTGCGGCCAATACCGCACTTCCACACCCGCCTAATACAAGCCAGAGGGTACCAATAAATTCTGCTGCTAATTTTTTCATTTCTTAAAGTTTAGGTTAGTAATACTTCATCTATATAGAGATGAAAACCATGTTTAGGTTTTAGAAACGTCAATGTCATAAAAGTCACATAATCAGAGACTTTATTATTATCATACTTCCTGTTATACTAGAAAATTAGAGGGCTGGCCAATCTTTTTTGTCGGTATTTGTAAATAGGTATTGTTACGCTTTCTCCTGATAATCTAATAGTTTCTGAGGTCCTTCTAGTAGCACTCGAACTACTTTTAAGGTTCCGTCCACAGAGGTTTCTATATGCCATTTGATAAGTGAAATCTGGCCATTTTCAATCTCTATTCCAGTTATGCTTCTTGGGTGTACGCAGCTACCGTCGTTAAAAAAAGGAATGTCGCCCGGCTCGGGAAAGCGCGGTCTATGGGTGTGGCCTACGATGGTAATGAGTAGGTTGTTCTTTAGAATCCAACGTTTGATCCTACGCTCCAATTTAATTAGTTCTGTGTAATTTTTAGCCGGACTAGTGGGGTCTGCGATGCCCCAAACTTGTAGTGGTTTCCAGAGTACGCGGACAAGAAAGCGTCCCCAGCGCCAAAATCTATAGTTCCACCAATCGGCTTGGTGACCATGAGCTAAAAAAAGCTCTTGTCCGGTAGTGCTATGCTTTAGGACTATGGCTTCGTTATAGGTGATTCCTTCAAAAAGTTCTTTGTCGGTATCATCTATAGGTTCAAAATAACTGGACAGGTGCTTGTCCACATAGGTTTTATCTTTATATACCATATCATGATTGCCCCATATCATGTGCAACCGTTTATCCAAGTGGTATTTTCTTAAAAGTTTGAAGACGTTTTTATGCGCCTCGAAAATTGATTCAAAATAAACGTTTTCCCAGAGTTCGTCACCATCGCCTAATTCACAATATTGAAAACCCTCGTTATAGTAGTGGTTTAAGGCATGAAAATAGATGTTTCTATTATTGGCAAAATCATCTGCAAAACTGTTGTCGCCGCGATGACAATCACTAAAAAGGATGAACTTAGAGCTATCGTCGAACATGATACGTTTAGCGGTGGTGTAGGCTCTTGAAAGTCTATGTGCTGACGACATTTGGCGATTTTTTTATAGTTATCAGAAAAAGAAAAGATATCTGACTATGAAACTTTTAACATAAAACTACGTTTAGTTTTGTAATTTTATTAGTGTTTAGAAGACAAATATAGGTATGATGAAGGGTAAGGATAAAATAATGCCGATGAAACCGCTAATTAGTTTTGATAAGCTACTTAGGCATTATGATGAAATGCAGGAAAGTGAAGATAGAATTTTAGCGACACGTGCCAAGGAAATTCTAAAAGCTCAAGAACCTTATCACGAACTAAGGGATGGTTTTCAGGACATTGCCTTATTGGAAGAGCATAAGGATGTGATCGGTCTTATACTTCAGGATAGCTTTTCACCTGTTCTAAGTACAAATGAGATAAAAGCAGCTTCTTTACCCTATTATGATATATTCTTTAATTCATCTAAGCGGTTTCAGAAAATAATCAATGAGGCCGGTCCTGGTTTTGAGCCAAAAATTAGAAATCAGGAGGAGGGTATTGATTATATTATGGGTTGTATTGTAATCCTCAATTTTCATTACGGCTTTCACTTAGATTTCAGTAGACCTTTTTTCTATGATATTCCTGATGCCACTGGCGTAATGCATCATTATCGGATTCTGTACAATGCAGATTTCCTGGAGTTGATTCCCACGAAGAAAGCAAAAAAGATAGAACAAGAAGACGTTGATGAACTTTTAGAAAATCCTAACGATTTAAAACTATGGATGGAGAAAATACCGCCAGAAAGTTTTATATCCAAAGGATTTGTTATTTCCAATATGTTCGATGTTACAGCCGAGCATTCAATTTCTGAGATAAAATCAGAACTTATTGCCAGTGATAAACGCGGTAGCGATAATTTTATGAACGATTTGCAGGAGACGTTCCGATCGTTCTTCAAATTACCTAATATTAAGGTCGGTTTTGTAACCTATAACTCCAAGGACGATCAATTTGAGCCTGTCTACGGGAAGGGCGTCTCAAGCTTTATTCTAAATGGTCAGGATGCCAAAGTTTGTAATGAAGCTTTATGCCAACAATCGTATAGTAAACTAATTCAGGACAATACGTATTTTGCTGTGGCAGATGTATCCAAGTACCATGAAAAATATAATGGTATGGATCCGTACGGGGGCTTGGAAAAACAAGGAATAAAAAGTGCAATTTTTGCACCCATTGCATTCAATGGGGAATTACTGGGTGTTTTAGAAGTAGTTTCTACCAAGCGAAATGTTCTTAATGGAGTCAATGCCAAAAAGCTAGATGATGTAATGCCATATATCGTCTCTGCTGTGGTGAGGTCTAAAGTTGAGGAGGAGAACCTGATTGATGCCATCATACAGAACGAATGTACCTCCGTGCACTCTTCTGTCTATTGGAGATTTCAAGAAGAAGCAAAATATTTTATAAAAGATCAGTTAGAAGGTAGGCAGCCCTCATTTAAGGAAATCGTATTTAAGGAAGTATATCCCTTGTATGGGCAGATTGATATAAAAGATTCTTCAAAGGCCAGAAACGTTGCCATTCAGCGAGATTTAATGATTCAACTCTCTCAAATAAACGAGGTTTTGGAAAATGTACTCAAGAAGTATAAACTTCCGATTTACGAGGAGCTAATGTTTCGTGTAGACAACCATTTGGAGAGTATTAAGGAGATGTTATATACTAATAGCGAACAGGCTATTTTTGATTTTGTGAAGGAAGAAATCGTTCCGGTATTTAGTCATCTTAAAAAATCGGACAAGGACATCTCAAAGCATATTCTTGCTTATGAGGCCAATATTGATATGGGTACGGAATCCTATTATGACCATAGAAAAAATTACGATGAGAGTGTAATGCTCATCAATAAAAAATTAGCCTCGGTTATAGATAAAAAACAGGAAGTCGCCCAAGAGATGTTTCCTCATTATTTTGAACGTTATAAAACGGACGGTGTTGAGCATAATATGTACATTGGTGCCTCTATTTCCGGTAAGCAAGATTTTAATCCGCTGTATTTGAATAATTTAAGGCTATGGCAGCTGCAGGTGATGTGTGAAATGGAGAACACCCATTATGCGTTAAAACCAGAGTTGTCCGTACCATTGGATGCCACATCTTTGATACTTGTTTATAATACCTCTCTTTCTATACGCTTTCGTATGGATGAAAAGCAGTTTGATGTGGATGGTACTTACAATGCGCGGTATGAGGTCATTAAAAAACGAATTGATAAATCGTTCATAAAGGGGACTAATAATCGTCTGACGGAAACAGGCAAAATGGCCATAGTATACTCGCAGAAAAAAGATGAATTAGAATACCTGCGCTATATCAAGTTCCTTAAGTCTAAAGGGTATTTTACGGATAATGTTGAAATCGTAGAATTAGAAGGATTACAGGGTGTATCTGGATTAAAGGCCATTAGGGCAGAAATTCTCTACAAATCTAATGAAACTCCTGAGAAGACTTATACCTACCAGGATTTAATGGATACCTTGAAAGAGTAACCCTTTTAGGGTAATAAATTTGATACTCTATCCGGACCAAAAAATTTAAAGGCAACGGCAAAAGCAATAACCGATATGATCATACCTATCATGAATATGGTATAGGTCCATCGTAGAATTTTATATTTTCTGTTCAACACCAGTCCCAAGAAATATAAATCCTTTGTTAATGAGGAGTATATGTATTCCTTGTCCTTTACGAGTTCATTAATGGCCCATTCATACTCGTCTAACTTCATTTTGTGAAAGTTGCCAAAGAACAGGAGGTTTACTTTTTTATCCTTTACATCTTGTTTGGAAAACTGTCCGCTGGTTACGTTTGGTCTAGTCGCTAGAACGGCTAAAACCATCGAAACTACACTAAAAACGATAAAAATTACCGTTGGATAAATTAGATAGGTATTAGACGGATTGTCCAGTTTGGGAATAAGGTTAGATAGTGCTAAGGAAATAATTATTGCATTAACGGATAATAGAATATTTGCCTTCGTATCGGCAATATCACTTAGGGTAATATGGTTCTTTAAAGTTACCCTGAACAAGGTTTGAATACCACGGTCAGGACTTTCGCTTTTGTATTTTGCCTTGAGCGCCTCTTTTTTTGCAATTTCCTTTTCGGATTTTTTATCCTTTATAAGACGCCTTAGATTTTTATCTTTTCCCGCTTGCCAATTCTCTTTTGCATAATCGGTATAAAAGCGATGTTCTGTTCGGAACATTTTAATATTTGCGTCCAACCATTCTTTATGATTATAATCTGCGATGCCCAAAAGTCTTAGTTCTTCTCGAAGTAAGTCTGACGTTTCTAGATAACTTTTTTGAGCAAAGTGAGAAGCATCGGCATCCCTGAGAATCTTTTCATGAAGGGTCTTTGGTTCCGCATACCTTACGGTGGCCATAATACAATTTCCGATTTCTGCTATCAATTTAGGGTCGTAATTTTCTTTCGTTAAAAAAGCTTTCGCAATTTCACAACTTCGCTCCTCGTGCTTTTCACTTCCCTTTGTGTAACCGGTATCATGCAACCAAGCAGCTATTTCAATAGCCTCTTTTTCCGTGTCCGATAGAGAACACGAGTTCAATAATTCTTTAGTACTTTTAACAACGCGTTGGGTATGCCTTAGATTGTGATAAAGATAATTGGGATTTAGTTCGTTCGTCAATAAATTTACAACGAAACCTTCAGTTTTCTTTAGGATACCTGACATACATATGTAATTAGAAGTATCCAAATTACGAAAATTTGGACATAAGGTCATCTATATGAAAAAATTTTACGCTTATCTCTTACTCGTCTTTTTTTTTACGGGTTGTGCTACATACAAGTCTAAATATGTAGACCAGAAAGATGCACAGGATATCAGTGATAATAAGAAGGTTGCGCATACTTTTTATCTCATTGGTGACGCTGGGCTATCGCCCATTGGGGGAATGAATCCTGCCCTGAAAATTTTTAAGGAAAGACTGGACGCAGCAAACGAGAACAGTACGGCAATATTTTTGGGAGACAATATCTATCCTGCAGGTCTGCCTGATCCCAAAGATTCTACAATTGCCTACAGGGAAGCCAAAAGCCATTTAGATGCGCAATTAAAGACATTAGAGAATTATAGGGGTAAACCCATCTTTATTCCCGGAAACCATGATTGGTATACTGAAGGATTAATAGGTTTGGAGCGAGAGGAAAAGTATATTCAGAAAGCCTTGGGTGATAAGGATGCATTTTTGCCGCAAAACGGGTGCCCCATTGAGACCGTTGAGATCAGTGATAAAGTGGCCCTTATTGTTCTGGATACAGAATGGTATTTGACCAATTGGGACAAAAGACCGGATATTAATGACAAGTGTGAAATAAAAAGTAGGGCAAAATTCTTTTTGGAACTAGAGGATGCCATTAAAGACCATAGGGGTAAGACAACCATTATAGCAATGCACCATCCTATGTCTAGCTATGGGCCACATGGAGGCCAATTTTCCTTTAAAAAACAATTTTATCCTAAAAAATTACCGGTTCCCGTGCCTGTTCTAGGAACATTTATCAATGTCTTGAGAATAACTTCTGGTGCCTCCATTGCCGATTTACAGAACAAAAGATATCGAGATTTAATTAATAGGGTAACCACCTTAGCGCAATACTCGGATAAGGTTATTTTCACTGCAGGACATGAACACACCCTACAGTATATCGTTGAGAAGAACACACCGCAAATAGTCAGTGGTTCCGGAGCTAAAAAAGGGGCAACTAAATTATTGAACGGTAGCAAATTCTCAACAGGCCATATGGGTTATGCAACCTTGGAAGTTTATGGGGACGGTTCTTCTCGCGTACGGTTTTACGGAGTAGATGAGAATGACCAAGAAGAGTTTTTATACACCTCCGCCGTTTTACCACCAGATAATCCAGAACTGGAATTAAATTATCCCAACTCGTTTCCGACGCAGGTAAAATCGTCGGTCTATAAAGAGGAAGAAATAGATAAGAGCAATTTCTTTAAATCCATTTGGGGAGAACGATATCGAAAATATTACGGGACTAAGGTCAGTGCACCAACGGTTTTATTGGATACCTTATATGGAGGACTCGTTCCAGTTAAAAAAGGAGGTGGACACCAGTCTAAATCTTTGCGGTTACGCGATAAAGACGGAAAGGAATATGTGATGCGCGCACTAAGAAAAAGTGCAGAACTATACCTGCAATCCATGGTTTTCCAGGACAATTATTTGCTTGATGATTTAAAGGAAACCTATACCCAAGAACTGCTCGAGGATTTTTATACAGGATCCCACCCTTATGCTCCTTTTACCATAGGAAAATTGTCCGATGCTGTGGGAATTTACCATACCAATCCCGTGTTGTACTACATCCCGAAACAGAATGCTTTAGGGAGTTTTAACACCAGTTTTGGTGATGAGTTGTACATGATAGAAGAACATGCGGGTGACGGACATGGAGATTTAAAAAGTTTTGGTTTCTCAAATGAGCTTAAAAGTACAGATTCCATGTTAGAAGATTTAAGGGATGATGAGAAATACGGAGTAGACCGGGAAGCATATATCCGAGCGCGACTTTTTGATATGGTCATTGGTGACTGGGACAGACACGTAGATCAATGGCGATGGGCGGAATTCAAGGAGAAAAATAGAATTATCTATAGACCTGTTCCCAGAGATCGGGATCAGGCATTTTCTAAAATGGGCGATGGTGCTTTCATGAATGTTGCTACAAGGATTATACCTGGCCTACGTCTCATGGAGGGTTTTAACGAAGAAATCAGGAGTGTAAAAGGCTTTAATTCTTCTCCAAAGACCTATGTGCTAGACTTGGCCCTTTTATCAGGGACAACCAAGGAACAATGGAGAACACAGGCGAAATATCTAAAGGATAATTTAACGGATAGTGCTATTGATGAGGCCTTTTTGGCCTTTCCTGATGAAGTAAGGGACGAAACCATTACCATGATAAAACGTACCCTCAAGGCAAGATTATCAAAAATCATAGAGACTTCAGATGCTTATTTTAATATTTTGAACAAGTATAGTGTGGTCACCGGAACGGATAAGGATGATTGGTTCGAAATTAATCGATTAGACCAAAATAGAACCGAGATAAAAGCTTTTAGGAATATTGATGGTGAAAAGAAAAAGAAGTTTTTCGAGAAAATATATCATACGGATAATACCAAAGAGATTTGGGTCTATGGCCTGGACGATGATGATATTTTTGAAGTAAATAATACAGCTGGCCATGGTGGAATCAAAGTACGGCTTATCGGTGGACAGAATAATGATATTTATGAGGTAAATAATGGTAAGGGTATTGCCATATACGATTACAAAAGCAAGTCAAACACCCTTAAAAAGGTTAAAGGAGCTAAAGTTAAGTTGACCGATGATTACAATGTAAATACCTACAGACCATTGAACATTCGTAGTAGCGCCAATCAACTGTTGCCCACTATTGGGTTTAACCCTGATGATGGTATTAGAATTGGATTTTTAAACACCTATACTTATAATGGGTTCAGGCAAAACCCTTTTACACAACAGCACACGATAGGGGCTTCGTATTATTTTGCTACCAACGGCTTTGACCTTGGGTACACAGGCGAATTTGCTGAATTGTTCGAGAATTGGAACTTGGAAATAAAAACTAGGTTCACAAGCCCGAATTTCGCAGTTAATTTTTTCGGATTTGGAAATAACACGGAAAACCTGAATGACGATTTTGATTTCAATAGGGTAAGGATTCAAAATTTTGAATTTACACCTTCTTTGGTGTGGCGGGGCCAGTTGGGGGCTAAATTTAAAGCGGGACTCTCGTATGAATCTATAGAAGTAGAAGAAACGGAAGACCGTTTTGTGAATACCTTTTACCAACAGAATGGAGAAGAAACCCAGAACGATTTTGTCGGTGTACATGGAGAATATACCTATGAAAATAGGGATAACGCAGGTTTCCCAACTATGGGGATGGCTACTTCGCTACAATTTGGATTCAAGGATAATGTTAGTTTAGAAGGGGAGAACTATGGTTACGTGATTCCTAGTATATCTTTTGATTATAAATTGACACCTAATGGAAGATTGGTGTTGGCTACCAAATGGAAAGGGCATTTTAATATAGGGAACGGTTATCAATTCTATCAAGGGGCTAGTATCGGGGGTATAGATGGTCTTAGGGGATTTAGAAACCAACGTTTTACGGGTAAAACGGCTTATTATCAAAATACCGATATTCGTTTTAGTCTTCGAAAAATGCGGACAAGGATTTTACCAGCTTCTCTTGGATTATTTGCTGGTTACGATTACGGACGGGTTTGGTTTCCAAATATGGGTTCTAACCGCTGGCACACTTCGTACGGTGGCGGTTTCTTCCTAAATGGGTCAGATATTTTAAACATAAATCTCGCGGTTTTCAATAGCGTAGACGGGGCAAGATTTACCTTTGGACTAGGTTTCGCTTTCTAACATTGACCTATTTTTCCGGTAATATGTAACGGTACAGATTTCCACCGTTACCATGCGAAACTTCATCGGATAAAAGCAAGGTTTGTTCGTTCAAGAAACAAACGGACTCTAATTGGTTTCTGGTCTCTAGATCTATTTCCTTTACAGTTCCCGTAGCGAAATCGTCTAAAAGAAAATCGGTGAACAGGAATAGTTTTCCGTAACTCAGGGCAACTATCTTTTTTCCGTCAGGTGATATGTCAATAGAAGTTATTTGGCAAGTTTTCCAGTCTTCGCATACCTTTATAGTACCTACTAACTTTGCCTCATATTTACCTTTTGAGTCAGGAACCGTGTAGATAAGGGCTTTTCCATTAAAGGGGTCCGTCCTGTTTTTAGTAACAATGAATAACTTGCCATTTCTATGAAAAATAGCTTCAGCATCATATAATCGCTCTGATTTTTTAGGAGGGAATTTCTTTTGTTCTGGATAATAAAATTTAATTTTTTCTGCGTCAATCTTATCTCCTGGTTCATCCTCCGGGTTCGGGACCTTGTAAATGACCAAGTCTTTTCTATCGTTATTATTATTTCCTATATCGGCAATATAGACGTTGTTCAAAGCGTCCTTGGTTAAATCTTCCCAGTCATTATTTTTGGCATTTTTCACCTTAAATGATTTGACAATATCCCCCTTAAAATTTAGTTTGTAAAGTTCATCTTTATTACCATTGTCCTCAACTACCCAAACCGTAGAATCTTTTATGGATACTATTCCAGAGTTTTCTTCTAGATTGCCGGGCAAATCGGCAACATAGACCAATTGCCCGTAATTGTTGCATCCACAAAAAATAGTTAGCAATGCTAGAAAAAAGAATGCTCTAGTCTTCATAAGTTTCTTCAATTGGGAGGTAAACCTCTGCTTTCCATTCTAATTCATTACCGCCCATATTGGGGTTATTGAAAAAATATTCGATTGGCGTTTCCTTTATACTTATGTTTTCGTTCCTTGCATATTTCAGTAGAGCATACCAAGCTCGGTCAGAAGTAATATAATTGCCATTGTATATAGCTTTTAAAGCCTTTTTTCCAAAAAAACGTTTGTATTTCAATTCAGGATACACAGGAAGATTTTCGGAACGCACTATGGGATAACAAAAGTTATAGGTAATACTATCATTGCTCATGTTCCAATCTACCACCTCTACAAAGGGCATTCCATTTAGCTGTACCTTGTTCTCACTTAGGATACCGTCTAATAACGGATAATTCAACATCATTCCGTTAGCTTTTTCGTACTGTGTGCCCTTGACCTGAATGTATGCACAGAAAGTACTTTTCAAATCTTCTTCACCGACAATTGTAACTTTAAATTTATTCAGATGTTCTTTGAGTTTGCCGCTAAAATCTAGAATGGATTTTCTTGTCCTCTTTTCAAAGTCGGTATCTACAAAAGGAATGAGTAGCTTATTGGTATAACTATGTATATCATCTCGCGCATAAATCTTTACTTTAGATACACTATCGTTGAGCATACTAATATTCCAATTATACGTATGCACTGAATCCGAGAACTTTAATTTTTGCTGGAACTCTGTTAGGCTAGATTGCACAATGGGAAACTCTGAATTTAGCTGTCTGTTCCATGTCTTCACCGATTGATTAATGGTACCGGGTAGCGCCTTAATCGTAAAGTTTACTTGGTAATCATGAGATTTAATAAAGAAATACCAGACTGCGATAATCAAAAGTATCCCAAAGACTGTGAGAATTGTTTTTTTCATAAGGGATGAATTAGGCAATGGCCTTAGCACTAGTTAGATGCTAATTTATCTTTTCTCATTCCTACTTTGTCTAGAAGTAGAGCGCCTATTTTTCTACCTTGGCCAACACCAACTTCAACCGCGGCCCTGTAGTGGATTCCACCGTACATTCTACTTATGGCGGCTTCATCCGCGGCCTTGTTAAAGGATTCAAATGTCCGGGTAGGAAGTCCGTAAGGTACTTCCGTATCATCCACAAAATTAAAATTATCACCAAAAATATCGGTCAGCACTGTGCCTGCTGCACCGGAGACTACGCTATGCCCGCTGGTGTACTCTGGGAACGGGGGCGTCTGCAGTATGGGTTTCCAACTATCGTCTATATGGGCGTTAATTAGTGTTTCCGGGCGTATAAGGTTACTCCTGTACTTTTCGTCCCAACAGCTTATAAAGGCATCAGCAATGGCCATGGATGTTTTGGTGTAGGCAAATAGCGTATCATCAAAATCACTTTTCGTTTTTCTACTGGCAATTTTGGTAATCCCGATCCAATGCGCTCCCGGAGTAATTTTTTTGGTAGCGAACATGAGATGCCCTCGAGTAACGGATACATAAGGATTACAATCCCAGAATTTAGCTATTTCTACTTCTTCTGAATCATCGCCATTAGCCGTAATTTCATTGCTGATATCATACACTTCCTGTAATTCTTTGTAAAAATCGGAGTCTTTCTCCATTGAAAAAGGAGGTGGTGGTAAAGGCTTGTATTGCGCTGCCGAATCTAGGAAAAATGGTCTTATCTTGTTCCAGTGCGGTTCTATACCATCCATATAGGCCGGTGGCGTTGGTTGCCATCTAGAGGTGTCGTCGGTATTAACAGTGAACTTGGGCATTGTTCTGGTCTGGCTATAGTTGTCCTTACTCATCCATTCCTTAATATGCTCGGCAACCTTAAGACCATAAGTTTTGGAAATCTCGAACTCTTCGTTGTTGGTAGAGGACCATTTCTCGTAAAGGCTGTCTTGCAATACTTCAAACTTGTCTTCGGAGAAAATTAAGGCTTTGCTGATGTCCATATGTGCTATTATAGCGGCTAATTTTGGATTTACACCGGATGCCGTATCTATAACAGGTACGGGCGTCAGTTCTTTTAATTGTCCCGCCAACGATTGATATTCAGGATTAACTTGAGCTATAATCTCATAACCCGCAACATTAGGATACGCAAAAATTCTACTCGCCACAGGAGGCGAGAAGATATCATGAATCATAATCTGTGTAACTTTATCTACAACTACGTGTAAATCTTCCGAGTCAACTTTAATGTTCTCTTTTTCCTGCGTACAGGAACTGAATAGCATGCTTAAGAGAATAAAAGGAATAATTCTGTTCATTATTTTTTAGTTTTCTATTTTATAGACTTGCGCATCTGCATTGTTCATGGTGACCATAAGGTAAGGTGCACCCTTAAATTCAATAATATTTAAGTGTCTTACTGATTTTGACATAAAATCCAGTCCTAGCGTATTGCCCAGAGTAATTTCCGTACTGGTCTTAATCAAGGCTCCCGAAAAGGAATCATACCTTCCATGATATGGTTTTACGCCAAAATAATTTCCTGCAGCTAATACTTCTTCTTCTCCGTTATCATCAAAATCATAAACCAAGAAATCCGTCATTGGAGCAGTTTGAAGGTCAAAATTAAAAGGAATAAATGAAAATGACCCATTATCATTCCTTAAGTATCCAGATTTTAACACAGCTACCTCTAGGATTTTAGCTTCCTTCAATGATTTTTCATCCAGAATTTCCGTGATATCCTTACCACCAAAAGAGGTGTAGGAAGTGAATTTTTTTCTCAGCGACACCATTTGCCCGGCAAGTTCGTTAAGTCCATCCAAGGGATAGTATGCATCATCTTTGAAGACGGTAACAATTGTTTCTGTTGCTCCGTTGGCATCAAAATCTCCATAATACATACGCATAGGATGTTTATAGCTCGCCTGAAACTTAGAATTTGCTCCCCAGTTGCCTAGAAGGTAGTCTTTATCACCATCTTTATCGATATCAAAAGCTACTATACTTTGCCATAAACCTTTTAGATTTTTTTCCTTTAAGGGTTCAAAGGCTTTAAATTCACCCATATCGTTTCGGAAAAACATAGGCTGCATCCATTCTCCCGTTAAGACTAGATCTAAATCACCATCACCATCAACATCATCTGCAATACCATCCGTAAGCATTCCCAGTTCCTTGAAAATATTTTTTGTATCCATAACCAAGGTGCCATTGGTATTGTTTAAGAGATAGGAATTTGGAGACCTCCCAAAATCGGCAGAAATAGATTGGTTACCTACAAAAAGATCTAAATCACCATCTTGATCATAATCCATAGGAATAAGTACAGATGCGTTTTCATAGGTTGGTGCTATCGGTGACGCACTGTAAATGGAATCTTTGAGGGAATAATATGAATTTGTCAACGGGGCCATTTTATTGTAAAAATCGGCACCACCCGTCCCTATAAAGAGATCATTTGTAGTATTGCCGTCGAAATCGACTAAAACAGCAACCACATCTTCTTTGATGGAATCTTTCTGAATGGTATTCATATTCGCTGATCGAAACAAGCTGTCTCCTTGGATAAAGATTTGAGAGGGGATGTATTTAGAGCCTCCGAAGAAAATATCGGTTTTTCCATCATTGTTCATGTCTCCAATACTGGTAGCCGGACCTCTATCGGATATTTGATAGGGAATGAGCTTCTGGCGATTAAAGTCTGTATAGGCATCTTCCTTATGCGTAAAATTTATACCCAACCGATTAGGTACTTTTTTGAAAAGTGTCGTTTTATTAGCAATGGACGAACCGTAATCATAGGCCAATGTATTGCCATAAGTTACTTTGAGCGTTTGATTTACATCTAAGTCTCTTAATACTTGGAAGGTCTTGTCCGGCCAAATAATTTTAAGGGAATCAACCACTGATCTATTACCATATCCAAAATGAATAATGGGTTGTGATGAAGACTGAAAGCCTCTTACCGTGAACAGTTCTTTAAATTGTTGTTTACCGTCGGTATATGAAACTACCTTTGTGCCAATACCAAACTTGTTTTTACCCTTATATTGTAGGCCCAGTTTTAAATAATTTGCCTTCTCGTTGGTTCTGTTTTCAAGGATGGTAGGATGGGTATTCAAATTGTTTGTCACTAAATCCAAATCTCCGTCATTATCCAAATCAGCATAGGCCGTTGCCCCCGAAACCAAGGTGTCTTTAGGAATCCAGACATCGGATTTGTCATCAAAAAGCAGACTGGAATTACCTTTAAAAATACGATTTGATACGGCACCAGAAGGCATGAGTTCCAAAGCTTTTTGGTCTACGAGATTAGTGTTATTTATTTTATTTTTAATATTGTCATTGGATACAAAATTGATGTAATCTAAATCGTTTGGCCGTTTAGGAATGCCGTTACTTATAAACAGGTCTTGTTCTCCATCTTGGTCATAGTCGGCAAAAAGTGCACTCCAACTCCAATCTGTCGCTGCAACACCACTTTGTAAGGCGGTCTCTCTAAATTGCCCGCCTGGCTGATTTAGATAGAGCATATTGCGCGTAAATTGATAATGGTACCCATATGTACCCGTTCTAAGTCGCTGAACCTGTATATTGTCATCACCCTCAGAAGATTTCAGCACCTTTTCATCAAACGGTAACATATCTAAAGAAATGAGGTCCGGGAGACCGTCATGATTTAAGTCGGCCACATCACTCCCCATAGAAAATCTTGAAGTATGTCCAAAATAATCTCTGAGCGATTCTTTAAAAGTACCGTCGCCATTATTTAGATAATAGTAATCATCTTCATGAAAATCATTACCAATGAATAAATCCGGATAACCGTCGTTATTAAAATCTGAAACGGCTATGCCTAAGCCGTACCCGTTAATACCGCCGTAAATTCCTGCATCTTCACTTACATCGGTAAATTTTCCATCATCGTTTCGTAATAATTTATCTCCCGTTTCATAGTTTCTTTCGTATCTAAGGTCCGCTTTTCCAAAGGATTCTGGAGTATGTACGGCATGGTTTAACAGATACATATCCAAATCGCCATCCAAATCATAATCCAGAAAAGCCGCAGACGAGCTGTAAGATTCAAAATCGAGACCATATTTTCCCGATTCTTCACTAAAAGTACCATCGCCTTGATTTATAAATAATTCATTATGACCGTTGAAACCATTTAAACCTACCACGGCGCAGACGTAAATGTCTAAAAGACCGTCTCCATTAACATCTCCCATGACAGCACCTGTATTCCAACTGCTTTTTCCGGCAACTCCGGCTTTTTCGGAGATATCCTCAAATAAAAAATTTCCCTTATTGAGGTATAGTTTATTAGCAACTTGGTTTCCAGAAAAGAATATATCCGGTAGTTCATCATTGTTGATATCCCCAATGGCTACGCCTCCACCATTATAAAAATAGAGGTAATCGAGAATGTTCAAGTCGTTGGATTCCTTCAGGTCATTGGAAAAATGTATTCCTGTTTCTTCTGCCGTACGCTTTTGGAATACATCACCTTTTTGATCACTACAGCCAATAGCCCAAAAGATTATAGACAATCCTATAAGTTTACTTTTCATTTAAACTGTAAATTTTAGGTTGCTTGTCGTTTACGGCGGCAATCAAAAATGAATTTCCGGCTTTGTCCTTGAATAATTCCAAATGCTTCACTTCATCTCTTATGAAAAAACCGCTTGTATCATAATTCTGCCAATTAAAGCCTAACTGACCGTCACCTAATAGCACATTCCCATAATTAGCATCTAATCTTGAAAATTGAGGTTTAAATTCGAAATTGTTACCGGCCATAATCAGGTCTACCATGCCATCTTGGTTTACGTCTGTACATTCAATACCGCATATACAGGAGAATTGAACCTGAGGGGGTAAAACCTTAATGCGATACTGACCATTACCGTCATTGATAGCGATTACTGATTCTGAAATGGACGCTTCTCGTACAATGGTGTTAGAAATAACATCTTCAGAGAAAAGTTCGTCAATGGTTTTCTTGGCATATTCCGATGCCTTGATGTTCTCTTTTTTCAAGGCTAATATTTGACCGGTCAAATCTTTCTTCTGATGTAGCGGATAGTCTCCATTATTATAGTTTTGTGTAATGATCTGTTCAATGGTACCATCATTATCAAAATCATTCACCCACATTTTCATTGGCTGACCCTTTTTTGGTTTGTAATGTAAGTTGCTTCCAGAGTTTCCTAAAACCAAGTCCAAATCACCATCGTTATCTAAATCCTCCGCTTTTATAGCTCCCCACCAACCATTTAAACTATCTAGGCTTGTGGTTTGCTTACTTAGTCTACGGCCAGAGTTTTTAAATATTTTTGGTGTTCCCCAATCAGATACCGTAATAAGGTCTTTCTTGTTGTCTCCATCAATATCCGCCCATTTTGCGTCGGTAATCATACCGGCGTTTCTTAGGTCATAGGCAGACTTTTCGGTAATATCGGAGAAGGTACCATCGCCATTATTGCCCAATAATAGATGATTAGGGTCTACGCCATAGGTTCCTACAACACTTCTAGATCCTACAAAAACATCCACGTGGCCGTCACCGTTAAAATCCGTAGCAGTGATTACGGCTACATTTTTATTCGCAGATGGTAGGTTAATACCAGATGGCTTGAACTTCCCTCGGCCGTCGTTTAGATAAAGTCTTGTTCCGTAGGTGTTCTGCATGCCAATTTCGTTACCACCACTACCTACTATTAAATCCAAGTCCCCATCGTTATCGGCATCGAAAAAAGTAGCTGCGGTATCTTCAAAACTAGCGTCCTTTTCAAAAAAGGAAGTAATAGGCTTTTTAAGTTTTCCATTGCCGCTGTGCAGGTACAAACTTGCTGTCTGGTCTTTGGCGCCGCCAATAAAGATATCATCGTTACCGTCTCCATTTACGTCTCCTACAGCAACACCAGGACCCTCTTGGGCCAGGGAGTGGTATATAAGCCCTTCGTTATCAAAGTCGTTATAATTATTTTCTTTGTGGGCTATTAGTGAACTATTGTTTACTTCCTCTAACAATGGATTTAATGTCTTAGGAGTTAAGACCTTATAACTGTCCTTAGCATCCTTATGGTCCAACACCAGTGTTTCATTTACGGTAAGGTCCTGTAATTTTTGAGTAGCATCATCTGGCCAGATTACTCGGATGGAATCTATCTTGGTTTCATTTCCAAGACCTATCGTCATTGGGTATTCTATAGAGGACTGAAAGCCTCTTGAAGGCATTACGGTCTGATTGATAATCTGGTCTTTAAAATAAAGTTTTACCACGGTGCCAATACCGAACCTATTACCATCCGCTCCTTTAAAATCTAGTTTAAGATAGTTATGGTTTTTTAGGCGTTCGGTATTATTTCTATAAACAAAGGTTTCCATGTTTACATTGTTCACTACTAGGTCCAAGTCCCCGTCATTGTCCAGATCACCGTATGCCGCACCGTTGGACCTACTGGGAATTTCAAAGCCCCAATCCTTATTGGCATTACTAAAAGTGATATCGCCGTTGTTTCTATAGGCGTAATTGGGTAGTGGCGTTACGGGCATTTTATTGATTATGGAATCTATGGATTCTTTTCTCCCGGTCAGTGCCATTTTTTGAATGATTTCATTGGCGAAGAAATCAACAAAATCCAAGTCCGTTAAATCATGGTTGATACCGTTTGTAATATAGATGTCCTTAAGTCCATCATTATCCATATCAAAAAGGAGTCCTG
Organism: Maribacter sp. MJ134; assembly: GCF_003970695.1. Taxonomy (NCBI): domain Bacteria; kingdom Pseudomonadati; phylum Bacteroidota; class Flavobacteriia; order Flavobacteriales; family Flavobacteriaceae; genus Maribacter; species Maribacter sp. MJ134. The sequence continues at coordinate 3,672,246 of NZ_CP034570.1, forward strand.
CCCAACTCCAATCTGTAGCTTCAACACCGCTGTAATAGGCTATTTCGGAGAATGAGCCATTTCCATTGTTAAGTTGAAGTGTGTTTTGAATGTATTGTTGATGAAAGTCTTTACTCTGTTTTAACTTAAAAACATTGTAGCTTTCAAATTCCATCACGGATTTTACTCTCTGGTCCGGTTCGGGAAGCATATCCGTTATAAAAATATCGGTAAGGCCATCATTGTTAATATCCGCCATGTCTATACCCATAGCGGAAAGACTTAAATGATTGGTCCACTGTTGGATTTCTTCACGGAACGTACCATCTTGATTGTTGATATATAGGTAATCTCTTTCGTAGAAGTCGTTAGATACGTAAATATCCGGATATGAATCCTGGTTAATATCCGTAACCATGACACCAAGGCCAAAACCGATAAGACTCCCATAGATTCCGGATTCCTCACTCACATCTACAAATTTACCATTATCGTTACGCAGCAACATATCTCCTACGCCTCTAAAAATAGCAGGAACGCCCTCCCAATCTTGCGCTCTAACGTCTCGTTGTTCTGCATAGCCCAAACTACTTACGGGTATATTACTGTTGTTAAGAATATAGGCATCCAAATCCCCGTCTTTATCATAATCAAAAAAGGAAGCGTGTGTAGAGAAACCTGTCTCCGCAAGATTATATTCGGCCGCACTTTCGGTAAAAGTGAGGTCTCCATTGTTTATGTACAGGTCGTTATCATGATTATTCCCCTCCATGTTACCTGCATTACTCACGTAGATATCTAGCAGACCGTCATTGTTTATATCCGCCATTACTACACCTGTAGACCAAGGTTTGTTTCCTTTGATACCAGCTGATTCAGATACATCCTCAAATTTTAAATTGCCTTTGTTCAAGTAAAGCTTGTTAGGCTCCTTGTTTCCGGTCAGAAAAACATCCGTCAACCCGTCATTGTTAATATCACCTAGTGCAACACCGCCACCATTGTAGAAATTTCTGTATTTGAATATATTGAACGCTTTGCTGTTCTCTACTTCGTTCACAAAAGAAATACCTGTGTCCTCTGAAGATAATAGGGTGAATAAAGTTTCCTTTTTGGGTATCGATTTTTCGATATCCGACGTGGTATTATCTTTGCAGGCCATAAAAAATACCATCAAGGCTATAGTCAACGTAAACCGTTGTATGATAAAATTCTTTTTCATTTTAAGCGTTCTTTTGAAACAAAAAATAGGCTATCGTTATTTCTAGATATGACGTAGTTTTCTTTGTTCTTGATTTTAATTTTTTCAATACTTCTCGCTGCCCCTGAAACTCCTAAATAGTTATAGTCTTGCGTTTTAAAAACGTCTTCTGTTGAGGGATACAAAATTAGACCATGGGAGGCATCCATCCTACCTAGTTGGGTGCTAATTTCATAATTGTTACCTACAAGGATTATAGATTTTCTGGGATTATTTTCAATGAATATATCATGTACTGTGGAGACTTGAGCTATTTTTGGTAATGGATGTTTTTTGAATTTTCCATTTCCTAGGTTTTCAAAGTAACAAGTAGATAATTCGTAAACCGATTTCTGAAAGCCAGTTTCTAGTATATCTTCCGGAAAAAGTTCATTAAAGCCTGCCTTGGCAAAGTCAGCATAAGAAAGATATTTTTTGTTCAAAGAGGGGATTTGTTTCGCTAGTTCATCCTTAGATGCCAGTACGGTCTCCGTATTTTTGTGATAATAGGACACGATGGTTTCCATACTCCCATTTTTATCGATATCCGCTTTGTAGAGGTTTAAAGGCTTTTGAAAAGAAGCTTTTAGTTTACTGTTCTCTCCCCAGTTGCCAACTACTAAATCTATATCTCCATCATGATCCAAATCGTCAACTTCAATGGCATTCCAAAGTCCGTTTGAATTGGCTAATGTGGAGTCTACTTTTTTGGTTAAGTCCTCACCATCGTTCATAAAAATGGTAATAGGCATCCAGTGTCCTACAAATATGAGGTCTTCAAAGCCATTATTGTCCAAATCTAAGATGGCCACATCTTTTACATTTCCCAAATCATTAAGTGCTAACGATTTTTTTTCGGTAACATCGGAGAAGTTTCCTGCACCGTCGTTCTGAAATATATATTGTTTGGGGCTAAGGCCAAATTCCCACGGTACGGCATCGGAAGTAATGAGGATATCCAAATCACCATCGTTGTCCATATCCCAAGATTTCACGGCGGACGCATTGATTTCAATATTTCTAAAGGCAGTCGTGTCCTTTGTAAACTGTCCACTTTTATTTATGTACAATCTGGGGCGCAAAGGTGGGCCTTTCTTGAATTCATTTCCGGCGCTGACTACCAATAAATCTGTTAACCCATCACCATTAGCATCAAAAAAATGCTGGTCTATATCTTCGTTCACCTTATCCTCATTAAAAAGCTCGGGCTGTTGTGGTATAAATTCACCTTTATTATTTTGAATAAATAGGGCAGAGGCTTGCTGTTTTGCACCTCCTACGAAGATATCCTCTAAACCATCTGAATTGATGTCTTCGACACTCACGGAAGGACCTTCGTTAGTATTGGCATAGGGTATTAAAGGATCCCTATAGAATTCAATGGAATTACCGTCTTTGTGATGAAAATTTACCGTTTGATTATTTGAGGAATACTCTGAAAGAGTTTTCCCGGTAACGTTGCCGTTTACGGCATTTTCATAATCCACTGTTATTTCTTGATTTGCTGATACATCTTTCAAAGTTTCGAGGAATCCCGTAGGCCATTGTATCAGAACAGAATCGATACGATTTAACGCTCCGAGTCCTATGTGAAGTGAAGGATGCACCGAGGATAAATATCCTTTAGTAGTGTAGTTCTCATACTTTTGAACCGTATTTTCTGCATAAATGAAAACCGTTGCCCCAATACCGAAATTATTAGTTTTCCGTCCTTTAAAACGTATTTTGATATAGTTCTTAAGATTTATCTCGTTTCCTTTATTTTCGAGTATGAAGGCTTCCCCATTGACGTTGTTTGTTACTATATCCAAGTCGCCATCGTTGTCCAGGTCACTATAAACCGTTCCATTGCTGAACGATTTTTCAGGCGTATACCAAGTTTTTGAAACATCGGCAAATGTCAAATCCCCATTATTTTTAAAAAAGTAATTGGAAACTTTTTTCTCAGGCATTTTCTGAATGAATTCCATTTCTTGTTTACCAACACCATCGGCAAGATTTTTTTGAATATTATCATTGGCTATAAAGTTGATGAAGTCCATATCATTGGATGCACCTTTTATGCCGTTCGTAATAAAGATATCCTTGAATCCGTCATTGTCAAAATCTGCTAGAAGTGTTCCCCAGGACCATTCGGTAGCGCTTATGTTGGCTAGTGAGGCAATTTCACTGAATTTACCATGGCCTGTATTTAAATGCAATGTGTTCTGCATAAACTGGGGCGCATAACCGTTCTTAAGATAATTAGTATAGTTAGGATAGCTAAATTCGGTCCCAGAGGATTTATAGGTTTCTAAATCTTCAGGCAACATATCTAAGGAAACGATATCGGTAAGCGCATCATTGTTGATGTCTGCAATACCATTTCCCATGGAAAAATGGGTAGTATGCCCCAAATTCTTATAGTCTTTTGAAATCGATTCCGTAAAAGTTTTATCCCCGTTGTTAAGGTAGAGATAGTCATTTTCAAAAAAATCGTTACCTACATAAATATCGGGATAGGAATCATTGTTAACATCACTTATGGAGATGCCAAGACCATAACCGATTTTACCTTCATAAATATTAGCTGAAGCACTTACGTCTACAAAGTAACCTTCTTTATTTTCGAACAGCTTATCGCCACTAACCTCGTTCTGTTTAGTTCTTTCGTTGCCATTGGCGTAATTTAAGTTAGGGTGTACGGAATGATTCATCAGATACATGTCTAAATCCCCATCTAAATCGTAATCTAAAAATGCACTTTGTGTGGAGAAGCCAGAAAAATTTAAGCCGTAAGATGCAGACATTTCTTTGAATTCAGGTACTCCGTCTACAATACCTTGATTTACGTAAAGTAAGTTATGTCCTTTTAGATTTTGATATCCGGAAACTTTACACAAATAAATATCTAAGAGGTCATCATTATTGATATCCACTACGGTTACCCCGGTCGTCCAGCCGCTTTTATTCTCTATACCAGAGGCTAATGTGGCGGATTTAAATTGTAGTGCTCCTTCGTTAAGGAATAGTTCGTCTTCATTTTCATTGGACACAAAATAAAGATCCTGGAGTCCGTCGTTATTGAAATCTGCTGCGGCTAATCCAGCACCATTGTAATAGTAGATATAGTTCAGGATATTAAGTTCTGCGGAAGACATCAGTGTATTAGTGAAAGTAATATTACTATGATTAGAATCGACTTTAGTAAACATCTTTGGTTCTTCCTGCTTACAGGAGTTGAATAAAGCGGTTATACTGAGTAGCATCACTAAAACAATCCTTTTCATCAATCTAAAAAACATAGCCTTGCAAGATACTTAAAACGGAAATTATTTGTACAATTAGGATTGTTATAAGATGTTAATATTATGAATTTAGAGGCATCTCTATTGAAGTTTGTTCAGGACTTTCAATAGGGTATCTACCCATTGAAACCCTATTCTTGTATTAAATTTAGTGCTCTTAAAGTAAAAGAGACCGCTCACAGAGCGGTCTCTTTTTAAACACTTAAATATAAAAGGATTAATATCCTGGATTCTGCACTAAATTTGGATTAGAAAGAATTGCGTTAGATGGGATAGGATAAAGATTTCTGTTCTCATCACCAATTGCAGCAGCATCTTTAAACTGCCAGTCTTTTGTGAATTGACCAAAACGTATTAAATCCGTTCTTCTTACAAACTCTACATATAATTCTCTACCTCTTTCATCAATTAGGTTTTGTTCTGAAACACTACCTAATGGAGCGGCATCACGTAACGTACGTAGTTCGTTGACCATGGCAGTAGCATCACCACCACTTCTAAGCATAGCTTCAGCTTTCATTAAATGAGCATCTGCATAACGAAAGACCAATTCGTGAGCTGTAAAACCTCCATTTACTGGGTGATATTTAATAGTTCGTATTCCAGTTGCTTCACCATTACCTACTAATCCTGGGAAATCTCTAGTAAATACTAAATCCTGTCCCGGTCTTGTTTTTAATTTAGTTCCGTCCTCATTGAACTGCTGTCCTATAAGGAATCCGTAACCTATACCTAAATTGGTCTCATCGGCGTTAGAAGCATCGGGCACAAAACCTCTTCTTTCTTCCTGTCCTGAACCAACTGTATTTGAGTTTGGATCACCTTCAAAAAGATCGTAAAATTCAGCTAATGTGGTAAAACCGTTCCAACCACCACCTTCGTTGTCAGGTGAATTAATGTTGTAGTGCATACCGTTCCAGATTCTGTTACCAACACCGGTAGGAATCCACCAGATAGTCTCTGTATCGGCAGCCTCGGTGAATATATCAAAATATCCGTCCTGTAAGGCAAAACCATCTGCTGCGATAGCATCCACTAAAGAAATTACCTCATTCATATCACCAGAGTCAGGAGTTCCTGAGCCGTTATAAATATGCGCATTCAATAAAACTCTGGCCTTCAAGAAACGAGCAGATGCTTTTGTTCCTCTTTGTAAATTATCCATATCCATGGCAGCTACGGTAGGAAGTCCTGCAATAGCATCATCCAAGTCGGTAAGGATAAAGTCAAGCGCCTCGGTTCTTGTTAACACGGTAGGGTCTATTTCTGGACCTTCGTTAGGTTGTCTAAAAGGAACTTGCCCCCAGTTGTCCATAACAATCCACATGGCGAAAGCTCTTACGAATTTAGCTTGAGCAACTTGTTCTGCTGATCCATTACTAAGCGGGTCAGCAACTTCAGAAGCTTGGAAAACTGTTTGGTTCCAATTGTTCCAAGTGTTCAGAACAAATTGGTGCGCGGGATCCCAGGTATGGTTATGAAGTGTTCTCCATATCCCATTATCTCCCCAGTCAGTACCTCTTGTTGGTACTAAGGCTTCATCAGTGGCTACTTCTTGGAGAGCAAAATAGTTAGCTTGATCTCCCAAACGGTTGATACCGTTGTAAATGTTATCCAATGAACCCTCAACGTCTGCAACACCACTAAACTGTGTGCCACTATCTGTTGAAATAATTGAATCTGTGCCTTCTATTTCCAAATCTGTACAGGATAGTACAAATGCTGCGGAAAAGGCAGTAAGCATTAAATTTTTGATTTGACTTCTTTTCATGATTTTCTTTTTTTTAATTAAAACGTAGCATTAATTCCCAGTGTGAAAGTTCTAGGATTTGGATAGGCTGTTAAATCGATTCCCGCTGTTGGTATACCATTTAATAGGTCATTATTAGCAGGTGCGGAACTTACTTCTGGATCTAAACCGCTGTAATCGGTGATAAGGAATAGATTTTGGCCAGTTAAATTTAATCTAAGACTTTTAAATAATCCCTCTCCGGACATTGGGATATTGTAACCTAAAGAAGCATTTTGTAATCTTACAAAATCTCCTTTTTCTAAGAAACGCGTAGATACTGAGGCGGCTGCAGTACCAGATTCTCCGTTTCCAATAACATTTTGAGTAACGTTTCTACCGTTCTGGATAGAACCAGCGGTAAAGAACGCGTTCTCTGTGTTATTGTATACTGAAAAACCAAACTGACCAGCTAGATAAGTAGAAAAATCCCAGTTCTTGTAAGAAACATTCATGGAGAAACCACCAGTTACATCTGGTAAGGCATCTTCACCTACGAAACTTTGCGTATCACCTATGGGTTGACCGTTAGCATCGAATCCTTGGAAATCCCTAAGGAAGTAAGAGAATAACGGTTGGTTGCCCGCTAAAATTTGTGCAAACGCTCCTGTAAGACCTTGACCTCTAATAGTACCCGCTTGGATAAGTCCGTCAAAATCCTGAATTTCATTTTCGTTGTAAGCAACATTGAAGGACGCATCAAAATTGAAATCTTCAGACCTTATAATATCATAAGCAACAGCCAATTCTATACCTTGGTTAAGTACTGTTGCATCCAAGTTTTGGAAAAAGAAAGGTTGTGGTGACGGCTGTGCGGCTTGCACATTCAACAATAAATCGGTTGTCTCGTTTCGGTAAACATCTATGCTACCGGAAAAACGATCATTGTTAAATCCAAAATCTAGCCCAACGCCATAGTTTAAAGTTTCTTCCCATTTTAATCCTGGATTGGCAAAAGCCACTGCATTCGTTCCAGGGATATTGATTATACCGTCATTTTGGATAGGAGCACCACCGAAACGTTCTCTACGAACAAAGTTACCAAAACCTAAACCATCTTGATTACCTGTGATACCACCACCTGCACGTAATTTAAGTGTTGAAATGGCATCCCCGATGAAATCTTCTTCATGAATTTTCCAGGCAATTGCTCCAGAAGGGAATATACCATATTGGTTGTCAGAACCAAATCTAGAAGAGCCATCCGCTCTAACCGTAGCCGTAAATAGATACTTGTCCGCAAGAGAATACTGAATCCTAGTGAAGAACGATTGTAGTTCATCCGTGTTGTCAAAAGTATCCGTAAATAAAGACCTTACTTTAATTCCTCCAAAAGGTAATGCCACATTTTCGGTAGCAGCGGAAGGGGTTAGCCTGTTGACAAATACCTGAGATTGACCAGTCCCAATTCCGTATTGTTGATAATCACCTGAAATAGATGCTTCAATAGCATCAGCAGAAGCTTCTAAGTCTCTACCCATAGCGTTCAAATCACCAGTACTATAGCCCCAGCCAGTTACATTTCTTCCACTTGTTCCAAAATCTTGGAAAGAATAACCCAATAATACATCTAAATTAGAATTTTCAAATTCCTTCTTATAGTTCAAGGTTACCTCTAACAATTTGCTTTCTAAGTTAAGGTCATTAACGGCACCACGGCCATTACCAGCGGTACCATTGGTAAGACCAACAATATCTCTGGATAGCGCTGATCTCCTAGTAGACTCTGAATAGTCATAACCAACGTTTACTTTAGCCGTTAATTCCGGAGTAATATCGTAAGCTGCAGATGCATTTAGTAAAGCCCTGTCGGTTACACTAAAACTCTGGTACTCTGCCAATAAGTTGGCAGGATTCAATAGGTTGCCAGGGTCAAAACTAGCGCTATTGGGCCAAGTTGGGTTGGCAGCGTACGCTGCTCCTAATAAATCTCCCTGGAAACCAGCACTTCCTGATATAAGCGGCTGTTCATCACCAATGCTTGAACCTGTAGCCGATACTTGTATGTTTAACTTGTCATTCAAGAACCTGTGATTCCAGTTTACACGAAGTGTAGTTCTTTCTAAAGAAGAGTTTTCAACTACACCAAATTGTTTTCCGTATCCAAACGTAGTTCTTATATTTCCTTTACCATAGTTTTTAGACCATGCAAGGTTTTGGTTTTGTGACGCTACGGTTCTCGTAACAACATCTTGCCAGTTTGTATTGGCCCCTCTGTCTGCAGCTGCTCTATCTCCACCAAAAGAATCAATGGCGTTTAAGTAATCGTCTCTTCCTAGTAAATCATAGGAATTTGCTGGTGAGGCAATACTTAGAGAAGAATTGAATTCAAAAACACCTTTTCCAGTTTTACCACTTTTAGTAGTTATGATAACAACACCATTGGCACCTCTTGACCCATAAATGGCCGTCGCGGAGGCATCTTTTAATACACTGATGCTTTCGATATCCGAAGGGTTAAGGAAACTTAGCGGGTTAGTTGATCCGCTGGTACCTGCACCTAGATCCTGAGAGTTGGCAGATGTGTCACCACCGGAAAGTGGAACACCATCAACAACAAATAAAGGATTGTTGTTAGAACGTACAGAACTTGTACCTCTAATGTTAAAGTTAATGCCTGCCCCTGGAGCACCACTACTCTGTGTAATTTGAACACCTGCAGTCTTACCTTGGATTAATTGTTCTGGCGAAGCGATGACACCGCCATTAAAATCTTCTGCAGTAACTGAAACTACAGAACCGGTTGCATCCTTAACAGTGGTAGTACCGTATCCTATTATTACAACTTCTTCCAAAGCCTGTGCATCTTCCTCTAGGGTGAAGTTAATACTTGACTGCCCGTTGACAGCAACTTCAGTAGTCTTATAGCCAATGTAGCTAACGACTAATACAGCATCGCTACCAACTTCAATGGAGTAATTTCCATCAAAATCGGTTTGAGTACCGTTAGTAGTTCCCTTCTCAATAACACTAGCACCTGGCAAAGGTCCACTAGCATCTGAAACCGTTCCGGTTACTTCCTGCGCCTGCGCTATACTAAAGGATAGAAATGCCCCGATAGCAAACAGACTTTTTAGTAGCGTAATCTTCATAAAAAATTAGTTTTAAGTTGAGTTAATTAAATTTCAAGAGTTAAAAATATGTAAAATTGTCGTTAAAACAGTATTACCCATATGTTTGAAAACAACGAAACCGTTTTCGTGTTAATAACTTTTCTCAATTAGTAGTTTAATAAGGGAGGGCCCTTTAAATTACTCATTTGACAGTTTAGGTATAGCTAATTTAAGAAATTGCGATTTTTTTGTAAATATAAACAATTTTAATTTTCTGAATTTTACAAGCTTTTGATTATTTTCAACCTCGAGGAAAATTGAATTCAAAAACGAGTAATTTTAAACTCATTAATAATTATATTCAATTTTATTAGTAGGGTTACTTACCATTTAAAATCTTTGGTTTGAAAAGAAAAATAACTTTAAAACATATCGCCAGAGAGTTGGACGTTTCAATTTCAACCGTTTCCAAAGCACTCAAGAATAGCCATGAGATAAGTAGAGATACCAAGGATAAGGTTCAGGCCTTCGCTAAACTTTATAATTATAAGCCCAATAACATTGCTATCAGTTTAAAGAATAAAAGAACAAAGAACATTGGTGTTGTTATTCCGGATATCGTACATCATTTCTTTACTACCGTCTTTAGGGGAATAGAAAAATATGCCAATAAGCGTGGTTACAATGTTATTGTATGTGTATCGGACGAATCTTTCGACAAGGAGGTAATAAATATGGAAATGCTCGCCAACGGCAGCATTGATGGCTTTATTATGTCGCTATCCGCAGGAACGCAGAAGAAAGCCGATTTTAATCACTTGAAAGAAGTAACAGAGCAGGGGATTCCATTGGTATTATTCGATAGGGTTACGGATGAGGTAGCTTGTGATAAGGTCATATTAAACGATGAGAGTATTGCCTTTGAAGCCGTGGACTCCTTTATTAAGACAGGCAGAAAGAAAATAGCATTAGTAACTACGGATGCTTATTTTAATGTAAGTGCTAGTCGCGGAAAAGGGTATGTAAAGGCTTTAGAACAAAACGGACTAGTGTTCAATAAGGATTTGGTGCTTACATTGCCTTATGAAGACTTGGATGAGCAAACTATCAGGAACTTCTTTTCTACTGCGGATGTAAATGCTGTACTTTGTGTAAATGAAATTTTTGCTATCCACTGTATGGGTATAGTACAATGCATGGGGAAAAGAATTCCAGAGGATATATCTTTTATCGGTTTTACAGATGGGATTTTGTCTAAATACTCCAAACCTACTTTGACAACCATTGCTCAACATGGGGATAAAATGGGAGAGGTGGCCGCTAAACTTTTAATAGATAGGGTAGAAAGCGATAATGAAGAGGTAGAAGAACCCTTTTGCACCGAAGTTATTTCTGCTACGATTATTAAAAGGGAGTCAACAATCAATTAATTTACAAAGAAGAAAAGATGCAAAAAATTGGATTTATTTTCGATTTAGATGGTGTAATAGTGGATACGGCCAAATATCATTATCTAGCTTGGAAAAAACTGGCCAATGAACTTGGTTTTGAATTTACCAAGGAACAGAACGAAATGTTCAAAGGGGTCAGTAGAAAGCGATGTCTTGAGATTTTGCTAGAAATTGGAAACGTAACAGCATCTCAAGAACAATTTGATGCATGGATGGTAGATAAGAATGTGGACTACCTGGCCTATATAGAAAACATGGACGAGTCAGAGGTGCTGCCCGATGTCCCAAGGGTATTGAATTTTTTAAAAGATAATCATATTCCTATCGCCTTGGGATCCGCAAGCAAGAACGCTAGGCCAATTTTAGAAAAAGTAAAATTATTGCCTTTCTTTGATAGTATTGTGGATGGTAATAATGTAACCAAAGCAAAACCGGACCCGGAAGTATTTTTGATTGCTGCAGAAAATTTAGGGGTTCCTTCTAATAAATGTGTGGTCTTCGAAGATGCCGTTGCCGGTATCCAAGCTGCGAATGCCGCGCATATGATAAGTATTGGTATAGGTGATCAAAAGGTGTTGTCAGAGTCGAAGTATAATTTCAATGATTTTACGGAAATCGATACTGATTTCTTATCAAAACTTTTGCGTTCATAAACCCCATCGTAAATTTGAATTATTAGAACATACCATTTATAGGATAAATGTTCATTATAAATTGTAGGAATGAATCAAGATTATATAAAGGCCGATAATTGGTCTATCATAGAAGAAGGTTTTGACAAAGAACAGGTGAAATCTTCAGAAAGCTTATTTAGTATTGGCAACGGCGCAATGGGGCAAAGGGCCAATTTTGAAGAAACGTACACGGGAGACACATTTCAAGGAAGTTATATTGCAGGTGTTTATTATCCGGATAAGACACGTGTGGGATGGTGGAAAAATGGCTATCCTGAGTATTTTGCCAAAGTATTGAATGCTCCCAATTGGATTGGAATAAATGTAAGTGTGAACGGGGAAACGTTGGATTTGAATACCTGTAAGAACGTTTCGGATTACCGAAGGGAGCTCAACATGAAAGAGGGTTATTACAAGAGGGAGTTCGTTGCCACCCTACCTAACGATATCAAGATAGGGGTAGAAGCCATTAGATTTCTAAGTTTGGATATAGATGAGGTAGGGGCAATAAAGTATGCCATTACAGTGCTTTCTTCGGATGCTGAAGTAGTATTGGAATCTTATTTGGATAGCAGCATTACCAATGAAGATAGTAATTGGGATGATAAGTTCTGGAACACTACAGGAGTTTCTTCCGAAGGAAACCAAGCTTTTATTGAGGCACATACGATGAAGACAAATTTTGCGACCTGTACCTTTATGCAGTCGCACCTATTTTATAATGGCAGTATAAGTGTTGTTGAACCCCATAATGTTAAAGAAGATTTACGGGTAAGCCAAACCTTTAAGCAAAAGGTGAAAATGGGCGAGACGGTAGCATTGCATAAATTTGGTGGTTATACTGTTTCTACGAATCATAAGACATCAAAATTGGTCGCTGCCGCAAAGGAAGTGCTTATTGAAGTTTCCCAACTCGGTTTTAATGCCTTGTTGGAAAAACAAAAACAAGCTTGGGCGCGGATTTGGGTGATGAGCGATATTGTTATCGAAGGAGATGTAAAAGCCCAACAGGGCATACGTTTTAATATCTTTCAATTGAACCAGACCTATCTCGGAACAGATTCAAGATTGAATATAGGGCCAAAAGGATTTACCGGAGAGAAATATGGCGGTAGCACCTATTGGGACACAGAAGCTTATTGTCTTCCTTTCTATATGGCTACTAAAGATGATAAAGTTGCGCGTAAATTACTAAAGTACAGATACAATCACTTGGATAAGGCCATAGAGAATGCGCAAAAGCTAGGGTTTGTAAACGGTGCGGCGTTATATCCTATGGTTACCATGAACGGAGAGGAATGCCATAACGAGTGGGAAATAACTTTTGAAGAAATACATAGAAACGGGGCCATAGCCTTTGCAATCTATAACTATTACAGATATACAGGAGACTATAGTTATATACCAGAAATGGGTCTAGAGGTATTGATCGGTATTTCAAGATTTTGGCATCAAAGGGTGAGCTTTTCCGAGGACAAGCAAAAGTACGTTATGTTAGGGGTAACAGGACCCAACGAATATGAGAACAACGTCAATAATAACTGGTACACCAATTATTTGGCCAAGTGGTGCATAGATTACACCTTGGAACAAATAGGTAGGGTCAAAGATGGATACGCGGACGATTATAAGCGTATCATGGGAAAGACGAAATTAAATGATAGGGAGCTTGAAAATTGGAAAAAAGTAGCCGATAATATATACTTTCCATTTTCTGAAAAATATGGGATATTCCTACAACAAGACGGGTTTTTGGACAAGGAGTTAGTTGAGGTGAAGGATCTGTCAAAACAGGACCGACCCATCAACCAGAAATGGAGCTGGGATAGAATTTTACGTTCTCCGTACATCAAACAGGCAGATGTACTTCAGGGATTTTATCTTTTTGAGGCTGATTTTTCAACAGAATCATTAGAAAAGCACTTTGATTTTTATGAGCCGTTTACGGTTCATGAATCTTCGCTATCGCCATGTGTGCATAGTATACAAGCGGCCAAGCTGGGTAGAATGGAGCAGGCGTACACTTTTTATCTGAGAACTTCAAGACTTGATTTGGATGACTATAACAAGGAGGTGGAAGAGGGCTTACACATTACCTCAATGGCAGGTACTTGGATGAGTATTGTAGAAGGTTTTGGAGGGATGCGCGTTGTAGATGATAAGTTGTCTTTCTATCCTCAAATTCCAAAGCAGTGGAAGGCCTATGCTTTTAATGTTAATTTTAGAAATAGAATCATTAAGGTACGCGTAACGGACAAGGAAACCACTTTTGAGCTTAATGGAGATACCGAAATGTCCATACGTGTAAATGGTAAAAGGGTAGAGCTGATACCTGGCAATACAATATCGGTATAATCCGCTGACCCATGCGCCAAACCATTTTTATTTTCTTTTGTCTGGTGGCCTTGGCCAGTACATCCTGTAAAAACGAAATTCAAAAACCCTTGCATCAAAAAATGGAAAGAAAAAATAAAGTGGTTGTTTACCAGGTTTTTACAAGGCTATTTGGTAATAACAATACGAACAACAAGCCTTGGGGAACCATTGAGGAGAACGGGGTAGGTAAGTTTGATGACTTTTCCCTTCATGCGTTGCAAGAAATCAAGGAGCTGGGAATTACACATATGTGGTATACCGGTGTTCCGCATCATGCAGTTATAAATGATTATACCGCCATCGGTATTTCTAACGATGACCCGGATGTAGTCAAGGGAAGGGCGGGTTCACCATATGCCGTTAAGGATTATTATAACGTTAATCCTGACTTGGCCGTAGACCCCGGTAATAGGCTTCAGGAATTTAAAAACTTGGTAACCCGTACACATGCCACCGGTATGAAGGTTATCATAGATATTGTTCCAAACCATGTTGCCAGAGGTTACGAGGGAAAAACCAATCCTACCGGGGTAACCGATTTTGGAGCCAACGACGATACCACCTTGGAGTACCACCGAGATAATAACTTTTATTATATTCCAGGGGAAGAATTTAAGGTTCCCGAATGGAAGGATGGTTATTTGCCTTTAGGCGGAGAAGAACATCGCTTGGCAGATTCCAAATATACCGAAGTGCCGGCCAAATGGACAGGGAATGGCTCTAGACTGGCACAGCCAGATATGAACGATTGGTATGAAACGGTACGGATTAACTACGGGGTGCGCCCAGATGGCTCTTATGATTTTGATTCGCTTCCAGAGGACTTTGCACAAAAGGGAATCGCGGAACACGCTGCGTTTTGGAAGGAAAAATCGGTTCCAAGTTCTTGGATAAAATTCAGGGATATTGCGTTGTACTGGTTAGATTTTGGAGTAGATGGCTTTAGATATGACATGGCCGAAATGGTGCCGGTTGAGTTTTGGAGCTACATGAACTCTAGCATAAAAATGAAGAATCCGAATGCTTTTCTTATGGCAGAGGTATATAATCCTGACCTATATAGAGCCTATATTAAAAAAGGTAAAATGGATTATCTATATGACAAGGTAGAACTTTACGATAGTATAAAGCACATTATGAAAGGCTACGGGTGGACGGATCATATACCCGTTGTTCAAAAAGGTTTGGAAGATATAGAGCATCATATGCTTCATTTTTTAGAGAACCATGATGAGCAGCGCATTGCTAGTCCGGATTTTGTGGGCGAGGCTAAAACGGCTAAACCGGCCATGGTAGTTTCCGCCACCATTAGCACATCGCCTACCATGATTTACTTTGGTCAGGAAGTGGGGGAACCTGGAGCGGAAAACGCTGGTTTTGGCAGCCCAACGAGAACCTCGATTTTTGATTATATCGGTGTACCCCATTTTCAGAGATGGGTCAATGAAAAAAAGTTCGATGGGGGTCAGTTAAGTGATGCAGAAAAGGAACTACGAGATTTTTACAAGCGTCTACTGAACTTCACTATAGAAAGTGAAGCCCTTATGGGAAAATATCGTGAGATACATTTCTACAATAAGGAGCATACGGACAATTATAATCACCGGGTGCTGTCCTATGTGCGTTGGAGTGAGAAGGAAAAATTGGTAGTGGTATCTAATTTTGACGCGCACGAAAATCATACTTTTCAACTTAAGATTCCATCGGAAATAATTAGCGAATGGAAATTGAAGAACGGAACTTATAAACTAGTGGACGGTCTGTACGGTTTCAGCCAAGAATTAAGGGTTGTAGATGGTGTAGGAAATATCGATGTGCATTTAAATCCATTAGAATCTTATATTTTTGAATTGAAAA
Organism: Maribacter sp. MJ134; assembly: GCF_003970695.1. NCBI lineage: Bacteria > Pseudomonadati > Bacteroidota > Flavobacteriia > Flavobacteriales > Flavobacteriaceae > Maribacter > Maribacter sp. MJ134. Next base: position 3,687,952 of record NZ_CP034570.1, read on the forward strand.
ATTAGAAAAATGTTTAAAAAGATTTCAATTTTAGCAGTATTCATTCTAATAACGGCTTGCGATATGAAAAAACCTTTGGTAATTGGTCATAGGGGAGCAATGGGTCATGAAACTGAAAATAGTTTAGCATCTATTCAAAAAGCACTGGATTTGGGGGTAGACATGATAGAGATCGATGTCTTCCAAATTTCCAGTGGTGAGATTGTCGTGTTTCACGATGAAATGGTAGATAGGCTTACCAATGGCCCAGGAAAAATAGAAGAATATAATATCTACGATTTAAAAAGGTTAACCCTGGATGGAGGACATAAGATACCCATGCTTCAAGATGTATTGAAGTTGATAGACAATAAAGTGGCCCTTAATATTGAGTTAAAGGGGGCGAATACGTCGGACAGGGTAAACTTTATTATGGATTATTACATCAAACAAAAGAATTGGTCTCCTGAAAATTTTATCATTTCTAGTTTCAATTGGGAAGAGTTACGCACTATGCGTAAACTGAATGATGAGGTAGCGATAGCGGTTCTGACAGAGGAAAATCCTATTGATGCCATTCCCATAGCGAAGGAACTTAATGCGGTAGCCATAAATCCCTATTTCAAAAACCTGGATTTAGAAGTTGTTAACGAAATACGAGATGCCGGGTTTAAAATATATACATGGACGGTTAATGAACCCGCTGATATAGATGCCATGAAGCGAATTAGCGTAGACGGGATTATTACCAATTTCCCGGAAAGGGTTCAGTAATGTATGATGTTCTCATAGTTGGTGGTGGTGCGGCAGGTTTCTATGCAGCACTCCATGTCGCTGAACACCTTCCTAAAAACAAGGTGGCCATACTCGAAAGGGGGAATGAAGTGCTTTCGAAAGTAAAAGTTTCCGGAGGTGGCCGTTGTAATGTTACCCATGCCGAGTTTGACCCAAAAGAACTTTCCAAGAACTATCCCAGAGGAGAGAAAGAACTTTTAGGTCCTTTTCATACCTACGCCAGCGGAGATACCATCACTTTCTTTGAAGAAAGAGGAATTGCATTGAAGATAGAAGAGGATGGCCGTATGTTTCCGGTAACGGATTCTTCACAGACCATCATTGACTGTTTTTTGTCCGAAGCAAAGCGATTAGGGGTAGCTATAAATTATAAGAGTCCAGTAGTAGGCATCACGGCAGAAAAAGAGCATTGGCTGGTAAAGACTAAAAATGCCAGTTTCAAATCCAAGAAAATTATTATGGCCACGGGAAGTAACCCTAAAGTATGGGACCTGTTAGGTAATTTAGGTCATACCATTATCACTCCTGTACCCTCTTTGTTCACGTTTAACATACAGGATAAAAGAATTGCCGATATTCCTGGCTTAAGTACTGCTGCTGAGGTTCATGTTTTGGAAAGCAGTACGGGAAAGGGAAACTTATACGGCAAGAAAAATAGAGAGGCCGTACTTACCTCGGAAGGCCCTTTACTCATAACACACTGGGGAATGAGTGGACCGGCCATCTTAAAACTATCCGCGTGGGGTGCCAGAATTTTAAAAAACTACAACTATAATTTTAAGATTCAGGTCAACTGGGTTCCAGAGTATCATAAGGAGGGACTTTTGGGACTGTTCATGGAGGTAAAAAAAGTAGAACGTAAAACAGTTTTACGAACAAAAGTAGTAGATATCCCCAAGAGGTTGTGGGTAAATCTAGTACGGGCGTCTGGGATAGCTGATTCGGACACATGGCCAGATGTCTCTAAAATACAGCTTCAAAATTTGGCGGAGCAATTAACCAACGGAATTTATCAGGTTACTGGCAAGAGCACCTTTAAAGAAGAGTTTGTTACTGCCGGCGGCATTGATTTAAAGGAAATCAACTTTAAGACCTATGAGAGTAAAGTAATTCCTAATCTGTATTTCGCTGGAGAAATAATGAATATAGACGCCATCACCGGAGGCTTTAATTTTCAGAATGCTTGGACCTCGGGCTATATGGCGGCACAAGGAATAATTGCTGAATTAGCGAATGACGAATAAATATGGAGAAGTATATCGCTTTTTTAAGAGGAATCAATGTTGGAGGTCACAAGAAAGTACCCATGGCAAAACTTAGGGAAGTGCTGGATGTTACTGGTTTTCATGAGGTAAGAACATATATTCAGAGCGGTAATATTGTATTTAAATGCCCAGAGAAATCCGTCAGCGAATTAGAGCAAATCATTAAAAAGACCATTGAGGATAGTTTCGGTTTTAGAGTTCCGACTTTAGTAAAATCTCTTGATGAAGTTCAAAAAATCATAGATGATAACCCCTTTACAACTTCAGAATATTTAGAAACTAACAGCGTTTATTTTACACTCCTTTTTGATGTTCCGTCGGGGGAACAGATACGTTCTTTTGAATCGGTTACCTACCCGAATGAAGAATTCAAGATTTCCGATAGCTGCGTGTATCTTCTTTGTAAAAAGGGATATGGCAACGCAAAGTTGAACAACAACCTTATAGAACGCAAATTGAGAGTTACCGCCACAGCAAGGAACTACCGCACCATGAACAAGCTTTTGGAACTGGCCTCCTAAAAAAAATCTTTCTTTACTTTTAGGAACAAGAAAATAGTATTTTTTACCTACTACCTACTACCTACTACCTACTACCTACTACCTACTACCTACTACCTACTACCTACTACCTACTACCTACTACCTACTGCCTACTGCCCACCGACCATCAATTAAGCTCCCATATTTTATAGTTAAGGAGCGTGGCAAAACATACCCATAATAGATAAGGAATCAATAAAATGGCCGCCAACTTGCTCACTACTTTAAACCATTTAATGGTTAAAATAAGCATAATCAAGAGTGCAATGATTACCCAAAGTGCATAAAACGGACTTTTGAGTCCAAAAAATACGATACTCCACAGAGCATTTAACAATAACTGAAAACCAAAATGATAAAGTCCCGTTTTTACATATTTATGGTGGAAACCCTTTCCCCAGACCCATCCCGCAGCGATGCCCATGAGTATGTAAAGTGTGGTCCAAACTGGTGCAAATATCCAATTGGGCGGATTAAAACTTGGTTTGTTCAGGGTTAAATACCAGTCATTAACAGAGCTCTGCGTTGCAAAACTGGCAAGAAACCCAATAACTAGGCAAAGGGTAACGGAGATAACGATATAGACTAGTTTCTTTTTCAATGCTGAGCAGTTTAGGTCTAAAATAAGGAATTATTTCAATTGATGTAGCTAAAAACTATCTTTGCGCAAATACTGTTTTAATGACCGAAAAAGATTTTGTGCCTTCAGCATATCACAATTTAAAAGAAGAAGGTGTAGTTGGTTTTAAATCCCCGAGTAATATAGCTTTAGTGAAGTACTGGGGAAAGAAGGAGAATCAGATTCCGGCGAACCCGTCCATTAGTTTCACCCTAGATGCCTGTGCCACCAAAACCATTCTTACTTACAGTAAACTGGAAAAACGGGCAACGAGCTTTTCTTTTGATTTAATTTTTGAAGGAAAGCCAAAACCTAGCTTTACTCCTAAGATTACGACTTTTTTTAGTCGTATTGTAAACTATGTACCGTTTTTGTTGGACTATCATTTTGTAATTGAAACTTCCAATTCTTTTCCCCATAGCAGCGGTATCGCCTCATCCGCAAGCGGTATGTCTGCGCTTGCACTTTGCTTAATGGAAATAGAGAAAGAACTGAATCCAGAAATATCAGACGCTCATTTTGTGCAAAAAGCATCGTTTTTGTCCCGATTAGGTTCAGGTAGTGCCTGTAGAAGTATTCAGGGAGATATCGTGCAATGGGGAAACCATACCGATACGGATGGAAGCTCCGACTTATACGGCATAAAGTATCCCTACGAGGTACATAAAATATTCAGGAACTATCACGACACCATCCTTTTGGTGGACAAAGGAGAAAAACAGGTAAGCAGTACGGTAGGTCATGATTTAATGCACAATCATCCATTTGCTCGTCAACGCTTTGCACAGGCCCATGAGAATTTAACAAAACTCAAGTCGGTCTTTAAGGAGGGAGACCTTAAGGAATTCATTAAAATTGTAGAGAGCGAAGCACTTACCCTACATGCCATGATGATGACAAGCCATCCTTATTTTATTTTAATGAAACCGAATACTTTAGAGATTATAAATAAAATCTGGTCGTTTCGGGAACGTTCTGGTACACACGTTTGCTTTACCTTGGATGCTGGCGCTAATGTTCATGTTTTATATCCCGAAAACGAAAAAGAAGAAGTCTATCAATTTATTAAGAATGAGTTAGTTGTATACTGTCAAAACCAACAGTATATTTGTGATAGAATTGGTTTTGGAGCCAAAAGAATAAACGTAGGCTTGGATAATTAAAAACAAGAATTTACGTTCTTTGTTGAACCGTTTAACCGATTTGTTCAACTAATTTAGAATAGTTGATTATATTTAGTTATTATTTTAGATATCAAGAATGAAAGGACCATTATTTTACTCTAAAATACTTCTTTTTGGAGAGTATGGAATTATTAAGGACTCCAAAGGACTTTCTATACCTTATAATTTTTTCAAGGGAGCCCTGAAAATGGACGATAATACATCGGAGAAAGCGCAACAATCCAATATGGCGCTGAGCCGTTTTGCCGAGTATTTAGATAAGCTTACAAAAGAACAACCAGAGTTGGTGTCTTTTAATGTAAAGGAGTTAAAGGAAGATATTGCCAAAGGCATGTATTTTGACAGTTCTATACCTCAAGGTTACGGAGTAGGTAGTAGTGGTGCTTTGGTAGCCGCTATTTATGATAAATATGCCAATGATAAGATTACGGTATTAGAAAATCTTACCAGGAAAAAATTACTTAAGCTAAAAACGATTTTTGGGAATATGGAATCTTTTTTCCACGGAAAATCATCTGGCTTAGACCCCTTGAACAGTTACCTTAGCTTACCTATACTTATTAATTCAAAAGATAACATAGAGTCTACCAGTATTCCTACGCAAAATGCGAAAGGTAAAGGGGCCGTTTTTCTTTTGGATAGTGGGTCAACCGGTGAGACCGCTCCGATGGTGCAGCTTTTTATGGAACAGATGAAGAGTGAAGGTTTTAGGAATATGCTTAAAAATCAGTTTATAAAACATACCGATGCCTGCGTAGAAGATTTTGTCAATGGTAATGTAAAATCCCTTTTTGGAAATCTGAAACAGTTGTCAAACGTAGTTTTGGATAACTTTAAACCTATGATTCCCGCTAAGTTTCACGAACTGTGGAAACAGGGCATAGACAGTAACGAATATTACTTAAAATTATGTGGTTCTGGCGGCGGCGGTTACATCCTTGGTTTTACAGAAGATTTGGCCAAGGCCAAGAAGGCATTAAAAGACTATAAATTAGAGGTGGTTTACAACTTCTAGGACGCATCCATTCCATGTTTAGTAGAAAAAACAAACTCTTACTTCTTAAAGTGTTGAGTCTGTTTTCTGTGGTACGTGGTTATAACGTTCTGATTATAGCCCTAGCGCAGTATTTAGCTTCCATTTATATACTGGCACCAAAATTACCGCTAGGCAGGGTTATTTTGGACATCAATCTCTTGGTCATCGTCTTGGCTTCTACCTTAGTCATCGCAAGCGGCTATATCATTAATAATTTTTACGATGCCGAAAAGGACCTGATCAACAAACCCAGGAAGAGTATGTTGGATAGGCTGGTGAGTCAGCGTTTTAAATTAACCACCTACTTTGTATTGAACTTTCTTGCGGTATTCGCGGCGAGCTATGTTTCTTTTAGGGCCGTATTGTTCTTCTCGGCCTACATCTTCGGTATCTGGTTCTATTCTCATAAGCTAAAAAAAGTGCCCTTTGTCGGAAATTTTGTCTCTGCAACCCTTGCTATTACACCTTTTTTTGCTGTTTTTGTATACTACAAGAATTTTGAAAATGTAATTTTTGTTCATGCCGTTTTCCTATTTCTGCTGATACTATCACGGGAGATGATAAAGGATTTGGAGAATATTTCTGGAGATTTGGCTCAGAACTATAGAACAATTCCCATTATTTATGGTGTTAGAACCTCTAAATTCTTAATAGCGGCCTTAATTCTATTGACGCTGATACCATCATTGCTTCTTATCTTTAAGTTCGATATTGGCTATATGCATTATTATTTTGCAGTTTGTGTGGCTCTTTTGTTACTCTTTCTGTTATTATTGCTAAAAGCTACGACCAAAAAGCATTACGTCTGGTTACATAATATTTTGAAGTTGATTATTGTTGCAGGTGTTTTTAGTATTCTTTTAATCGATATTGATTTGGTTTTAAATCGGATTTTATAATGGAACATATATTAAAAGTAGCATTGGCTCAAATTGCTCCGGTTTGGCTTAATAAAAAAGCTACCTTGGAGAAAATAGAGGCCACTATAAAAGAGGCCGCAAAAGAAAAAGCAGAACTCGTAGTCTTCGGGGAAGCCTTGCTACCCGGTTATCCGTTTTGGTTAGCCTTAACAGAGGGCGCATCCTGGGATAAGAAAATAAATAAAGAACTCCATGCACATTATGTTAGAAATTCCGTACAGATAGAGGCGGGAGAATTAGAAACGGTACAAACCCTTGCAAAAGAAAACAATATTGCCATTTATCTAGGGATGATGGAACGTGCTCAAAATCGCGGAGGCCATAGTATCTATGCCTCCTTAGTATATATAGACCAGCAGGGGGCCATAAAATCGGTCCATAGAAAGTTGCAGCCCACTTATGACGAACGACTCACATGGGCGCCGGGTGATGGAAACGGACTACAGGTACACGCACTAAAACAATTTACGGTGGGCGGTTTAAACTGTTGGGAAAACTGGATGCCGCTTCCCAGAACCGCACTTTATGGGCAGGGAGAAAATTTACATGTAGCCGTTTGGCCCGGGAGTGAGCATAATACAAAAGATATTACAAGGTTCATTGCACGGGAGTCTAGAAGTTATGTAATTTCAGTTTCTTCCTTAATGTCTAAAACCGATTTTCCGGAGGACACGCTGCATCTTAATACCATTCTAGAAAAGGCACCTAAAATATTGGCAAACGGAGGTTCGTGTATTGCTGGCCCTGATGGGGAATGGATCGTTGAGCCGGTGTTACATGAAGAAGGATTGATTTATCATGAATTGGATTTTAATCGTGTCTACGAAGAACGGCAGAATTTTGATGCCGTTGGGCATTACTCTAGACCAGATGTCACCAAACTTACCGTAAATCGTGAACGCCAATCTACGGTCGAATTCGAAGATTGATTTAGTTAGGTAGTATTGCTAAGGCGGCAATCCATTTTCCTACCTTTGCAACTAAATTCGCATCATGAGTAGGGAAGATTCTAATAAGGGTAGAAAAGCATCGGGAAGACAAGGAGGTAACTTTAGGAAGAAGAGTTACGCCCGTGGTAATGCGCCTATCAAAAAAACTACGGCACCCAAACAACCTTCTGACCTTAACGCTATACGGTTAAATAAATATGTAGCTAACTCCGGTGTATGCTCACGTAGGGACGCCGATATTTATATAGCGGCCGGTAATATTACCGTGAACGGTAAACCTATTACCGAAATGGGTTACAAGGTAAAGCTAGAGGATGAGGTAAAGTTCGATGGGCGTTTGTTGAATCCCGTAAAAAAAGAATACGTACTGCTAAACAAGCCAAAGGATTTTTCTACTACCGTGCGTGATGAGAAAGGCAAACGTCATGTTTCCGGACTAATATCCAACGCTTCCAAGTCTAAACTGTTGCCGGTCGATAAATTGGACAAAGAGCATACAGGTCTTTTGGTCTTTACCAATGATGGTGATTTAAAGAAAAGATTAAAGAGTCCTATTAACGGAATACGTAAAATATACCACCTTGTTCTTGATAGGGATTTGAGAAGTGCGGATCTTAAAAAAATTCAAGAAGGTGTAACCGTGGAAGACAAGGCTGTTCGCGTTCAGGATATTAGTTTTATAAATAATGCGCCCAAACGAGAGGTCGGTATTGAAATTTTTAGCTCCAGAGGTAAAATTGTAGAACGACTTTTTGAGGAGTTAGATTATAAAGTAATAAAACTGGACCGCGTGGTTTATGGCGGACTCACAAAAAAAGACTTGCCTAGAGGCCACTGGCGTTTTCTAACGGAACAAGAGCTGGTCAATTTAAAAATGATCAAGTAGTCTTAAGTTTTTCATAAGCATTTTTCTTAACTAATAACTATGAAGTTATTCCAATGTGAAAATTGTAATAATCCTGTGTTTTTTGAAAATGATAAGTGCGAACAATGTGGTTATCATTTGGGTTACTTAGATACCACTTTTGATTTGTTAGCATTACCACCTAATTTAAAACAATGGCAAAGCCCCGCAGATGGCTTGCAAAACTTTGTTCGGTGTAAAAACTATGTTTATAATGTTTGTAACTGGCTGGTTCCGGATACCGATGCAACTGGTTTTTGTACGGCTTGTAGACTGAATAGGACAATACCGGACATAGGAATTAAAAAAAACCTGAAAAAATGGAGAAGGATAGAAGTAGCGAAGCACAGGCTTATATTTCAACTTCAAAAACTACGATTACCCGTTCAAAGTAAGTTAGCACACCCCAAAACAGGCTTTTGCTTTGACTTTCTATCCCGAAAAGATGCTGGGGACAACGGCAAAAACTTAATGACCGGCCATGCCAATGGGGTAGTTACTATTCTTCTTTCCGAGGCAGATTCAGTATTACGGGAGCAAATGAAACGGGAAATGAATGAGCGCTATAGAACGCTCATAGGTCATTTTCGCCATGAGATAGGACATTATTATTGGGAATTACTTGTATATTCTAATGAGGAAGTGCTGAGTGATTTTAGGGAATTATTTGGTGATGAGCGTACATCTTATGGAGACGCTCTTCAAAATTATTATAAAAACGGACCTCAAAAAAAATGGCGAAAGAATTTTATTAGTAAATATTCTTCCTCGCATCCTTGGGAGGATTGGGCAGAGACTTGGGCGCACTACCTACATCTTTTGGATACCGTGGAAACGGCCCATTACTTTGGAATTAAAATAGAGCCGAATTTAAAAGATAAAAAACATCTAAGGATGAAATCTATAGTTGATCCCTATGAGGAATCAAGTTTTAAAAAAATAGTAGGGAAGGCTATTCCCTTATTCTCTGCTATAAACAGCATGAACCGCTCCATGGGTATTGCAGACGTTTACCCTTTCGTTATTTCCAAACCTGTAATTAGGAAGATGGAATTCATACACAAACTTCTTAAAAAGAATCGTCTTACGGTTTGATGTAAACCACTTAGATTTATTGTTCCTCGAATAACAACCAAAGATTAGGGTCTAGTTCAATGGTTTCAGGTCGTTTTGGTGAAGGAATTATAAACTCTTCTTTTGTTTTGGTAACCTGTAGTGTTTCAATCTTGGTTTCCTTTCCGGTTACGATGCCGATCTCCAATGGAAAATCAAAGCTGTGATGTTCCTGTAGTTGATGAATGGTAATGCTCAGTTTCCCGTTGGCATAGTTCCAATCCCATTGAAGTTCTGGGTATCCTTTTGTAAATATCCATTGTTCAAAAAAGCCTGATAAATCTTGTCCTGAAACTTCCTCCATAGATTTTTGAAAATCCGAGGTCATCGCATTAGAATTTTGATATTTCTTATAATAAGATTGAATGCCATTCCAGAATACGTCGTTCCCTAATTGATGACGGAGCATATTCAAGACCCATCCCCCTTTTTGATAAGTGTTTGTGCTTAATACTTTTAAGGGATCTTTAATGGAGGGGTCCACTATGGGCGACGGATTTTTTTGGTAGTATTCAATAATCTGCTTTTTATCCAAAGCCAGTTCCTTTTTGCGTGTTTCGTCGCCATAAACCGATTCTTGATACAGTATGGCAAAGTAGGTTGCAAATCCCTCGCTCAACCACACATGGTTCCAATCATTTTCGCTGGCGGAATTACCGAACCACTGGTGGGCTACTTCATGCGCGATAAGTCCTTCGACTTCATTTTTGCCGGTGACCGAGTTTTCAAAGTAGGCAATGTTACCAGCGTTCTCCAAACCGCCCCATTGGGTCTTAGCTTGCATATTGGCAAGTTTCGCATAAGAATAAGGCCCTATGTTATCAATAAAATATTTCAGCACTTTAGAGGCCACGGCATAATCGTTAAAACCCGCTAACCTGTTTTCAGGATACACCCATGCCGATACCGGAATGTCGTAAACATCTTTCAGTTGTCTGCTCGCGAATCTAGTAACGCCAATAGTGACCACTTTCATAGCTACCGGTGCAGGTTCATGGTAAACCGTAAATTTCATGCCGTCTCCTAGATTACTCTCTTCTATTTTTTCGCCTGTGGCCACTACATCGTAATGCGAGGGTGCCGTAATTCTAAATTCTACCGACGCTTTATCATAAGGATGATCTACGGACGGCAACCAATGTCTGGCCAGATTGGGCCAATTGTCACCAAAAAAAGAACGCTGCCCAAACTTGGTGGTATCGATGACCAATCCTCTTTCCGGAACACCTTGGTAATTTATAGTGAATGTTCTTTCCTTCTTGTCCGTTGCCGACGGATTAATCTTAATTTTATTATCGATATAGGTATAATCTACCAACCTCCCTGCTTCGGTAACACCAGAAACGTTCATCCCATAATCCTTAATTTTAGCGATGAGGTCTAGAGCAAATGAACCTTCTTCTAATTGGTTTATGGTTACGGAAGTTTCACCTATAATCTCGTTGGAATCATCACTTAAGGTAAGATCAAAAACGTACGATTTAACATCAACGGAGGTATTCCTCTTGTAGGTGTCCTGAGCGTAAGCATCGGCAGTTATAATTAATAAGATAAAGATTGATATAAATTTTGTTATAGAGCTATTCATTTAAAGAGATGATTTAATCAGCAATTTAATCATAATCTAATTGATAGTTAGTAAGAGCCTAAGGTATCACAATGGAGTGTGAGGATAGTGCCAATAATTGTTTTATCACCATTATAGGTTGCTATATCAATCCTATTATGGAAGCTATAAAACCAATAATTAGGAGGAATACAAATAGGCCAAATGCAATAACATAGATACCGATGAGCTGTTTGTTGGTTGATGCTTTATTACTAAAATAGCCATGGAAGAAGGGAATACTTAAGATTGTTCCAAAAATCAGCACAAGGGTATAGGGTAGAGCGTTGACGAAATTGACTGGTTTGTTCTTTTTTTTCACAACAATTGCCCGAGCGGTATAGTGACAAATGATTGGGTAGGCTATGAGTATACCCCCGAACGCCGTAAATTCATTCAAGGCATAAAATATATATTTATAATCTTCCGGAACAGTTTGGATTAAGGGCCCACTTATTTGGTACACTAGATAAATAAGAAATACAGCTAAAGCAATAATAAACCCCTGCCGTGGTAGTCCTAAATTAGAGGTCTCTGCGGAAAACACCACACTTGTAAACCAGAAAAGTATGCCCAGTACTATCGGTAATAAGCATACCAAAAACAAGGCGATGAAGATATTAGGTAATGTATGACCTGTGGCCTCGTTACCTGTAACGTAGCTATAACCGATACTGAATAGGGTATAGGTGAAGAACAATAGCATGGGACCAAGTATAAAATAAAAGGCCAACTCCCTTGGTGATCGGTTAAATAAAAATGTCGAAATACGTTGCATAATCATGTATAAATTAAATGCACTCACGGAGTTTCATAACCAGAACCTCATTTGAAATATATTTGTTTTGTCAATTAAGAAAGGCCAATCAATCCCTCGCATACCCATCGCCGAAAAGGTAGCTCACCACGATACCGTGCGTGTTTCCTAAAGGCGAATCGTTCAGGGTAAGGTTGTAGTTGTAGATGGCCCTGATGTTCTTGAAGAGGTATATTCCCGCCAAAAGGTTGATGGAGGAATTTGTCCTGTACCCGGTTCCGATTTCGAACTTGTTCTTAAAACTTACCGCAAGGTTCAGGTCTACCTCCAAGGGCGCACCGTTCTCGTATTTGACCAGTACGTTGGGTTTGACCATGAGTTCCTCGAAGCGGTTGGAGAAGAACCGGTATCCCAGATAGCCGTAGTAGGGACTGCTCAGGTCCAGGTTCTCGTCATTGGATGCCAGGGCGTCCCCTAGTACGTTAGGTGTTGAAAGTCCCACATAGAAATTGGCAAGGTTCAAGAGTATGCCCACACCGATGGTGGGAATGGTAGCGTTGATGTCCTGCGCAAAGTTCGGGTCGCCCATGATGCCCAGCTGTGTAAGGTTGTCCTGAAACTGTTGTACACCGGGCGAGATTGCAAAGGATAGGGAGTTGGGCGTGTATATTTGCCAATAGGGCCTGTTGCTCTTGGTGTCGAAGAATATCTTGTAGGAGTATGTGGCAAATGCACTGGTAGAGGTGGTAACGCCTATCTCGTCCCTGATGAAGCCTGCCCCCAGACCGATTTTCCCCCTGTTGAAGGGACTGTGTACACTGAGCGCAAAACTTCTGGGACTGCCCTCTATCTGATTGAAGAAGCCGGAGTTGCTCAGGTTTATCTCCGCACTTGGGGTCAGCCCGGCGAAGGCCGAGTTCACCAGATAGGGGTTATAGTTGTATTCCGAGAAGGTCGGGGTCTGTTGTGCTTTTGTCTCGCATACGGACATGAAAAGTATTGCCGCAATTATAGCGATGTTCTTTGTTATAGGTTTCATGGTTTTATCGCTTTATAACAAGGAATCCTTGTGTTTTTCTAAGAATAGTCTGGCCATCGATTTGGATGTTGAAGAAGTAGGTACCACTGGGCAGCTCTCCCGCACCCATTTTGGTCTTGTTATTGGCAGTACCTCGGAAGACATTGTTCTGATTGTCGTAATCGTCAATGGTAAAGACCATATCTCCCCATCTGTTGTAAATGGTAACCGTATTTTGTGGGTAATACTCAATATTTTCAATTTGCCAATGGTCGTTGATACCGTCTCCGTTTGGAGAGAAACCATATTTTGTTTCGTCCTCAGGAATAAGCGTTGTAAACGATTGTTGTTCACATCCCTCAGCATCACCTGCCGAATTATAAGGTGTTATGGTAACGAAAATTTCAGTATCGAAAGGAAATTCTTCTCCGTGAGTATAACTTGTTTCTTGACCTAGGTCCAGATTATCAACAATATCATTTCCTCCGGGAGTAGTCCCCATAGTAATACGGTAACCGTCCGTTTTTTCGACTTCATCCCAATTTATAGTGCTTTCCAAGGGCACATTCTCTTCACCGTTAGACGGGCTGGACAGCACGGCACATTCAGGAACGATAACTTCGGTTTCAAAACTCTCTGAAGTACAACCTACAGCATCACCTGAGGTATTGTACGGAACAATGGTTACATAAATAATGGTTTCCGATGGTAAGTCGTTCGCAAACGTATAACTCGTCAAAGAAGCCGTGTCTTCATTATTTGCGATATCCGTTCCGTTCGGGGAAGTGCCCACGGAAATCCGATAACCATCCGCATCAAAACTTGGATTCCAAGAGATATCTGTCATTACCGAGACTTGGCCAGTATTATTTAAAGGCGAAACTAGATTCGTACATGTGGGTACGGGTCGTATGGTAAAGCTTTCCGAAGAACATCCAATAGCGTCACCCACCTCATTAAAAGGGATGATGGTAACAGTTACCACTTCTCCTTGTGTAAAGTCATTTGGAAAAACATAGGTGGTTCCGGTAAATTCAAAGTCCGTTATATTATTTATTGATGTACTGCTTCCGGTTATTGTCAATTTATAACCATCAGCATCGGCGATCTCATTCCAAGTAATATCCCTAGCTTGGGCAACCACGTCTCCATCTGCTGGTGTAATCAAATTTGTACATAATGGAATTGATTTTATCGTAAAACTTTCCGAGGTACAACCAATGGCATCACCTACTTCATTGTATGGTGTAACAGTAACGGTTACGGTTTCTCCTTGTTCAAAATCGTTCAAGAAATCAAAACTGGTTCCGGTGGTTACATCAAAGGTTCCGTTATTTGCGGTACTGACACTTGCGTTGACCGAAACACGGTATCCGTTTGCATCAGTAATTGCATTCCAAGTAATATCGGTGTCCACAGGTACGTCAATTTCGTTGTTGGTCGGTGCAGAAAGTGTGGTACATAATGGCACCGATTTAATGGTAAAACTTTCCGAGATACACCCGATCGCATCACCTACTTCATTGTATGGCGTAATGGTAACGGTTACAGTTTCTCCTTGTTCAAAATCGTTCAAGAAATCAAAACTGGTCCCTGTTGTTACATCAAAGGTTCCGTTGTTGGCCGTACTTGTGCTCGCGTTGACGGAAACACGGTATCCATTAGCATCGCTCACAGCATTCCATGTAATATCCGTATCCACCGCTATATCAATAGCACCATTGGTGGGAGCACTCAAACTCGTACAAGTAGGTACTGGTTTAATTGTAAAGCTCTCTGAGGAACAGTTGATGGCATCACCACTTTCGTTATAGGGAACAACGGTAACGGTAACTATTTCGCCTTGCTCAAAATCATTTGGAAAATCATAGGTATTTCCTGAAGTTATCAGTTCATCCGTAAGATTGTTTGCGCTACTAGTAATACCGGAAACAGTTAGTTTATAGCCGGTCGCATCGCTGACCACGGTCCATGATATATCAGTATCAACAGGTACATCCACTGTGCCATTCCCAGGTGTAATCAAGCTCGTACATGTTGGGATAGGTCTTATGGTTATGGTCTCACCCGTACATCCAATAGCATCTCCCTGAGCATTATAAGGTACAATGGTAATATCCACTGTTTCGCCTTGTTCAAAGTCATTGCCAAAGGTGTATGTGGTCCCTGATGGAATATCCAGTTCGGTTGTGTTATTTGCCGTACTTGTACTCGCCAAAACCGTTAATTTATAACCATCGGCACCTGTACTTGCATTCCACTCGATGGTCGGTTGAAGGGCTACATTAGTAGTAGCACTCAGTAGCGTGGTACAATCTGGTACCGGCGGTGGAATAATGGTAAAACTTTCCGAGGTACAACCTGAAGCTTGACCCACGCTATTATAAGGTACAATAGTTACCGTAACGGTTTCTCCCCTTTCAAAATTATTTGGAAAATTATAAGAGGTTCCTGATGACACGTCTAAATTGGTGACGTTATTGGCTGTACTTATACTTCCAGAAACAGTAATCCTATAACCATCCGTATTGGTACTTGCATTCCATTGTATATTGGTATCTACGGGAATATCTGTTGCTAGGTCCGCAGGGGCACTTAGCGTCGTACATAATGGAGGGCCATCTGTCGTAAAACTTTCAGAGGTACATCCAACTGCATCGCCATTTTCGTTGTAAGGAGTTATAGTGACGTAAATAAGCGTGCTCTCCGGTAGGTCTGTGGGAAGGTCGTAAGTGGTTACATTACCTATATCATCGGTAAAAATTTCGGTACCACCGTCCGTTGTGCCAACGGCTATTTTGTATCCCGTTGTTCTGTTCGTTGCCGTCCATGCAAGATTTGTGTCTACGGAAACGCCTGTTGCATTAATTACGGGTAGTGTTAGCGAGGTACAGGATGGTGGGCTGGTGGCATCGGCAGTTCTAAAAGATTCTTCGATACAACCTGTGGCATCACCTTCGTCGTTATAGGGAATAATTGTTACATAATGTACTCTGTCTTCCTGAAGGTCCGTAGGTATATCATAAGTTGTCTGATTGCCAACATCAACATTATTCACCACTTCTATACCTCCAGAGGTTATGCCAATGATAACCAAATATCCCGTTGCGGTAGGTTCTGCTTGCCAAGAGATATCCGTATCAAAGGGAACCTCGGTAGCGTTGTTCGCAGGACTGATCAAATTAGTACAAGTAGGAGGTACCGGAATTAGCTCTGTACGAAAACGTTCTTCAACACATACCGTGGCATCGCCCTCATCGTTGTAAGGAATGATAGTTACGAAAATATCACTGTCTTCAGGAAGGTCTGTTGCAAATTCATATGTAGTGATATTTCCAACATCCTCGTTATTCAGTATGTCGGCACCTCCTGATGAGGTTCCTACCGTTAGTCTATAACCATCAGCATTTGAAATTGGATTCCAACTTAAATCTGTGGACACCAATACATCATTTGCATTGTTTAAAGGTTCCGTTAAGGATGTACAAGCAGGGATAGTCGCTGGGTCGCTGGAAATGGTAAAGCTTTCTTCCGTACAAGGTCCCACGGCATCTCCTTCATCATTAAACGGAATAATGGTAACATAGATAGTATCTCCCGTATTAAAGTCTGAAGCGAATTCAAATGAAGTTTCGTTGGTTACCGTTGTATTGTTTTCAATATCGTTGCCTCCAGGAGTTGTTCCTACGGTCAATCGATATCCTTGCGCAAACAGAGCAGGTTCCCAAGTGATATTAGTGTTTACGGGAACCTCTGTATCACCATTTAGCGGTGAGGCTAGTATAGTACATTCTGGAATTGGACAATCACGTACATCTAAATTAAATGACCAGCCAAATGTGTCAATCATTGATTGTCTTTCTTCTTGAGCATCGCAATAGGGTAAACCTTCGGCACCAAGAGTAATTCCGCTTGTCAAGGTCTGTTCTGACCAGGCGATTAAAGTGTTGTCATAATTTTCGCGAATCAGAGCGGTATTATCAAGCATATCTCGCATATCGGTAACTCCACTAACATCCCAATCACCTAAATTCTGGTTTAAGGCTGTTGCGTTGTAGAAAGCCGAGCGCATACTTACATTTCCTAAATTCCATAAGTTCATGGCTTGGTTGTATGCTGTTGCCTCTCTGAACATATAGTCCATATCAGTAACACCGGCTACGCGCCAGTTATTTAAACTTTGGTCAAATGCGGAAGCTTCGTTAAACATATATTCCATGGTGGTTACACCCCTAACATTCCATGCACCAATATCGGCGTTGAATGAGGTTGCACCGTTGAACATATCTTTCATGGTAGTAACCGAAGCCACGTTCCAAGAATTTAAAGGTTGATTGAAGTTGGTTGCATCTTCAAACATAGCTTCCATAGTAGTAACAAATGAAGTATTCCAAGTGTCTAATTCTTGGTTGAAAGCTGTTGCTCCATGGAACATTTCAGACATGGTTAGTGCTTCTCCGGTATTCCAATTATTCAATGGTTCATTAAATACCTCGGCATCTTTGAACATAGCTTCAAAATTGGTAACCACAGATACATTCCAGTTATTAAGGGGCTGGTTGAAAAGAGATGCACCTTCAAACATAGATTCCATTAAAGTAACAGAGCTTACATTCCAAGCGTTTAGGGGTTGATTAAATACCGCAGCATTTTCGAACATACTGAGCGTTGTGGCTACTGCGCTTACATCCCAATTGTTCAAAGGTTGGTCAAAGACTTCTGCTCCTCTGAACATGCTAGACATATTTACTACGGAATTAACATCCCAACTATTTAAAGGTTGGTTAAATGCGGATGCATAACTAAACATGGATGCCATATTAGTCACATTAGTAACATTCCAACTATCTATATTCTGATTAAAACTAGCAGTTGAACTGAACATACTCGACATGTTGTTAACCGAACTTACATTCCAGTTGTTTAATGGTTGATTAAATGCAGCAGCAGACCTGAACATGGAACCCGTATTTATTACTGCCGAAAAATCCCAAGAATTTAAAGGTTGATTGAATACGGTTGCCGAACTAAACATGCTGGCGGTGCTAGTTACATTTGCAACATTCCAACTATCTATATTTTGGTTGAAAGCTTCTGCCCTGTTAAACATGGAGGCCATATTTTCAACATTTTCAACGTTCCAATTATTCAAAGGCTGGTCAAATTCTTCAGTAGATTCGAACATTGAAGACATATTGATAGCACTACTTACGTCCCAATTGTTCAACGGTTGATTGAATACCGTTGCTTGCCTAAACATTCTAGAAAAGTCTGTTACGCTACCGGTATCCCAACTATTAATATTCTGATTAAATTCGGAAGCCCCTGCAAACATGAAGTTCATATTGGTAACGTTGCTTACATCCCAGGTATCTAGTGGTTGATTGAATATTGAGGCAACACCGAACATTCCATACATATTTGTAACATTACTTACATCCCAATTATTTATAGCGCCATTAAATAATGGGCATACTATGAACATACTACTCATGTCCTCAACATTGGAAAGATTAGGAACGTCAGTCGCATTATATTCCATGTTTTCGCAGCCTGCAAAAGCATTGTTCATACTTCCCCACACTTGCGTTCCCCATTGGTCAATAGACAACAATTTGTAAGCATCGCCACTTGATTGATTATGTCTTGGGCTTGGGAAGGTTCCGATGATACTTACCGTATAGATACCCGGTGTTAGATAAGTATGTGTAATATTGCCGGTTACATTATTGTCATACTGTCCATCTCCCCAGTCAATATTGTAATCATAGGTAAAACCTGATTGTGTTTGAATTAAAAGTTGATTTGCCGGGGTCGTTGTAGTTCCTTCCTGTAATGTGGTATCATAAGTTAGTTTAAAGGCATCAGGACTATTTACCCAACTTTCTACCACTGTAAAGCTGATTTCTTGACAACCCGAAGCTGGGCCGTCATCGTTATAAGGAACAACGGTTACAAAAACAATGTCTCCAGTGTCAAATTCATTGGAGAAACCCAAACCGACAACATTACCTACATCATAATTATTCGCAGGATTACCATTTATATTTACATAGCTTCGTACTCCTCCTCGTTCTATTTCCAAAGTAATATAATAACCTGTAGCGTTAGGTGCGGGGTCCCAACGAATATCGCTATTTGCAGGAGTGGCCGTATCACTTGCGTGGGGCATGGTAATAGTAGTACATAAAACATAAGAACAGTTCACACTATCTCCAGTAATATTCCAACCATCATCATCTATTAAGCTTTGTCTTTGGTTTAGCGCATCACAGTATTGAAGACCTGTTGCCCCTAGATTGATTCCTGAATTTACGGTTTGGCCAGACCATCCGATAAGCGTATTGTCGTAGTTTTCTTGTGAAAGTCCACTATTGGATAGCATATTGTTCATGTTGGTAACCGCAGAAACATCCCAAGGACTCAAATCTTGGTCAAAGGATGCTGCTTGGTTAAATACACCGGACATATTAGTGATTGATCCCGTATTCCATCCACTTATGTCTTGATTAAAAGACGAGGCCTGACTAAATAGGTTGGAAAGATTTGTAATGTTAGTAAGATTCCATGTTGGTAAGGGTTGATTAAAGTCTTGTGTTCTGCTGAACATGGATGAGATATTTTCTACATTGGTCATATCCCAATTGTCTAAAGGCTGATTAAAA